>JBFXHL010000040.1:0-21219 GCA_050177075.1 Sulfuricellaceae bacterium | reverse complement strand
AGCATCTTGTAATCGGGGTGGAAGGCGGAGAAATGGAGCGGCACGTCCGCCCCCAGTTCCTGCCGCACCCATTTCGACAGGGCTTCGATTTCCCCGTCCGAATCGTTCTTGCCGGGAATCAGCAGGATGGTCAGTTCCAGCCAGACATCGGTTTCCTTCACCAGGTATGCCAGGGTATCCAGCACCGGCTGCAGGTGGGAGCCGGTGAGCTTGAGGTAGAAGTCGTCGGTGAAGCCCTTCAAGTCCACGTTGGCGGCGTCCATCTTGGCGTAGAAGTCTCGCCGCGCCTGGTCGTGCATGTAGCCGTTGGTCACCGCCACGGTCCGGATGCCCAGCTTGTGGCATTCGTCCGCCGTATCCATGGCGTACTCGGCGAAGGGGATGGGGTCGTTGTAGGTGAAGGCGACGCTCTTGCAGCCGTATTTCTTCGCCGTGGCGGCGATGTCCGCCGGCGAAGCGTCGTCGCACAGCAGGTCCATGTCCCGGGACTTGCTCATGTCCCAGTTCTGGCAGAACTTGCACGCCAGGTTGCAGCCGGCGGTGCCGAAGGAAAAGATGCTGGAGCCGGGATAGAAGTGGTTGAGGGGTTTCTTTTCCACCGGGTCGATGCAGAATCCCGAGGAGCGGCCATAAGTGGTGAGCACCATCTGGCCGCCGGAAACGCCGCGGACGAAACAAGCGCCGCGCTGGCCCTCGCGCAGTTTGCAATCCCGTGGGCAAAGGTCGCATTGAAGACGGCCATCGTCCAGCGCGTGCCACCACTTGGCCGGGTGGTAGTTGCCCGGTTCCAGCTTTTCTTCGCTCACGGCATTACTCCTTGCCTTCCTTCCATTTCTTGACAGTGTAGCGGAAGAGTTTTATCCCGGCGTCCCAAAAGCCCGGCGGCAGCCCCGCCTTGACCTTGAGGTGGGCCAGAAAACGCGCCGGTTCCGGTAATTGCTCCCATACCTGGGGCAGGAAGGTGCCCCGGTGGCGCCCATACTCCAGGACCACCCCATCGACGCCGGGACGAAGCTTGGCGCTGGCGTCCGCCTCGTCGCGGAATTCCACCGGTTCCAGCGGGGAGAGAAGGGAAACCTCGACCCGGGTGTCCGCCAATTCGTCTCGCCCCAGGGGAGGGAAGCGGGGGTCATGGAAGGCGGCGGCAAGGGCGTTGGCGGCCACGTCCTCCCCAAGCGGCCGGTGGGCTTCCAGGCTGCCGATGCAGCCGCGCAACTGGCCATGGCGGGTGAGGGTGACGAAGGTGGCTGCAGCGTCGTCGAGCAGGGGGGAGGATTCGCTTGGCGCCTCCTCCGCCACGCCCAGTTGCCGGGCGATGGCGCCGCGGGCCAGCTTGAGCAGCAGTGGGCCAATGTCGTCAGTGGGCAAGAACGGGCTCCTTGAAGAAGGCGAAGGCGCCGTACCCCACCACGCGGTTACGGTCGCCGGCGGTGTCGCCGGAGTTGCGCAGGTCCAGCAGCTCGGGGTGCAGATGCCGCCGTTGAGCGGCAAGCATCAAGCCATTGATGGCGGTTCCGCCACAGGCCTGTTCGTGGCTGACCGGCGCCTCCAGGTTGACGATGGACATGGCGGTGGACTCGTCGAATTTTTTCGCCGTGTCGTAGGGGAGATAATGGGAAAGGTCGGAACTGACGACAATCAGCGTTTCCGGCCCGCCCCAGAGGCAGTCGAGCACACCGGCCACCTCTTCCGGGGAGGCGTCTCCCACCGCCAGGGGAACGAGGGAGAATTGGTCCAAGACCTGCTGCAGGAAGGGCAGCTGGACCTCCAGGGAATGCTCCCAGGCATGGGCCGCGGCGCTTTGGGTGACTTGGGGCAGCCGCGCCAGGGCCACCATGGCCTCGGTGTCGAGGGGCACGACACCGAGGGGGGTTTCGAAGCCGCCGGTCTGGGGCAGCGCCAGACCCCGCACCGGCACCCGGTGTACCGGGCCCAGGAGGACTACCCGGCTGATGCGTTTGCGCCACGGCGCGATCAAGGCATAGGCGCTGGCGGCGATGGGGCCGGAATAGATGTACCCGGCGTGGGGGACGATGACGGCTTTGGGGGGCGTGGGCCCAGCGGCCTCGTGCATGTCGGCGCTGCGCAGCAGGGACTGAACGGCTTCAGCCAACTGCTCCGGCCGCTCCGGATAGAACGAGCCGGCGACGGCGGCGGGTCTGGTCGGGTTCATGGCGCACCTCTCGAATTCGGAAGGAAACGGTGGGTCGGATAGCGTGCCGCACGTTTCATTTTTACCACTTTCACTTGTCATAAAAGCACATTTGGCCCGGTTTCTCAAGGGCCTCCCCAGCCCGGCGGCAGGAGCGTTCCCTTGCCCCCCTCGAGGCGGGAGGCGATAATCGGAACTGTGTGTCTGTCCCCCTTGAAGAATTCCTAAGTTTAGGACACAAAATCGACGGTTGAACCTGTTATGCCTAACTATTACGCACTGGTGCCCGCTGCCGGCAGCGGCTCCCGGATGGGCAGCGCCATCCCCAAGCAGTATTTGCCGATCTTCGGCAAGCCGCTGATTTACCATACGCTCTCTGCCCTCTGCGATTACAGCGGAATTGCCCGCACCTACGTGGTGCTGGCGGAGGGGGACAAGCACTGGGAGCATTTCGGCGACCAGTATTTTTCCCCCAAGATGGAGGCGTTGTTCTGCGGCGGGGATACCCGTGCCCAGAGCGTGCTCAACGGCCTCATGGCCATGGCCGGGACGGTGGCGGACGACGACTGGGTCCTGGTCCATGATGCCGCCCGACCTTGCCTTTCCCGCCAGCATCTGGACCGGTTGATCCAGGAGGTGGGCGGCGACCCCGTGGGCGGATTGCTGGCCATCCCCATGGCCGATACCCTGAAACGGGCCGACAATTCGGGACGGGTGGAGCGTACCGAGCCGCGGGACGGCCTGTGGCGTGCCCAAACCCCCCAGATGTTCCGCTACCGCTTGCTCTTGGATGCCCTCTCCCGGCCGGAAAGCGCGTCGGCCACGGACGAATCCCAGGCCATGGAGTGGGCGGGCCATCATCCCCTCCTGGTGACGGGGGACAACCGCAACATCAAAGTGACCTACGCCGAAGACCTGGAGGTGGCGAAGATGGTCCTTACCGCCGAACTGGAGACGGAGCGATGAGCTTGCGTATCGGTCATGGTTTCGACGTCCACGCTTTCGCCCCGGAGCGCAAGCTCATCATCGGCGGGGTGGAGATTCCCCACGACCTCGGTCTGGCCGGCCATTCCGACGCCGACGTGCTGCTCCACGCCATTTGCGACGCGATGCTGGGGGCGGCGGCCCTGGGGGACATCGGTCGCCACTTCCCCGACAGCGACGCCCGCTACAAGGGCATCGACAGCCGGAAGCTGCTGCGCCACGTCAACGGCCTGCTGAAGGAGAAGGGGTGGCGGGTATCCAACCTGGACGCCACGCTCATTGCCCAGGCGCCGAAAATGGCGCCCCACATCCCGGCCATGCGCCAGCACATCGCCGATGACCTGGAGGTCGATGTGGAGGCGGTCAACGTCAAGGCCACGACCACCGAGAAACTGGGGTTTACCGGACGGGGCGAGGGCATCGCGGCGGAGGCGGTGTGCCTGCTGGCGCCTCTCTGACGAAGCCCCCCGCTGCCCGCCCGCAACGGCTGTTTTTCGCCCTCTGGCCCGACAAGGAGGCGGCCCGCGCGCTCCATCATGCCGGCCGCGAACTGCAGGTTGCCTGCGGCGGCCGTCTCACGCGCCTGGCGACGGTGCACCTGACCCTCGTTTTCCTGGGAGAGGTGGCGCCGGAGAAAATCCCGCAGTTGGAGCGAGCCGCCGCCTCGGTGCGGGCAGAGGCGTTCTCCATCAATTTCAACCGTTACGGCTGGTGGAAGCACAACCGCATCGTCTGGGCCATGCCCGAGGAGACGCCGCCCCCCCTGCGGCGATTGGTGCACGGGCTGGAAACGGCTCTGGAGCAGCAGGGAATATCCTGCGATAAACGGCCCTACGTTCCCCACGTCACCCTGCTGCGCAAGGCCGAGCGGCGCCCGCGCATCGATGGGCTGCCCGGGGCGGCATGGGCAGCGAGGGAGTTCGTCCTGGTTCGTTCGGTGCTGGATCGGGAAGGGGCGGACTACGAAGTGATCGGCCGCTGGAGCTTGGGGGAGGAAGCGGAATCCCCCTCCCCTTCCTCTTGAGGGCACTGTGCCCGAAGTCCGCTAGACGCAGACCACCTTGTCGAGATAGCCGGCCAGTTCCTTCTCGCTGGCCTTGGTGTAGTCCTTCTGCAGGGTATCGCTGACCAGGTTTTTCACCTGGCCGCTGAGCGCGCTGTTAAGCAGGCCGAGGAAGGCCGGGGCCGCGGCGAGGACGATACGGTCGAAGCTGTTGGACGTGCGGCCCTGTTCCAGCTCTTTTGCCAGTTCCTGGGCGAACAGCTCCGCTTCGCGCTGCTTCGGGTCGGTAGGGGGGATGAAGGAGCCATGGCCGTTTCCCGCCCCCTGGTTGTGGCCGGGGCGGTCGCTCACCAGTTCGGACGCTTTTTCCCGGCTGGCGGGGTGATCGAGCTGCTTGAGCAGCGTCAATCCCTTGTTGGGGCCGTGATTGGCGAACAGGCGGGCCTCTCCGGCGTTGGCGACCAGAATCCAGGTTGTGCTCATGATTTATTCCTTCCTTCTGCAGGTTTCTGAGGAACCGCAAGACCCGTATCTTCGGAACGCCCGACTGCCTTCCCATCCGTTGCCGGGAGGGACTGGCCTCTCCTCCGACCGCGCCATCCCTTTTAAAACGCGGGCTTGCGGCGGTATTACCACAACAGCATAATCAACGTGAACGCTTGGAACGCTTTTCTTCTAAACTAGATTTAATTCCGCAAAACCACAAGGCCTTCCCCTATGCCCGGTCGGTCCGACTCCGACAGCAGACGGCCTGCCCTCAGGCTGGTCATGCTCTACATGGCCTTTACCGGCCTGTGGTTTTTCGTTTCCGGGATGTTGGCGGAGGCTCTCCTCGAAGTCGAACAGGCCTCCGGTTTCCACCTGGGCCGGGCCCTGCTGTTTTTTACCGTGCCCACCGTCGTCCTGTATGTTCTGCTGCGCCGCCACGAGCAGGCCCTGAAGCAGGCGATTTGCCGCGATGCCGACCAGCTGCGGCGGAAGGAGGCGGAGCTCGAGCTCAGCCTGAATCAGCGTGCCGCCATCCTGCAGAACATCCCCGACCCCGCCTGGCTGAAGGACCGAGAGGGGCGCTACGTCGCGGTCAACGAAGCCTTCTCCCGGGAGGTCGGCCTGCCGGCCAACGCCGTGGTCGGCAAAACCGACCTGGAACTGTTTCCCCACGAAACGGCGGAGATGTACCGCGCCGACGACTTTACCGTCATGGACGAGGGCCGGCGCAAGCGGACAGAGGCCTTGTCGGCAGGGCGGTGGCTGGAAGCGGTAAAGGCTCCCGTATACGACAGGGAGGGCAAGATTGTCGGCACCACCGGCATCTCCCGCGACATCACCGACAAGAAGCAGGCCCAGGAAAAGGCGGCCCGGCTCGCCCGGCTGTACGCCATCCTGCTTCAGGCCAATCAGGCCATCATGCGCCGCATCACGCGCCAGCAGCTGTTCGAGGATGTGTGCCGCCTGGCGGTGAGCCAGGGCAAGCTTCGGGCGGCCTTCATTCGCGTGGCGAACGGCGATCCCCACCAGATCCAGACGGGGTTTTTCGCGGGGGACGAGGAGGCTTTGACCGGCCTGCGCCTGGTGACCGACAGCGATCTCCTGGATGGCCCGGGGCCCACGGGCAAGGCGTTGCGCGAGGGCCAGCCCGCCATCTGCAACGATTTCCTTCATTGCCCGGAAGGGGAGTTCTGGCAGACAGAGGGGCCTCGTCACGGCGTGCGGGCCGTGGCGGCCTTTCCCCTGTCACGGGAAGGCCGGGTGGTGGGAGCCATGACCCTGTATGCCGGCGAGGTCCAGTTTTTCGACCCCCTGCTGGTGGATTTGCTGCAGGAAATGGCGGTCAGCCTGTCCTTCGCCCAGGATGGCATCGAGCAGGAAGCGAAGCGCCTCGAGGCGGAGTCGGCCTTGCGCCAGAGCGAGAATCGCTTCCGCACCCTGGTGGAAACGGTGCCCGGCATCCTGTACACCGCCAGCCTGCCCGATTTCGCCACCACCTACATCAGTCCGGCGGTGGAACGGTTGCTGGGCTACGGTCCCCAGGCATTCATCGACGATCCCCAGTTCTGGTTCAAGTGCATCTACGAGGAAGACCAGGATATCGTGCGCGCCCAGATGGCCTCCGTGCTGGCCTGCGAGGCCAAGCTCCAGATCATGTATCGGGTCCGGCACAAGGATGGCTCCGCCCTGCGGTGGTTCAGCGATTCTTTCGCTACTCTGTGCGGGGCGGACGGCACAACCCTGTCGGTGATCGGCGTGCGGACCGACATCACCGACCAGGTCCGCATGGAGGATGCCCTCAAGGACAGCGAGGACCGCTTTCACGAGCTTTTCAACACCATGCACAGCGCCGTGGCGATTTACGAAGTGCGGGGCGACGGCGAGGATTTCGTATTCCGCAATGTCAACCGTTCCCTGGAGCGCATCGAGGGCATGGACCGCCACGACCTGTTGGGAAAACGCTTGCAGGAAGTCTTCCCGGCGGCGGAGGAATTCGGCCTGTTGGAGGCGCTGCGCCGGGTGTGGCGCAGCGGCCAGGCGGAGCATAGGGCGGCGGACCTGTACCGGGACGAGCGGGTGGTGGGCTGGCGGGAAAGCGATATTTTCCGCCTGCCTTCCGGCGAGGTGGTGACGGTGTACGACGACGTCAGCGAGCGCATGGAGGCCTTGGAGAAACTCAAGCTGGACGCCAAGGTTTTCGAGGAAAGCGCCGAGGGCATCATGGTGACCGACGGTGGCATGCGCATCATCTCCGTCAACCGCATGTTCAGCGAAATTACCGGTTACAGCGAAGAGGAGGCCCTGGGGCAGAAGCCCAGCCTGCTGAGCTCGGACCGGCATGACCGGAGCTTCTACCAGAACATGTGGGCGGCCATCGAACTGAGCGGCCGCTGGGTGGGAGAAATCTGGAACCGGCGTAAAAACGGCGAGACTTTCCCCGCCTGGATGGCCATCAGCGCGGTGCGCGACGAACAGGGGCGGGTGAGTCATTACATCGGCATCTTCACGGACATCTCCCTGCGCAAGGAGGCGGAAGAGCGCATCCGTCACCTCACCCACTACGACGCCCTGACCGACCTGCCCAACCAGTTCCTGCTGCTGGACCATATCGAATTGGCCCTGGCCCAGGCAAAAAGGAACCGCCGTTTCGTGGCGGTGATGGCGGTGAATCTGGACCGCTTCCGGGAAGTGAACGAGCATTTCGGCCACTTTGCCGGCGACCAGGTCTTGCAGGTGATCGGCAAGCGCTTGGCGGGGCTGATGCGCGAGGGCGACACCGTCGCGCGGCTGGGCGCGGACAATTTCGCCATCGTCATGCCCGACCTGGACGACAACCAGCTGGCCGTCACGGCGGCCGGCAAGGTGCTGGAAGCGGTGCGGCAGCCCGTGCGCGTCAACGGTTACGAACTCAATCTCACGGCCCGCCTGGGGATCGCCCTTTACCCGCTCCACGGCGAGCAGGCCGAGCTGCTGGTCAAGCACGCGGACATCGCCCTCTCCGGCGCCAAGGCCGAAGGCGGCGGCAACTTCGTCTTCTACACCCAGGAGCAGAGCCGCGAGCTGGAGGAGACGCTGGCCCTGGAAAACGCCTTGCGCCACGCCATCGAGCGGGACGAACTGCGGCTTCATTACCAGCCCCACATCGATCTGCGGAGCGGGGAGATCGTCGCCATGGAAGCCCTGCTGCGCTGGCAGCATCCCCAGGAGGGATTGCTGTCGCCGGGGCGCTTCCTGCCCATTGCCGAGCAGTGCGGCCTGATCCTGCCCATCGGCGAGTGGGTGCTGAAGGAGGCCAGCCGCCAAGCCAAGGAATGGCACGATGCGGGCTTCGTCAAGCTGCGCATGGCGGTGAACATGTCCATCCTCCAGTTCCGCCAGCGGGACCTGGTGGAGAAGGTGCGGGCGGCGGTGGAGGCGGCGGGTCTCAATCCGGTCCACTTGGAGCTGGAATTCACCGAGACCTTCCTCATGGAAAACCGCGAGGAAACGGCCGACACCCTGCGTCGCCTGCGGGACTTCGGCCTGCGCTTCGTCATCGACGATTTCGGCACCGGCCATTCCTCCCTGTCCTTCCTCAAGCTGTTCCCCATCGATTTGCTGAAAATCAACCAGGAATTCATCCGCGACATCGCCTTCAACCCGGCGGATGCCGCCATCGTCCAGGGCATGATCGCCCTCGGCCACAGCCTCAAGCTGAAGATGGTGGCCAAGGGGGTGGAGACCGAAGCCCAGATGAACTACCTGCGCTCCATCCACTGCGACGAGATGCAGGGTTTTCTCTATAGCCAGGCCTTGCCGCCCGCCGAGGCCCTGGCGCTGCTTCAGTCCAGCAAGCGGCTGCAGGACATCGCCCAGATGTCCGGCGCCGCCCGCAAGCTGCTGATCGTGGACGACGAGCCCCACGTCATTACGGCGCTGCAGCGATTGTTGCGCGGCGAGGGTTATCACATTTTCAGCGCCGCCGACGCCCGGGAGGCCCTGGAGATTCTGGCGGTGACCGAAGGCATCGGCGTCGTCCTGACGGACCAGCGCATGCCCGGCATGAGCGGCATCGAACTGCTGAGCCAGGTCAAGGTCCTCTATCCCCACGTCAGCCGCCTGGTCCTTTCCGGCTACACGGAAGTCAAGACCATTACCGAGGCCATCAACCGGGGCGAGGTGTACAAGTTCATCACCAAGCCCTGGGAAGACGAGGAGTTGCGGGAAAACCTCCGGGAAGCCTTCCTGCGCCACGAGATAGCGGTGGAAAACGGCCAGGGGAAGGGCGGCGCGACCCCATGACCGGTTTGTTTTGGGTTTATGACGGCTTGCGTGTCACTCGGGGAAGAAGAGGGATGAAACGGCGTTTTTTATTCCAACAATCAGGGTATCCCCTATGGATGGCCTTGCTCCAAGGCCCCTACCATTAACAAAAAAATTTAACAAGAGGCGCTGAAAAATAACGGCCAATAAGGCGAAAAAATGATTCACTCGCCGCTGAACAGGAGGACGACCGCGCGCATGAAGTGCTATCGGCTAATTCGAAGTGGGTGCTGGGCTTTGTTACGGCCTGGATATCCCTGCCAATGGACTCGACATGGCTAGGCGCCTCCGCCCCGTCAGCAGCCGCTATGCCCTCACGGTGGCCCTGGTCTACGCCGTGGTCAGCGGCCTGTGGATCGTGGCTTCCGATTTCCTGATCCAGCCCCTGGAGGAGACCCTGGCCTGGGGGGGCTGGCTGGAAATGGGCAAAGGGCTGCTGTTCGTCGCGGTCACCGGATTCCTGCTCTATCTCCTCCTGCGCCATGCCCCCATTCCGGTTTCCGATGCCGAAGCTGGCGCGCTTCCTCCCCCGCGGAATAACACCCCGGCCTATGTCCCCTACCTGGCTTTTGCGCTCCTCGCCGGGATCATCGCCGCCGCCGGCTACCTGGTGTTCGATCGCCACCGGGGGGAAATGAAGGCGGCGAAATATAACGAGCTGGCGGCCATCGCCGACCTCAAGGTGGGGCAGATTCGCAGTTGGCTGAATGAACGGCGGGGGGATGCGGCCATCCTCCAGTCCAGCCCCTTTCTCACGGAGGCGGTGGAGAATTGGCTTCTCAAGGACAACGAGGCCGAGCGGCAGGACCTTCTTTCCCGCCTCCGAATCACCAAGGATGTCCACGGTTACTCGGGGGTTGCCCTCTTCGACGACCGGCTTCGCCCCCTGCTGGCGACGGGGGCGTTGTTCGCGCTCACCGAAGAGGAAGAAGGGGCGGCCATCGCCGCCATGCGCTTGGGCAAGGTGGTGATGGTGGATTTTCACCAGGTAGGCGCGGGCGGTGAGATCGAACTGGAGATTTTCGCCCCCCTGCGCTCGAAGCGCAGCGGGCGGGATGTCGGGGTCGTCCAGCTGCGGATCGATCCGAGGAAATTCCTCTTCCCCCTGGTCCAGTCCTGGCCCGTGCCCAGCGCCAGCGCGGAAAGCCTCCTGGTGGAGCGGGAGGGGGACGAGGCGCTGTACCTCAACCAATTGAGACACTACCCGGGACCGGGGCTCCAGCTGCGCGTCCCCTTGTCCCGGGAGGACCTGCCGACCGTCATGGCGATCCAGGGGCGGGAGGGAATGGTGGAGGGCAGGGATTACCGGGGCGTGCCGGTGCTGGCCGCCTTGCGCCATATCCCGGATTCGCCGTGGTATCTGGAAGCGAAAATCGACCAGAGGGAAATGCTGGCCCCCATCAACCGCCTGGCCTGGATAACGGCAGCCCTGGTGGCTGTCTTCGTCGCCGCGGCAGCGGCCATGGTCTGGCTGTGGTGGCGCCGTCAGCGGGATAGTTTCCTGCTGCGGCAAACCCAGGCGGAAATGGAGCGCCGCCTGCTGACCCGGCGCCTCGACCTTCTCAGCCGCCACGCGAACGATGCCATTTTCGTGACCGACGACTCGGGCGTGGTCTTCGACGCCAACGAGCGTGCCGAGAGCCTTTACGGCTACAGCCGGGAGGAAATACTGGGCCTTGACGTCCGGGCGCTGCGCATTCCCAAGGAGCGGCAGCGCCTGGAAGAGGACTGGCGCAAGGCGGAGGCCTCGAAGGAGGGCTCGATTTTTGAAACCGTCCACCTGCGCAAGGACGGCAGGGCGTTTCCGGTGGAGATCAGCCTGCGGACCCTGGATCAGGATGGGGTCAGGCTGCATGTCGGCGTCGTGCGCGACATCAGCGAGCGGCGCGAGGCGGAAACCCGGATTCGCCGCCTCACCGACCTCTATGCGGCCCTGTCGATGTGCAACGAAGCCATTGTGCGGCTCCACGACCGGGACGAACTGTTCCGGGAGGTTTGCCGCATCGCCGTGGAGCGGGGCGGCTTCAGGTTCGCCTGGATCGGCCTCCCCGACCCGGCAACCGGCTGGGTTCGGGTGGCGGCGAGCAGCGGGGACGACCGGGGCTATCTGGCCTCCCTGCGCGTTTCCACCAATGCCGCGATTCCCGAAGGCCAGGGGCCGACGGGCACCGCCATCCGGGAGGGGCGCAGCTATGTCGTCAACGACTACGCCATGGACCCCCATACCGCGCCCTGGCGGGCGTCCCTGGCGGAACGGGGCGTCCATGCGGCGGGGGTGTTCCCCTTCTTCGTCGGCGGCAAGCCGGCAGGGGCGCTGACGCTTTACGCGGGTGCCGAGCATTACTTCGATCCACAGTTGATCCAACTGCTGGAGGAAATGGCCAGCGATCTGTCCTTCGCCCTCGACGGCCTGGAAAGCGAATTCCGCCGCGTTCAGGCCGAGGAGGCGATGCAGAAGGGATTGCAACGCCTTCACGCGCTGCTGGATAACATTCCCGACATGGCCTGGCTGAAGGACCGGGAGGGCCGCTTCATCGCCGCCAACGAGCGCTTTGCCGAGGCATGCGGCGTGCCGGCATCCCAGGTGCCGGGCAAGACCGACCTGGATCTCTGGCCCCCGGACCTGGCCCGCGCCTACTTGGCCGACGACGACGAGGTGATGCGTTCCGGGCGCCGCAAACGGGTGGAAGAGGAGTTGCTCGACGCCGCGGGGCGGAAATCCTGGATCGAAACCATCAAGACCCCCATCGTCAACGAACAGGGCGAAATCATCGGCACGGCGGGCATTGCCCGGGATATCACCGAGCGCAAGCTGGCGGACGAGGCCCTGAAGGCGAGCGAGGAACGCTTCCGCGCCATTTTCGATTCGGTGAGCGACGCCATTTTCGTGCAAGAGCTTGCCAACGGCGCCATCGTCGACGTCAACCGCCGGGTCAGCGAACTTTACGGCTACAGCCGCGAGGAGGCGCTGCGGCTCAGCGTGGAGGACCTCTCCGCCGGTTCGCCGCCCTATACCCAGAAGGAGGCCTTGGCGCTAATCGACAAAGCTGCCGCCGGCGAGCCCCAGACCTTCGAGTGGCGGGCGAAGCGCAAGGACGGCAGCCTGTTCTGGGTGGAGGTATCCATGAACCTCGCCACCATCGGCGGCGCGGAGCGGCTCCTGGTGTCGGTGCGGGACATTGATGCCAGAAAGCGGGCGGAGGAGCAGGTGCGGCATCTGAGCTACTACGATGCGCTGACTGACCTGCCCAACCAGTTCCTGCTGCGGGACCGCATCGGTCAGGCTCTGGCGCACGCCAAGCGCCTGCAGTGCTTCGTGGCGCTGCTGGTGGTCAACCTGGACCGTTTCCGCAGCGTCAACGAACGCTTCGGCCGCCAGGCCGGGGATCAGGTGCTGAAAATCATCAGCCAGCGCCTGGCGGTTCTCATGCGGGAGGGGGATACCGTGGCCCGCATCGGGGCGGACAACTTCGCCATCGTCATGCCGGACCTGCAGGACAAGAGCCACGTCAAGGTGGTGGCGAGCAAGGTGCTCGAGGCGGTTGCCGAGCCGGTGTTTTTCAACCGTTACGAACTTCACCTGTCGGCCCGGGTCGGGGTGACGGTTTATCCCACGGATGGCGAATCCCCGGAAACGCTGATGAAAAACGCGGATATCGCCTTGGCCAACGCCAAGCTGATCGATACCCACAATTACGCTTTCTATTCCCATGAGCAGGGGCGGGAACTGGAGGAGCGGGCGGCCATGGAAACCGCCCTGCACCACGCCATCGAGCGGGGAGAACTGCTCCTCCACTACCAGCCCCGCATCGACATGGTGAACGGCGAAATCGTCGCCATGGAGGCCCTGCTGCGTTGGCAGCATCCGCAGCAGGGGCTGCTGCTGCCGGGGAAATTCATCGACCTGGCCGAGCAGACCGGCCTGATCCTGCCCATCGGCGAGTGGGCGCTGCGGGAGGCCTGCATGCAGGCGAAACGGTGGCACGAAGCGGGTTTCGTCAAGCTGCGCATGGCGGTGAACGTGTCGGTATTGCAACTGCGCCAGCGACGCCTGCTGGAGGTGGTGCGGGGAGTGCTCGAGGCCACCGATGTTCACCCGGCCCTCCTGGAGCTGGAGTTCACCGAATCCTTCCTGATGGAGGACGCCGAGGAAACGGCGGACATCCTGCGCGGGCTGCGGGATATCGGCCTGCATTTCGCCGTGGACGACTTCGGCACCGGCTACTCTTCCCTCGGTTACCTGAAATTGTTCCCCGTCGACCTGCTGAAGATCGACCAGTCCTTCGTCCGGGATATCGCCTTCGACCCGGCCAACGCTGCCATCGTCCGGGGCATGATCGCTCTCGGTCATAGTCTGGGGTTGCGGATGGTGGCCGAGGGGGTGGAAACCGAGGCCCAGATGGCTTACCTGCGTTCCATCCATTGCGACGAAATGCAGGGGTTCTTCTACAGCCGGGCACTGCCGGCGGCGGAAGCGCTGGGCCTGCTCCAGTCCAGCAAGCGCCTGCAGGACATCGCCCAGACGCCCGGCGCCACCCGCAAGCTCCTCATCGTGGACGACGAGCCCAACATCACCACGGCCCTCAACCGCTTGCTGCGCCGCGAGGGCTACCAGATATTGACCGCCGGCAGTGGTCGGGAAGCCCTGGAAATCCTGGCGGTGAACAGCGACGTCGGCGTGGTGCTGTCCGACCAGCGGATGCCGGAAATGAGCGGCATCGAGCTATTGAGCAAGATCAAGGTGCTTTATCCCGATATCATACGCATCGTGCTTTCTGGCTACACTGAAGTAAGCACCATCACCGAGGCGGTCAACAAGGGCGCCATCTACAAGTTCCTGACCAAGCCCTGGGAGGACGAGGAGTTGCGGGAGGTGGTGCGGAAAGCCTTTGTCCACTACGAACTGGGCAAAGCGGAGCAGGAGCGGAATTCCTGATGCTCCCAACGGAGGAGAGAATGGCAAGCGACAAGATCGAGGCGTTGAACTGGGTCAACTCCCTGTATCAGTTGGGCCAGGACAATGAGCTCAAGGCGGTGTACGGCGAGTTGTTGCGGCACATCGTGGAGGAACTGCAGGCCGACCGCGGCTCCCTTTCCCTCATCGAGGAGGGCGGTTCTCCCCGCGTGGCGGCGACGATCGGTTGCGAACACTGCAGGGTGGGACAGCGCGACAGCTGCGAGGGAACCCTGCTGAACAAGGCGTTGACGGAAGGGCGCGATTTTCTCGCCGGCAAAGGCAACGATCAGTGCGGCATCCAGGAAATGGTGGAGGAAGGACGCGGCCTGGCCATGTGCTGGCTATTGCGCCTGGACGAGCGGATTATCGGCGCCCTGTGCATTTGCCGCAACGAAAACCGCGACGGTTACGGCAAGGAGGACTTTTCCTACGGCGGCGTGCTGGTCAGCCTGGCGGCGGTGGTGATCGAGAACATGCGCATGCACGCCGAGCAGCGGGAGCGCATCGACGAACTGTCGCGGGTGAATGCGCGTGTGCAGGAGATCAACAAGAAGCTGGAGCACGCCAGCAACCAATTGTTGCAATCGGAGAAGATGGCCTCCATCGGCCAACTTGCCGCCGGCGTGGCCCACGAAATCAACAATCCCATCGGCTACGTCTATTCCAACATCGGCACCCTGGAGAAATATCTGCGAGATTTCTTCACCATCCTCGACGCTTACGAGAAGGTGGAACCCGCGCTGGACGAGGCCAGCCGGGAGGAAATCCGACGCATCAAGCAGAACCTCGATCTCGTCTTCCTCAAGCAGGATGTCCTGGCCCTGTTGTCCGAGTCCCGGGAGGGCATCAACCGGGTGAAGAAAATCGTCCAGGACTTGAAGGATTTCTCCCACGCCGGCAGCGAGGAGGAGTGGCAGTGGGCCGACCTGCACAAGGGCCTGGAAAGCACCCTCAACATCGTCTGGAACGAGCTCAAGTACAAGGCCGAGGTGGTCAAGGAGTTCGGCAATTTGCCGCGCATCTATTGCCTGCCTTTCCAGTTGAACCAGGTGTTCATGAATTTGCTGGTCAACGCCGCCCACGCCATCCAGACCAAGGGCACCATCACCCTGCGTACCGGCGCCGAGGGGGAGTGGGTATGGGTGGAGGTGGAGGATACGGGCAGCGGCATCCCGCCGGAGAATCTGTCCCGCATTTTCGACCCCTTCTACACCACCAAACCGGTGGGCAAGGGCACGGGGCTGGGGCTGTCGGTCTCTTACAGCATCGTCGAGAAGCACCATGGGCGCTTCGAGGTGAAAAGCGAAGTGGGCAAGGGCACGGTTTTCCGGGTATGGCTGCCGGTCAATCCGGCCGACGGGGATGCGGGGAAAGCATGAACGAACAAGCCTCCTCCAGCCTGCTCTTCGTGGACGATGAGCCCAACATCCTGTCCGCCCTCAAACGCCTGTTCCGTCCCCTCGGCTACCAGGTTTTCACCGCCGAAAGCGGCGATGCGGGACTGGAAATCCTGAGGGGAGGAGCGCCCATCGACCTGGTGGTGTCCGACATGCGCATGCCCGGCATGGGCGGCGCCGAATTCCTGGAGCGGGTGCGGCAGCAATGGCCCGACGTGGTGCGCATCCTCCTCACCGGCTACGCCGATATGGAATCCACCGTCGCGGCCATCAACCGGGGCGAGATTTACCGCTACATCGCCAAGCCCTGGGACGATCACGAAGTGGTGCTGATCGTGCGCCAGGCCCTGGAACGGAAATTCCTCGAAGAAGAAAGACGCCGCCTGGTGGCCCTTACCCAGCGCCAGAACGCGGAATTGAAGGAGCTCAACGGCCACCTGGAGGAAAGGGTCAAGGCGCGCACCGAGGAGCTGCGCCGGGCCATGGACTCCTTGAAGACGGCCCACGAGCAGTTGAAGAAAACCTTCCTCACCTCCATTCAGGTGTTCGCCAACCTGGTGGAGATGCGGGAAGGCAGCATGGCGGGGCACTCCAAGCGCGTGGCGGAGATGGCCCACATGCTGGCGCGCAGGCTGAGGGTGGCCGCGGCCGACGCTCAGGATGTGCTGGTGGCCGCGCTGCTGCACGATATCGGCAAGGTCGGCCTCCCCGACCACCTCCTGACCAAGGCCTACTCCAACCTGACCGTGGAGGAGCGGGCGGAAGTGGTGAAGCATCCCGCCCGGGGGGCGGCGGCCCTGATGGCCCTGGAGCAGATCCGGCCAGCGGCGAAGATCATCCAGGGCCATCATGAGCGCTACGACGGGCAGGGATTCCCCGACGGCCTGGCCGCCCTGGCGATTCCCCTGGGGGCGCGGATACTGGCCGTGGCCAACGACTACGATAACCTGATTTATGGCCGCCTGGTCGCCCGGGCGCTCAACCAGCGCGAAGCGCTGGAATTCATCGTCGAAGGACGCGGCAAGCGCTACGACCCGCAGGTGGTGGATGCTTTCGTCGAAATCATGAGCAAGAAGCCGGCCGTTCAGAAGGCCGTGGTGGAGAAGACGCTCACCCCCAATCAGCTGAGCCCGGGCATGGTGCTGTCCCGGGATCTCTTCAGCAGCGAGGGGCTTTTGCTGTTGGCGAAGGGCTACGTGTTGGATCAGAATGTCATCGAACAACTGCGCGGTTTCGAGCTCCTGGAGGGCAGAACGTTGGTTGCTCATGTCAGGGCTGAAGGAGTGGGTGGAGGCGTGGAGTGATGGACGCACTTCATGTCGATTGGGAATAGGGAAAGAAAACATGAGCCGCATACTGCTGGTGGACGACGAAACGAATATCCTCGCCGCGCTGAAGCGCGAGATAAGTGGCTGGGAAGGCGAGGAACGGCACGACGTGGAGGCTTACTCGTCTCCCGTCGAAGCCCTGGAATGCGCCAGGGTAATGAACATCGATCTGGTGATCGCCGACTACAAGATGGCGGAAATGGATGGCGTCAGCTTTCTCAAGGCTTTCCGCGAAATCCAGCCCGATGCCGTGTGCCTGCTCCTGTCCGGCCATGCCGACCGGGACGTCCTGGTGGACGCCATCAACCAGACCCATATCTACCGCTTCATCGGCAAGCCCTGGGATTCGATGGAGTTGGCCGGGGCCGTGGCCCAGGCCCTGGCCTTCCAGCGCGTGGCGCGGGAAAACCGCCGCCTGGCCCAGGCCTGCCGGGCGAAGTTCGGCGATGCCGTCGAGGGGGCAAAGGGCGAGGAACATTTCCAGCTCCTGGTGGTGGACGACGACGAGGGGGTATTGAACGCCATCTGGCGCGAGCTCTCCCACCGCAACCATCTGGACGACCTGTACGCGGTGATGCGCCACGAAGCGAATCCCGAGTTTCCCCTGAACGGGCACGAATTCCGGTTTACCGTCGATGTCAGCGACAATGCCGTGGATGCCCTGGAAAAGGTGCAGACGGTGGCCTACGACCTGGTGATCGCCGACTACCGCATGCCGGGCATGGACGGCATCCGGTTCCTGGAGGTGTTCCGCAAGCTGCGCCCTGACGCCGCTCGCATCCTGCTCTCGGGCTACGCCGACCTCCAGGTGCTGATCGAGGCCGTCAACCGGGCGGAAATTTTCAGCTTCGTCCCCAAGCCCTGGAACGAGTACGAGTTGAAAAGCGCCGTCACCCAGGCCATCGCCTATCGCAAGTTGCTGCTGGAAAACCGCCGCCTGTCGGAATTGCTGGCGGCAAACTGAGGAGAAAAACCATGTTCAGGGAGTTCAAGGAATTCGCCGTCAAGGGCAATATGGTCGACATGGCGGTGGGTATCATCATCGGCGCCGCCTTCGGCGCCATCGTCAAATCCCTGGTGGACGACGTCATCATGCCGCCCATCGGCCTGGTCCTGGGCAACGTGGACTTTTCCAACCTCTACCTGCTGCTGCGGGACGGCGCCGTGGCCGGTCCTTATGCCTCCCTGGCGGAAGCCAAGAAGGCGGGAGCGGTGACCCTGAATTACGGCCTCTTCATCAACGCCGTGGTGAGCTTCGCCATCGTCGCCTTCGCGGTGTTCCTGCTGGTGCGCGCCATCAACCGCCTCAAGCGCCAGGTGGAGGCCCCGGCGCCCGCCGCGGAGCCCGCCACCAAGGAATGCCCCTACTGCTGTTCCGCCGTGCCCGCGAAAGCCACACGCTGCCCCCACTGCACGTCGGAGCTATAGCTTTTCCTCTGCCAGGATGCGCCGGGCCAGTTCGTCCATGGCGTCGTCGTTGATGGCGTCCACCGTCCAGGGGGGGGACTGTTCCAGCTGGGGATAGTGCTGGCGGGTGGAGCGGCGGTAGGCGGGGTCGTAGTGGTCCACCAGGAGTTCTTCCACCAGTTCGTTCCAGGCCCCGGCGCGGGTCAGCTCCTGCCAGCGGCCGATGCGCTCCTTGCCATGAAGGGCGGTCAGGTAGGCGAGTTTCTCGCACAGGGTTTCCGGTTCTTCCAGGTAATGGCGGTAGTCCCGCTGCAGGTAGTCCACCCGTGCCGCCATGGGGACTTCCATCCGCAGGCAGGGGCTGGACCACATGGCGCTCATTAGGGCGTCGGGGGCCCGCAGGTTGCCGATTTTCTTGCTCTCCGCCTCCACGTACACCGGCCGTTCCGGGTCGAAACGGCGCAGAGTGTCCCACAGCAGGCTGTCGAAGCGCTTCTGGCTCGGCTGCGGGGTGTCGGGGTGGCTGCCCAGAACCGAACCCCGGTGGGCCGCCAGCCCTTCCAAGTCCAGCACCTGGCCGCCCTGGCGGAGGAGGGCACGCAGCAGTTCGCTCTTGCCCGAGCCCGTGGCGCCGCACACCACCCGATAACCGAAGCGGGCAGGGAGGGTTTCCAGTTCGGCCAGCACCATGCGCCGGTAGGCCTTGTAGCCGCCTTCCAGTTGCTCGGCCTTCCAGCCCACGGCCCGGAGGATGGTGACCAGGGAGCCGCTGCGGTTGCCGCCGCGCCAGCAGTACACCAGGGGCCGCCAGTTGCGGGGACGATCGGCGAAGTGGCGCTCCAGGTGGTCGGCAATGTTGCGCGCCACCAGGGCCGCCCCCACCTTCTTCGCCTCGAAGGCGGAGACCTGCTTGTAGAGGGTGCCCACCTTCACCCTTTCCTCGTCGTACAGGACGGGAAAATTGCGGGCGCCGGAAATGCGGTCCTCGGCGAATTCCTTCGGCGTGCGGGCGTCGATGATCTCGTCGAATTCGTCCAGTTGTGATACGGTTGCGGCCATTCTTTATTTCTTGCCGCAATGTTCCGGCGGCGAACGATCCAAAAGGGAAGATTATACATGTCCATCCGACTCACCACCCTTTCCCACGGCGGCGGCTGCGGCTGCAAGATCGCCCCCGCCGTGTTGTCCGATATCCTCGCCTCCCTGCCCGCGGCGGGCGCCCTCTATCCCAACCTGCTGGTGGGCACAGAGAGCAGCGACGACGCGGCGGTCTACCGCCTCAACGACGAGCAGGCCATCATCGCCACCACCGACTTCTTCATGCCCATCGTCGACGACGCGGTGGATTTCGGCCGCATCGCCGCCACCAACGCCATTTCCGACATCTATGCCATGGGCGGCAAGCCCATCCTGGCCCTGGCGGTGGTGGGGATGCCCATCGACAAGCTGCCGGTGGAGGTGATCCGTGACATCCTCCACGGCGGCCAGATGGCGTGCGAGAAGGCGGGCATTCCCGTCGCCGGCGGCCATTCCATCGACGCGCCGGAGCCTATCTACGGCCTCGCCGTATTGGGGGTGGTCCATCCCGACAAGGTGCGCCGCAACGACCGCGCAAGGGCCGGGGACGTGCTGATCCTGGGCAAGGGAGTGGGCATCGGTGTTTTCGCCGACGCCATGAAGAAGGGCAAGCTGCCCGAGGCGGGCTACCGCCGCCTCATCACCAGCACCACCCAGCTCAATACCCCCGGCGCCCCCCTCGCCGATATGCCCGACGTTCATGCCATGACCGACGTCACCGGCTTCGGCGTCCTCGGCCACCTGCTGGAAATCTGCCGCGGTTCCAGGCTGGGGGCTCGGGTCGAATTCGGCAAACTGCCGGTGTTTCCCGAGGCCCTGGAACTGGCCCGGCAGGGCTTCGCCCCCGGCGCCGCGGGGCGCAACTGGGCCAGCTACGGCAAGGAAGTGGTGTTGCCGGAGGGCATGGAACTGTGGCAGCGCAACCTGCTCACCGACCCCCAGACCAGCGGCGGCCTGCTGGTGGCCTGCGCGCCGGAGGTCGTGGACGAGGTGCTGGGGGTGTTCCGGAAGGAAGGCTTCGACTTCGCGGCGGTGATCGGGGAGATGGTCGCGGGCGAGGCGAAGGTGACGGTGGCCTAAGGGCCTATTTCCGCTTGCGGTAGGTTTCAGTCCTCGCCTGAACTAGGCCCCGCCCCAGGGCTTTCTCGCACCCATGGGCGCTCCTACCGCCCGCCGAAATCCTGAATCAGACTTTTCACCTGGCCGCCTTTGGCCAGGGAGAGTGGGGTGGCCCCCGTCGGCGTGCGCAGGTTGAAATTGGCGCCCCGGTCCAGCAGCAGCTTGGTGCCGGTGTAGTGGCCGCCTTTCGCTGCCAGGTGCAGCGGCGTCTCTCCGGCCTCGTTGCGGGCGTCGATGGAAGCGCCGTTGGCAAGAAGCTGGCGCATGGCCGACACCTGACCATTGCGGGCGGCTTCGTGCAGCGGCGTGTTGCCGGCCTTGTTGCGGGCGTTGACCGCCACGCCTTTCGCCAGCAGCAGTTTCATCACATTGTCCCGGCCGTTGGCGGCGGCCAGGTGCAGGGCCGTGGAACCGCGGCCGTCGGTCACGTAGGGGTCGGCGCCGCCGTCGAGAAGCGCCGCCGCCGTCCCCGACTGGCCGTTGATCGCTGCGTAGAGCAGAGCGCTGCCGCCTTCCTTGGTCTGGGCGTTGGGGTCGGCGCCCCGGTTCAGCAGCAACAGCACCGTCGCCTCCTGGCCGTTTTTCGCCGCCGCCAGCAGGGGGGTGACGCCGCTGCGGCTGCGGGGGTCCACGTCCGCTTTTTTGTCCAGGAGCAGGGTGACCACGCCGTCGTGGCCGTTCATCGCCGCTTCCACCAGGGGGGCGTTGCCCATGTTGTCCCGGCTGTTGGGGTTGGCGCCCTTTTCCAGCAGCAGCTTGACCGTGGCCGTGTGGCCGCCGGCGGCCGCGGCGTGAAGGGGGGTGTTGCCCATCAGGTCGCGGGTGTTGGGGTCGGCGCCCTTCTCCTGCAGGAGTTTCAGCAGCAGCTCGTTGCCGCTGGCGGTGGCGAGGTAGAGCGGACTGGCGCCGGCCTGGTTGCGGGCGTTGATGACGGCCTTGCGGGCCAGCAGCAGGTTGGTCATGGCGATGTCTCCGTTGGCGGCGGCCCGGTGCAGGGGGGTCTC
>JBFXHL010000039.1:0-21728 GCA_050177075.1 Sulfuricellaceae bacterium | reverse complement strand
GCATCATGCCACCGCCGCGCCGTTTTGCCGGCCAGCCGCCCCGGGCGCTACGTGCCCAGGTCGTCCGCCCGGCAAAACTTCCTGCCTGCGGCAAAAACGGAATTTACAGAAAGAACGATACACAACTGGATTTTCTTGATGTCGCGGGTTTACATGACCCCAGTCTTTATGGAACATCCCTTTAACCCAGATTATTCATTAGGGCGTGAGAGGATGGCGAGACGGGTTGCGAGACAGTTTTGTCACTTGGGAGAAGTCCATGGTCATTCCATGGACGCCGAGCAAGGGACAAAAATGGCCGCAAACCGTCCGCTAGCGCTCACGCAGGCTCGAAGGGCCGCCTAATGGATAATCTGGGTTTAACCAATGCGGAAGGGGCCCCCATGACCGGAGTTGTTTTTCAGAAACTCAGCTTCAAGCTGATCGGCATCCTGATGGTGTTTTTCCTGGTGGCCCTCACGGCCATCGGCTCCACCCTGTACTACTCCTGGCAGCTGGAGGGGGGCGGCGCGGCGATCAACGACGCGGGCAGCGAGCGCATGCGGTCCTACCGTCTGGCCTATCTCCTCAGCCACAACGTCTACCAGGGCCTGGAGTTTTCCGCCATGGAGCGGGAGGTACGTCTCGAAATGACGAATTTCGAGAAGGTGCTGGGGAAGCTGGAACGGGGTGACCCGGCGCGGCCCCTGTTCCTGCCGCGTGATCCGGCGGTGAATGCCCAGATGGAGGAACTCAAGGGCGAGTGGTACGGCAACATCAAGCCGTTGCTGGAGGAGGTTCTGGCGAGCAAATCTCCCGATGCGCGCCGCCTGTTGCTGCGTTCCTACCGCCCGGCGGTGGAGCGCTACGTCAGCATGATCAACGAACTGGTGCTGCGCATCGAGCAGGACAATGCCCGCAAGACCAGCCTGCTGCGCTCCATCCAGCTTTCCCTGGTGGGCTTGGCCATGGCCGGCACGGCCCTGCTGATCTATCTCATGTTCGTCCTCATCATCCGCCCCATCCGCAAGCTGCAGGACGGCATCCGACGCATGGCGGCGGAGGATTTCAGCGTCCGGGTGCCGGTGCGGACCCGGGACGAGTTCGGCAGCCTGGCCTTCGGCTTCAACCAGATGGCGGACCACCTGGAAAACCTCTACGCCACCCTGGAGCAGCGGGTGGAGGCGAAAACCCGCAGCCTGGAGGAAAAGAACGAAGAATTGGCCCTGCTGTACGAAATCACCGCCTTCCTCAACGAGCCGGCGACGGTGGAGGAATTGTGCCGCCGTTTCATCCGCCGCCTGATGGGGCAGTTCGGCGCCCACGGCGGTGCGGTGCGGCTGGTGGCGGACAACGGGCAAACCCTGCATCTGGTGGTGACGGAGGGCTTGTCGGAGGACTTTTTCCGGAAGGAGTCCTGCCTGGAAGTGGGGGAGTGCGTCTGCGGCGGCGTCGCCAGTGAGGAAAAGCCGATTTACCTCGACCTCAGCCAGCCCCTGGACCGCCCCCTGCTCTACAACTGCACCAAGGAAGGCTACCGCACCGTGTCGGTGTTCACTATCCGGGTGAAGAAGCGCCTCTTGGGCATCTTCAACCTCTATTTCTACGAGGGCCGCGCCTTCCAGCCCCAGGAGGTGCAGCTGCTGGAAACCGTGGGCCAGCACCTGGGCGTGGCCATCGAAAACCAGCGCCTGGTGTCGCGGGAGAAGGAGCTGGCCATTTCCGAGGAACGCAACCTCCTGGCCCAGGAGCTCCACGACAGCATCGCCCAGGGGCTGGCTTTCCTCAACATCCAGGTGCAGCTGCTGGAGGACTCCCTCAAGCGCGGCAAGGAGCAGGAGGCCCTGGAGACCCTGCCCCACATCCGCGAAGGGGTGCAGGAGAGCTACGACGACGTGCGGGAGCTGCTGGTCCACTTCCGGACCCGGGTCCACCAGTCCGACCTGGAGGGGGCCATCCGCAGCAGCCTGGACAAGTTCGAGGGGCAGACCGGCATTCGTGCCGCCCTCGAGGCCAGCGGCCAGGGGGCCCCCCTGGAGCCGGAATACGAAACCCAGGTGCTGCACATCGTTCAGGAAGCGCTGTCCAACGTGCGCAAGCATTCCCAGGCCAGCGAGGTGACGGTGACCCTGGAACGGGACGGCAACTACATCATTGCCGTCCGCGACAACGGCCGTGGCTTCGACCCCGGCAGGAATCCCGGCGACTCCCATGTGGGCCTCAACATCATGAAGGAGCGCGCCCATCGCATCGGCGGCAAGCTGGAGGTGATATCCTCACCCGGCGCCGGTACCGAAATCCGCCTCACTCTCGCCCGAATGCAAAAGGAAGCCGCATGAAGCCCATCCGAGTCCTGATCGTCGACGACCATACCCTCTTCCGCAGCGGCATCAAGCTGCTGCTGCAGCGCCAGGAGGGCTTCGAGGTGGTGGGGGAGGCGGGGGACGGCCTGGAGGGAATCAAGCGCGCCAAGCAGCTCTCCCCCGACGTGGTGCTGCTGGACCTGCACATGCCCGGCATCACCGGGCGGCAAGCGGTGAAGCTGATCAACGAGGAGGTGCCGGGCACCCGGGTGGTGATGCTGACCGTGTCCGAGGACGCCGAGGACCTGGTGGACTGCCTGCGGGCCGGGGCCGCCGGTTATCTGCTGAAGAACATCGAAACCGAGTTCCTCATCGACGCCATCCAGCGCGCGGCCCGGGGCGAGTCGGTGATGTCGCCCCAGATGACCGGCAAGCTGGTGCAGGAACTGCGCCAGCCCAAGGAGCAGGTGCCGGCGGCCGCGGAAGCCGAGCGGGAGAAACTGTCGCCGCGGGAAAAGGAAATCATCACCCTCCTCGCCAAGGGGGCCAGCAACAAGGAAGTGGCCCGGGCCCTCAACGTGGCCGAGAGCACGGTGAAAATCCACGTCCAGAACATCCTCAAGAAACTCAACCTCAGCAGCCGGGTGCAGGCGGCGGTGTACGCCGTGGAGCACGGCCTGGCCCAGAAGGACGATTAGCGACTAACCCTCCGCCGGCCCTGTCATGGCGGCTGGAGCCATCCAGCGGTCGTAGTCCTCGGCGCTGACATATCCCGAAGCCAGGGCCGCTTCCCGCAGGTTGAGGTTCTCTCGCTGGGCGGTGAGGGCGATCTGGGCCGCCAAATCGTAGCCGATGTGGGGGGCGAGGGCGGTCACGCGCATCAGGTTGGCGTCCAGATGCTGGCGTATCCTCTCTCGGTCGGGTTCGATCCCCTGGGCGCAATAGGTATCGAAGGCCGTGCAGGCGTCCGCCAGCAGCGCGATGCTTTCCAGCACGTTGTGGAGGATGACCGGCTTGTAGACGTTGAGCTGGAGGCTCCCCTGGCTGCCGGCGAAGGCCACCGCCGCGTCGTTGCCGTACACCTGCACGCACACCATGGTCAGGGCCTCGCACTGGGTGGGGTTGGCCTTGCCGGGCATGATGGAGGAGCCGGGTTCGTTGGCCGGAAGGGTCAGTTCGCCGAGGCCGCAGCGGGGGCCGCTGGCGAGCAGGCGCACGTCGTTGGCCAGTTTCATCAGCCCGCCGGCCAGGGTGCGGAGGGAGGCGGAGGTCTGCACCAGGGCGTCGTGGGCCGCCAGGGCGAAAAACTTGTCCCGGGCGGAACGGAAAGGGTGGCCGGTGAATTGGGCCAGGTGATGGGCGGCACGTTCGCCGAAGCGGGGGTGGGCGTTGAGTCCGGTGCCCACCGCGGTGGCGCCGATGGCCAGCTCGTAGAGGGCGGGGAGATTGGCCCAGATGCCCTCGAGGCCGAATTCCACCTGGGCCGCCCAGGCGCCAATTTCCTGGCCAAGGGTGAGGGGAGCGGCGTCCTGCAAATGGGTGCGGCCGGTCTTGACGATTTCCCGGCAGGCCGCCGCCTTGGCCGTGAGCGTGTCGCGCAGCCGGGTCGCCGCCGGCAGCAGGCGGCCGTGCAATTGCTCCACCACCGCCACGTGCATGGCGGTGGGAAAGACGTCGTTGGAGGATTGGCCGCGATTGACGTGGTCGTTGGGGTGAACCGGCGACTTGGACCCCAGTACGCCGCCGGCCAGCTCGATGGCGCGGTTGGCGATCACTTCGTTGGCGTTCATGTTGGTCTGGGTGCCGGAGCCGGACTGGAACACCGCCAGGGGGAAGTGGGCATCCAGGGTGCCGGCGATCATTTCTTCCGCCGCTCTTTCGATCAGCAGGACGATGTCGGGGGGCAGGGTTCCTAGCTCGCTGTTGGCCCTGGCCGCCGCCTTTTTCACCAGCCCCAGGGCGCGAAGCAGGGGCCGCGGCCAGCGGAAGCGCTCCAAGCCGATGGAGAAGTGCTCCAGGGCCCTCTGGGTCTGGGCGCCCCAGTAGCGGTCGGCGGGAACCTGGACGGCGCCGAGGGAATCGGTTTCGGTGCGGTGGGCGGGCATGGGGATATCCGTAGGTTGAAGGGGGGCGGCTAGTCCTTCCAGCTTCCCACCCGGGTTTTGATTCGGGCTTTCGCCCACTTGAACAGGGCGGCGAGCGAAGCCACGACACCCCCCAGCAGCAAGATTATCACGCCGAAGAGCGCCAGACCGATAAGGCCCTCCCATGTCACCGATGCCGGATCAACCGGCGGCTGCGCATTGGCCGAGGCGCCCCAGAGCATCATCGGCGCCATGGTCAGGAGGCGTTTCATGTCCTTCTCTCCGTGCAGGGTACCCCGGCGGTCAGGCGAAGGCCCCGAGCAGGGCCGCCAGCTTTACGGCCGACATGACGAGGGACTGGGTGTCGGCGGCCTGGTCTATTTCCTGTTTCAATGCCTGGAGGCTCGCCATGTCCGCGGCAGTGGTCAGGGCGCCTTCCTTGAACAGCGCCAGGCGTGCCGTTAGCAGCTCCTCCGAGGCTTTCGTGATGGCGGGCTTGAGCAGCCACTGGTCGGCGGGCGAGGCCTCGGCGTACTGGTCGAAAAGGCGGTCCAGTGCTGCTTCGGCAGTGCGTATATAGGCACGGTCCTGATCATCGGTCATGGCGCGGTTCCTTTCTTAACGTTAGGGAAACGCTGAATAAATGGCTGCGCGGGCGAATCGCTGCGTTGCACGGTGCTCGCTCCCTCGCCCACCGCCTGGATAGATATGTCTCGGCCGCTGCGCTCCGTGCGCCTTGCGCTTCATCCCGCTCGCCGATTCCTTCAGCGTTTCCTTAGGGTGCGGTCTGGCATTCAGCCAAGGTGACCAGGGGTATGTCCTTGGCCCGCTGCCACTCCGGGCTCTTTTCCATCTCCTGCTTGATGTTGCCGAGCCGTGTGACGGCGTCGCCAACGTCCATTCCCTTGAGGCTACCGGCGAAGGCGAGGCCGGATTGAAGCACGTTCAGGACGTCCGATACGGAGACGGCATCATAGCGCGCCAGCAGGCAGCTGACCTTCCGGCCCTGTTCGGCGGCGGCCAGCGAGAGCCGGATGGCATCCTCGTGCTGGGCTTCGTAGCGGTTGATGCCCGCCACGAGCGCATCGAAGGCTTTCCGGGCGTTTTCCTTGTCTTTCCTGGCGGCGAAGCTCTTGAACTGGGCCAGCTGGCTTCTCAGCGACATGGGGTAGAGGGGGGAGCGGCTTACGTCCAGGGAAAAATTCGCCAGCTGGTCGGTGAGCTTGGCGGTAACCGCCTGGCCGCAGGCGGCGTACCGGGAACCCAGAAGACTGCCGGCGGGAAGCGACTCATAGGCGCTGCGCAGCAGCGAGTAGGAGGCCTTGAGCTGCTCGAACTCCTGTTCGATGGCGTTCAGCCGTCGCTGCCTGGCGAGACTCCCGACCTGGGCGACGAATTCGTCGAACTTGAGCGCGTCCTTGCCATATTTGCCAACGACCTCGTAGGACTGGGCGAACTGTTCTTCCGGCGGCGGGGCTTCCAGTGTTCCATATTCCTTGAAGAGGGTTTCATAGGCATTGAGGGCCAGAACGGACTGGGATTCGAAGGATTGGATCGCCGTCACCAGGGCCTGGGCCTTGTCCTCGGTGCAACCGGACAGGAACGCCACGTTGACGAGGATGACGGCCATGGTCAGCAGTTTCGGGAGGATGCGCATGGCCGGCCCTTTCGCGGCTGGAAAAGCGGGTGCGGGAAGAGGCGCGTCATCCCCACATCGGTCTCCGCAAGTGAACAAAATATACAAAATGAATAATATGAACATATGCCATGTTCATGGGATGTCAAGCCGAATTTCCGCCACCGGGGATTGTTGGCGCGGACGGGGGAAGGGCGCTACCATTGCGTCATGAGCGACTCGGACCTTTCCCAGCACGCAGCCTTTCTCCGCCGCGCCGTGGAGCTTTCCCGCCGCAGCCTGGAGACGGCGGAAGGCGGGCCTTTCGGGGCGGTGATCGTGCGGGACGGCGAAGTGTTGGCGGAAGCCTGGAACCGGGTCATCGCCGCCAGCGACCCCACCGCCCACGCCGAGGTGCTGGCGATTCGGGAGGCCTGCCGCAGTGTGGCCGATTTCCAGTTGCCGGGCAGCATCCTCTACTCCTCCTGCGAGCCCTGTCCCATGTGCCTTTCCGCCGCCTACTGGGCGCGCGTCGAGCGCATCTATTACGCCAACACTCGGGAAGAGGCCGCCGCCATCGGTTTTTGCGACGCCGAACTTTACCGGGAACTGTCCCTTCCCGGCGACCGGCGCCGGGTGCCGGCGCAGCGTTTGCTCCTGGACGACGCCTTCGAGCCCATGCGGCTGTGGGCGGAGCTGCCCGGCCGCATTCTCTACTGACTTAAGTCTTGGCGATGAGGCCGGCCAAGCCAGCCGAGTCCTTGACCAGAATACGCCCCCGCCGAGTTTCCACATGACCCAGGGCGACCAGCTCCCCCATGGCGCGGGCGACGACTTCGCGGGTCGTCCCCAGGTGCTGGGCCATCTGCTGCTGGGTCATGCGCAGTTCGCCCGCCGCGGAGGCATGGAGCAGGAGCAGGTTGGCGAGGCGCTGCTCCAGCTTGTAGGCGTGGATCTGCTCCAGTTCCGCCATCAGGCGAAAGACCACCGTGGACAGGGCCCGTACCGTCACGTCCTGGATAGGGGGTTCCTTCTCGAACAAGCGACGGAACAGGGGGCCGGGAATCATGGCCACCGTGGTCTCCGCCTCGGCCTGGACCCAGGCGGGGTAGAGCAGATCGTTGAACAGGCTGTTGAGGGCGAAAATGCAGGTTTCGCCGGGGTCGATGAAATAGAGGGTGGCTTCGGTGCCGTTGGGGGCCAGGGAGAACACCCGCAAACGGCCCCGGACGACGAAATAGGCGCCCGAGATGTGCTGCCCCTTGTGCAATACCATGGCCGCCGGGGCGCAGGTCTTGCGCACCAGGCCTCTGCGGACCAAGTCCTTGCTACCGTCGCTGAGTTCGCGGAAGGGACTGAAATTTTCCAGTTCGGCCATGGGCATGAAACCCATTCTAGTCCCAAGGCGTGAGGAGCGGTAGCTCGGGCATGTCATTTACCGCGCCGGACCAAGGCATCGCTGCTTAGCCCGTTGAGAAATGCCACGATGTCCTTCACCTCGCCCTCGCTGATGAAGCGCGGTTCGGCCTGGCTCAGCACTTTATCCTGCTGGGACCAGTAGAGCGTGCGCTCGGAGCGGGGGCCCACCACCATGCCAAGTTGGGCATTGGCCATGATGCGGACCGCTTCTTCCAGGCTATCCACCGAACCGTTGTGGAAATAGGGGCCGGTGAGGGCGACGTTGCGCAGGGACGGGACGCGCCATACCCCGCGACCGGCTCGGCCTGCGGCGCCGCCATCGGCGGTGAGTCGGTAGCGGGAGTCGAAAGGCGTGGCCTTGGCCGGGAAAATCCGCAGCGGGGTCTGCCCGTCCAGCAGGCTGGCGTCGCTGAAGTTCGGCCCCCGGTGGCAGGCGACGCAGCCGAAGGATTGGAACAGGGCCATGCCCCGCAGTTGGGCCGCGTCCAGGGCTTTTCCGTCGCCGCGGACGAAACGGTCGTATGGGCTGTCGGGGGTGATCAGCGTCCTCTCGTAGGCGGCGATGGCTTCGGCGATGCGTGCCAGGGAGACGGTGCTGCCGGGGCCGAAGGCCCGGGCGAAGTCATCACGGTAGGAGGCGTTTTGCCTGATGCGCCTTTCCACCGCCGCAGCGGAGGGCATGCCCATTTCCAGGGGGTTGAGGAGCGGGCCTTTCGCCTGCTCTTCCAGGGAGGCGGCACGGCCATCCCAGAACAGCACCGATTGGAAGGCGGCGTTCCATACCGTGGGCGCGTTGCGGGAACCGGTCTGGCCCCGGATGCCGAGAGCAGTGCGGCGGCCGTCCGCACCGGCTCCCCGGTCCAGGTCATGGCAGGAGCTGCACGACACGGAACCGTCTACGGACAGACTGCGGTCGAAAAACAGCCGCTTGCCCAGGGCTACCTTGTCCGGGGTGGTTGGATTGCCTTCCGGGGCCGGCGCCTTTTCCGGCAGGGCCTGCCAGACGTAATGGTCGGGCCCGGGGGGCGGCGCCACGGCATGGGCGGGAAGGGCAGTGCTCGCCGATACCGCCTTGGTGTTGGCCGCCACCAGGGGCGCGACCGTCCGCTCCGGCATCTTCGCCACCGCCGTCGCCACCGTCAGCTTGAGGCCGAAAGCGAACACCCCCATGCCGAAGGCGGACATCAGCAGTATTTTTCCGCCACCCTTGAGGCCGGAGAACGGTCCCAGCTCCTGCCGCACCATGAGCAGCAGCACGGCGAGGGCGATCAGCAACGCCGGGATGCCGACGTCGAGCAGGTTCAAGAGATTTGCGTGCATGTTTGCCTCCTTCGATGTGGGGTGGCCGCTTTCCGGCGGAGGGAGGGACTGTTGGCCGCTACTAGGCGCAGGCCCGACGGCGGAAAAAGGTATCTCCCGGGGTTGCCGTGGTGACCTCGGTGATGGAGTCGAAGGGCAGGCCCACGCGCTCGTGCGCCCGCCTCACGGCCTCGGCGTCCGGCGCCATGTTGAGGCAGAAAGCCCGGCCCTCCTCGTAGCCGACATGGATGCGGAGGGGGATGACGCCTTCGGCATAGCAGGCCTGTTCGTACTGTTCGAAGAAAACCTCGAAATCGGCGGGGGACAGTTCGGCCGGGAAGGTCTTGCGGGAACGGTCGTTGGTGTCGAGATAAAAACGCATCGCTTGCATGGTGGTTTCCTTTCCTTTCGCACTACGGGATGTAGTGGGGGAAAGCCTATCCATGGCAGGGGATGCGTTCTGTAACAATTGCTACACAACCGATTTTTCTCCGGGGGATTGGCCAAAAGAACTAGTCCTTCCTTCTGAAGAACTAGCCGTTCCCTCCTCCTTTTGCCTTGCTCCACCCGTGCTTCGGGAGAATGGGTTTCGAGGGGCAGCGAGCCTAACCTGACAGCGTGATCGGAACACGGATCCCAAGGAGGGGAAAAATGGCTACGCACAATCAGAAAGCATGGTCGGTCGTCGTCATGAGCACCCTGGCGTTCACGGTGTGTTTCATGGCATGGATGATGTTCGCGGTGATCGGCATCCCGATCAAGAAACACCTCGGCCTCAACGAGACCGAGTTCGGTCTTTTGGTGGCGATGCCGGTGCTCACCGGGTCCCTCATCCGCCTGCCCCTGGGAATGTGGACCGACAAGTTCGGCGGCCGCATCGTGTTCTTTGTGCTGATGGTCTCCACCATTCTCCCCATTTACCTCATTCCCTACGGCGACAGCTTCATTCACTACCTGGCTACCGGGCTTTTCGTCGGCGCCGCCGGCGGCTCGTTTTCCGTGGGCATCGCCTACTGCGCCCGCTGGTTCGAGAAGAAAAAGCAGGGCACGGCCATGGGCATCTTCGGCGCGGGCAATGCCGGCGCCGCCATGACCAAGCTGATCGCCCCGTCCATCGTGGTGGCCTACGGCTGGCAGATGGTGCCCAAGGTCTATGCCGTGATGATGGCGGTGACGGCGGCGGCCTTCTGGCTCTTTACCTACTCCGAGCCCAGCCACAAGGTGGAGAACTCGGTCACGGTCATGGACCAGCTGCGGGCCCTGAAGGATTGGAACGTGTGGAAGCTTTGCCAGTACTACTCCATCGTTTTCGGCGGCTACGTGGCACTGTCCCTGTGGATGACCAAGTATTACGTCTCGGAGTACGGCTTCGATTTGCGCGTGGCCGCCGTGCTCGCCGCCGCCTTTTCACTCCCCGGCGGCGTGCTGCGGGCCTTCGGCGGTTGGATGTCGGACAAGTGGGGCGCCCATTCCGTGACCTGGTGGGTGCTGTGGGTGTCCCTGGTGTGCCTGTTCTTCCTCTCCTATCCCCAGACCGACTTCACCATCCACACCGTGAACGGCCCCGAAACCTTCCACATCGGCCTCACGCCCACCGTCTTCACCGTCCTGATGTTCACCGTCGGCGCCGCTTTCGCCTTCGGCAAGGCATCGGTGTTCAAGTACATCTCGGACGAATACCCCCACAACATCGGCGTCATCTCCGGCATCGTCGGCCTGATGGGCGGGATGGGGGGCTTTCTCTTGCCGATCATGTTCGGCGCCCTGGTGGACCTCACCGGCATCCGCTCCTCGGCCTTCATGCTGATGTTCGGCGTGGTGTGGGTGTCCCTGATGTGGATGTACTTCTCGGAAGTCCGCCCTCTGGACGCCGCACGGCATCGTCGGCAGAAGGCGGCGGACACTCTCGAATGACGCGAACCTAGACACACAACGACGGAGAAAACGACATGTCGATCAATATCGAAAAATGGGATGTGGAGGACCAGCAGTTCTGGGAGTCCACCGGCAAGGGCATCGCCTACCGCAACCTGTGGATTTCCATCCCCAGCCTCCTGCTCGGCTTCGCCGTGTGGATGATGTGGGGCATCATCACGGTGCAGATGCTGAACCTGGGCTTCCCCTTCACCCAAGGGGACATGTTCAGCCTCACCGCCATCGCGGGCCTGTCCGGCGCCACCCTGCGCATTCCTGCCTCCTTCTTCATCCGCATCGCCGGCGGCCGTAACGTCATTTTCCTCACCACCGCCCTGCTGATGATCCCCGCTCTCGGCACCGGCATCGCCCTCCAGGACAAGACCACGCCCCTCTGGGTGTTCCAGGCCCTGGCCCTGCTGTCCGGCATCGGCGGCGGCAATTTCGCCTGCTCCATGTCCAACATCAGCACCTTTTTCCCCAAGCGCCTGCAGGGCACGGCCCTGGGGCTCAACGCCGGCCTGGGCAACTTTGGCGTCACCACCATGCAGATCCTGATCCCCCTGGTGATGACCGCCGGCATCTTCGGCGCCATGGCCGGAGCGCCCATGGAGCTCGTCAAGGATAGCGGCTGGATTCTCGGCAAGATTCCCGCCGGCACCCCCACCTTCATCCAGAACGCGGGATACGTCTGGCTGCTGGCCCTGGTGCCCCTGGCCGTCCTCGGCTTCTTCGGTATGAACAACCTGCTGCCCATTTCCCCCGGCATCGGCTCCACCATCGGCGCCTTCATCAAGGTGCTGTGGCTCTACGGCCTGGCCATCGTCACGGCGGGCGTGGGGCTGTACGTCTATCTGCCCAAGGCCGCCGGCGGCCTGGCGCTGCTCAACATGTGGGTGGCGCTTCCCCTCATCATCGTCGGTACCCTGCTCCTGATGCGCCTCTTCGCCATCGGCGAGATGAAGGCCGGCATCCAGAAGCAGTTCGCCATCTTCAAGAACAAACACACTTGGTCCATGACCGCCCTCTATGTGGTCACCTTCGGTTCCTTCATCGGCTTTTCCGCCGCCGTGCCCCTGTCCATCACCGTGATCTTCGGCGACAAGCACGTCCTCGACGCGGCCACCGGCGTCTGGAGCCACGTCAAGAACCCCGCCGCGCCCTCCGCCCTGACCTACGCCTGGATCGGTCCCTTCGTCGGCGCCCTGATCCGTCCGGTGGGCGGCTGGATTTCCGACAAGGTGGGGGGGAGCATCGTCACCCAGGTCATCTCCGCCGTGATGGTGGCGGCATCCGCCTATGCCGGCTACGTCATGATGCAGGCCTACCACTCGGCCACCCCCGAGGTCTATTTCGGCCAGTTCATGATCACCTTCGTCGTCCTCTTCGCCGCCTCCGGCATCGGCAACGGTTCCACCTTCCGCACCGTGGGCGTGATCTTCGACCGCAACCAGGCCGGTCCGGTCCTGGGGTGGACCTCCGCCGTCGCCGCCTACGGCTCCTTCATCGCGCCGGTGGTGATCGGCGGCCAGCTCAAGGCCGGCACCCCGGAGATGGCCATGTACGGTTTCGCGGTGTTCTACGCCCTGTGCCTGATTCTCAACTGGTGGTTCTACCTGCGTCCCGGCGCCGAGATCAAGAACCCCTGAGGCGTCCCCGATTTATCAAGGAGTAAAGCAATGAGCCACTTTCTCGATCGACTGAAATTCTTCGACAAGGTCAAGGAGACCTTTTCCGACGGCCACGGCATCGTCACCAACGAGGACCGCCAGTGGGAGGATGCCTACCGCAACCGCTGGCGCCACGACAAGGTGGTGCGTTCCACCCACGGCGTGAACTGCACCGGCGGCTGTTCCTGGAAGATTTTCGTCAAGAACGGCCTGGTGTCCTTCGAGATGCAGCAGACCGACTACCCCCGCACCCGGGAGGATATGCCCAACCACGAGCCCCGGGGCTGCCAGCGGGGGGCCAGCTTCTCCTGGTACCTCTACAGCCCCCACCGGGTGAAGCATCCCCTGATTCGCGGCCGCCTGCTGGACCTCTACCGCGCCGAGCGCAAGGCTGGCAAGGACCCGGTGGAAGCCTGGGCCGCCATCCAGGCCGACGAGGGCAAGCGCAAGAAGTACACCGCCGTGCGCGGCCTGGGCGGCTTCGTGCGCACCTCCTGGGACGAGGTGACGGAAATCATCGCCGCGGCCAACGTCCACACTATCAAGAAACACGGCCCCGACCGCATTTTCGGCTTCTCGCCGATTCCCGCCATGTCGATGATTTCCTACGCCGCCGGTTCCCGCTACATCAGCCTCATCGGCGGCGCCTGCGGCTCCTTCTACGACTGGTACTGCGACCTGCCCGCCGCCAGCCCCCAGACCTGGGGCGAACAGACCGACGTGCCCGAGGCCGCCGACTGGTACAACTCCACCTACATCATCATCTGCGGCGCCAACCTGCCCATGACCCGGACGCCGGACGCCCACTTCGCGGTGGAGGCGCGCTACAAGGGTGCCAAGGTGGTGTCCATGGCCCCGGACTACGCCGAATACGTGAAGTTCGCCGACCTGTGGATGCCGGTGCGCCAGGGCACCGACGCGGCCGCCCTGCTGGCCATGGGCCACGTGGCCCTGAAAGAGTTCTACATCGACAAGCAGGACCCCTATTTCGCCGATTACGCCCGCACCTACACCGACATGCCGATGCAGGTGATCCTGCGCCCCCACGGCGAGGGCTACGTGTCCGACCGCAACCTGCGGGCCTCCGATTTCGACGGCAACCTGGGCCAAGCCAACAACCCCGAGTGGAAGACCATCGTCTACGACGAGAAGAGCAAATCCTTCGTCGTGCCCAACGGTTCCATCGGCTTCCGCTGGGGCGAGGAGGGCAAGTGGAACCTCCTGCCCAAGAACGCCGCCGACCAGTCGGAAATCGTCGCCGAGCTGTCCTGCATCGACGGCCGCGACGCCGTGGTGTCGGTGGGCTTTCCCCACTTCAATCCCGGCGAGCCCGGCCTGCTGTACCGCAACGTCCCCGCCCGCAAGGTCAAGCTGGCCGACGGCAGCGAAGCCTACGTCACCAGCGTGTTCGACCTCCAGGTGGCCCAGTACGGCATCGACCGAGGCCTGGGCGGCGGCAACGTGGCGTCCTCCTACGCCGACGACAGCGTGGCCTATACCCCGGCCTGGGCGGCCAAGGTCACCGGCGTCAAGGCCGCCGATCTGGAGCGCACCGGCCGCGAGTTCGCCGAGAACGCCAGCAAGACCAAGGGCAAGTCCATGATCATCATGGGCGCCGCCATCAACCACTGGTACCACAACGACATGGGCTACCGCTCGGTGATGAACCTGCTCCACCTGTGCGGCTGCGTGGGTCAGAGCGGCGGCGGCTGGGCCCACTACGTGGGGCAGGAGAAGCTGCGTCCCCAGGCCGGCTGGGCGCCCATCGCCTTCGCCCTGGACTGGCAGCGTCCGCCGCGCCACATGAACTCCACCTCCTACTGGTATTTCCACACCGACCAGTGGCGCTACGAGACCATCGACGTGGACAGCCTCCACTCCCCGGCAGCCAAGGCCAAGTACAAGGGCTACACCCTGGCCGACTACAACGTGGTGGCCACCCGCCTCGGCTTCCTGCCCTCGGCCCCCCATTTCAACCGCAACCCGCTGGACATCGTGGCCGACGCCGAAAAGTCCGGCGCCGCCGACGAGGCCGGGGTAGCGAAATACATGGTCGAGCAGCTCAAGTCCGGCAGCCTGGACATGGCTTTCGCCGACGTGGACAACCCAGTGAACTGGCCCCGCAACCTCTTCGTCTGGCGCGGCAACCTCATCGGCACCTCGGCTAAGGGCCACGAGTATTTCCTCAAGCACCTGCTGGGGGCCCAGAACGGCGTCCTGCAGGAGAGCGGCGCCGGCAACGGCACCAAGGAAGTGAAGTGGCACGAGGAAGCCCCCGTGGGCAAGCTGGACCTGATGGTGGACATCAACTTCCGCCTCAACTCCACCGGCGCCTACTCGGACATCATCCTGCCCACCGCCACCTGGTACGAGAAGCACGACCTCAACACCACGGACATGCACCCCTTCATCCACCCCTTGGCGGAAGCGGTCAATCCCGGCTGGGAATCCAAGTCTGACTGGCAGATCTTCAAGAGCATCGCCAAGGCCTTCTCCAAGCTGGGCGAGAAACACCTGGGAATCAAGAAGGACGTCGTCGCCCTGCCCATGCAGCACGATTCCCCCTTCGAGCTGGCCCAGCCCCTGGGCCAGGTCCGGGACTGGAAGAAGGGCGAGTGCGAACCCGTTCCGGGCAAGACCCTGCCGCTGCTCAAGGTGGTGGAGCGCGACTACGGCAGCGTGTACAACAAGTTCATCGCCCTCGGCCCCCTGATGGTGAAGCTGGGCAACAACATCAAGGGCATCGACTGGAACACCGAGCAGGAGTACGAGGAGCTCAAGAAGTGCAACTACACCGTGCGGGAACCCGGCGTCTCCCAGGGTATGCCTTCCCTGGAGGAGGACATCGCCGTCTGCGACGCGGTGATGCGCATGGCGCCGGAAACCAACGGCGAGGTGGCCCACAAGTCGTGGAGCGCCCTGTCGAAGAAGACCGGCATCGACCACAGCCACCTCTACGAGGGACGCCACGAGGACAAGATCACCTTCCGCGACATCCAGGCCCAGCCGCGCAAGATCATCACCGCGCCCACCTGGTCCGGCATCGAGTCGGAGAAGGTGTCCTACACGGCGGGCTACACCAACATCCATGAGCACATTCCCTTCCGCACCCTGACCGGACGCGCCCACTTCTACCAGGATCACGAGTGGATGCTGGACTTCGGCGAGGGATTCTGCGTCTACAAGCCGCCGGTGGACCTCAAGGAGCTCGACGGGGTGCCCGACAGCGTCCGCCGCAAGCCCCACCTCCAGCTGAACTGGATCACGCCGCACTCCAAGTGGGGCATCCATTCCAGCTACCAGGACAACCTGCGCATGCTGCAGCTGTTCCGCGGCGGCCCCTATGTCTGGGTGTCGGAGGAGGACGCGAAGGAAATCGGCCTCCAGGACAACGACTGGGTGGAAGCGGTCAACCACAACGGCGCCACCGTGGCGCGGGCGGTGGTCTCCCAGCGGGTGCCCCGGGGCATGGCCCTGATGTACCACGCCCAGGAGAAGAACGTGAACGTGCCCGGCTCCAACACCACGGGCAAGCGGGGCGGCATCCTCAACTCGGTGACCCGGGTCATCGTCAAGCCCACCAACATGGTGGGGGGCTACGCGCAGCTGGCCTACGGCTTCAACTACTACGGCACGGTGGGATGCCAGCGGGACACCATGGTGGCCCTGCACAAGATTGCCGACCACGACGTGGACTGGCTGGAGCGGCCGCTCACCCCCGAGCGCGAAGCCCAGCTCAACCCCCCCGGCATCGGTCCACGGTAGTTAGGAGTGAGGAGAAAGGAGTGAGGTGATTTGCTCCTTTCACCGGAACGGATTGATGAGTAGGCATTAAGGGTGCGGTGTAGGGACTGAGGGTTGTTCTCCTCACCCCTCGCTCCTCACCCCTCACAGGAGAACATTATGAAAGTCAGAGCCCAATTCGCCTTTGTCTTCAACCTGGACAAGTGCATCGGCTGCCACACCTGTTCGGTGACCTGCAAGAACGTGTGGACCAACCGCAAGGGCGTGGAATACGCCTGGTTCAACAACGTGGAATCCAAGCCCGGCATCGGCTATCCCAAGCAGTGGGAGAACCAGGAGAAATGGAAGGGCGGCTGGACCCTGGTCAACGGCAAGCTGGAGCTGAAATCCGGCGGCCGGATGTCCAAGCTGCTGAACATCTTCTCCAACCCGGACATGCCGGAAATCGACGATTACTACGAGCCCTTCACCTACAACTACGCCCACCTGCAGAACGCCCCCCTGTCGGAGGCCGCCCCCACGGCGCGGCCCCTGTCCCAGGTCACCGGGGAAACCATGGAGAAAATCACTTGGGGCCCCAACTGGGAAGACGACCTCGCCGGGGAATTCGCCAAGCGCAGCAAGGACGCCAACCTGAAGAACATCGAGAAGGAAATCTACAAGACCTTCGAGAACACCTTCCACATGTACCTGCCGCGCATCTGCAACCACTGCCTCAACCCGGCCTGCGTCGCCGCCTGCCCCTCCGGCTCCATCTACAAGCGGGAAGAGGACGGCATCGTGCTGGTGGACCAGGACAAGTGCCGCGGCTGGCGCATGTGCATCAGCTCCTGCCCCTACAAGAAGGTGTTCTACAACTGGGAATCGGGCAAGGCCGAGAAGTGCATCGGCTGCTATCCCCGGGTAGAATCCGGGATGCCCACGGTGTGTTCCGAGTCCTGCGTCGGCCGTATCCGCTACAACGGCATCATGCTCTATGACGCCGACCGCATCGAGGAACTGGCCAGCACCACCAACGAGCAGGACCTGTACGAGGCCCAGTGCCGGGTCTTCCTCGACCCCAACGATCCCCAGGTGATCGCCGCCGCCCGCCGCGACGGCGTGCCCGAGGACTGGATCGAGGCGGCCCGCAAGTCGCCCATCTGGAAGATGGCCATGGACTGGAAGATCGCCTTCCCCATGCACCCCGAGTTCCGCACCCTGCCCATGGTGTGGTACGTGCCGCCCCTGTCGCCGGTGCAGTCCCAGATCGACCAGGGCAACCTGCCCACCGGCCCGGACGGCGCCATCCCCCTGGCCAACACCCTGCGCCTGCCGGTGAAGTACCTGGCCAACCTGCTCACCGCCGGCAAGGAGGCCCCCATCACCAGCGCCCTCAACCGCCTGCTGGCGATGCGCAGCTACATGCGCTCGGTGCACGTCGACGGCAAGGCCGATACCCGTGCCCTGGAGACGGCCGGCATCACCGAAGACCAGGCCAAGGAGATGTACCGCTACCTGGCCATCGCCAACTACGAGGACCGTTTCGTCATCCCCACCGGCCATGAGGAAGTGCGGCTGGAGGATTTCTACGGCCACCAGGGCCAGAACGGCTTCACCTTCGGCAACGACAGCTCCGCCGGGGTCAGCACCGTCACCCTGTTCCCCCGCCGCCGCAAGGAGACGGTGGAGCCCAAGGAACTGGCGCCCCATGCCGACGAGCGCTGAGAGGAGACCATCATGACCATCTACAAACTGTTGTCGGTATTGCTGGAGTACCCCAGCGAGGAACTGCTCGAACACCTGGCGGAAATCCGCCTGGTACTGGAAGGCAGCCAGGACGTCAGCGATGCCGAGCGGGCGGCGGTGATGAAGTTCCTTGCCTATCTGGAAGGCGAGGACCTCACGGCCCTGCAGGCGGAGTATGTGCAAACCTTCGACATGACCCCCGAGCACAGCCTCCACCTGACCCATCACCTGTTCGGCGACGACAAGAACCGGGGCCCCGCCCTGATCGACCTGGCGGAACTGTACAAGGACTACGGCGTGCAGGTGGCGGCCAACGAGCTGCCGGACTACCTGCCCCTGATCCTGGAGTTCACCGCCTATCTGGAGGACAGCGAAGCGAGGATGTTCCTCGCCGACGGGGTGAAGGTCCTGTCCGTGCTGGCGGCCAACCTGGAAAAGGCCAAGAGCCCCTACGCCGGCCTGTTGCGTATCGTCGAGGGTCGGGGAAACCTGACCCGTCTGGCTGCATAAGGAGCAAGCATCATGAATCTGCACAATTTCATCTTCGGCGCCTATCCCTACATCGCCCTCACCGTCTTCGTCCTCGGCAGCTGGCTGCGCTTCGACCGGGAGCAGTACACCTGGAAGAGCGATTCCAGCCAGCTCCTGTCCAAGGCCAACATGCGGGTGGCGAGCAACCTGTTCCACATCGGCATCATCGCCATCTTCTTCGGCCATGCCGTGGGCCTGCTGACGCCCCATGCCTTCTTCCTCGCCCTCGGGGTGTCCGACATGGCTCACCAGTACCTGGCCATCACCGCCGGCGCCATCTTCGGCGGGCTGTGCCTGATCGGCGGCGGGCTGCTGTGGCTGCGGCGCATGTTCAATCCGCGCATCTCGGCCACCAGCCGGGGCAGCGACAAGTTCATCCTGAGCTGGCTCCTGGTCACCCTGCTCCTGGGGCTGTCCACCATTCCGGTGTCCCTGGGGCACGCCGAGCACGGCAACCCCGGGGTGATGATCGCCCTGGCGGACTGGGTGCAGAGCATCGTCTACCTGCACCCCGATCCGGCCCTGCTGGCGAACGTGGACGGCATCTTCAAGGTTCACCTGTTCTTCGGCATGTCGGTGTTCCTGCTGTTCCCCTTTACCCGTCTGGTCCACGTCTGGAGCGTGCCCCTCGGCTACCTGGGCCGTTCCTACCAGATCGTCCGCAGCAAGCGTCCCGCCCTGCGCTAAGAACAGGAGGAGGAAACTCCTCAACCGTTTACCGGCCCCGGTTCCCCGCCTTCCTCACCTCCGCTGCCAGCGGGGGACCGGACCAGCCGGTTCTTTTTTGAGTCTCAAGGAACTAGGCGCATAGCGGCAGGGGCAAAATACTGGAGTGATTTGCGCGGGTTTTTTGAGGAGGATCAAGGTGAGGTCCGGCGGTGGGTGCTATTAGTGAAGGGCACGCTACGGATAAGGAGGCACGAAAAATGGAAATGGAAACGAAGATTCCCCTGCATACCAAGGTGGTCAAGGTCAACGGCCGCGACATCCTGACCGATTCCGAGGGCTACTTGAAGAACCTCGATGACTGGTCCGAGGACTTCGCCCGGGAACAGGCGAAAATCGAGGGCCTGGAACTCACCGACGAACACTGGGAGGTGATCGCGTACCTGCGGGACTACTACCAGGAACACTCGGTGCAGGCCCAGGTGCGGGCGATGATCAAGTATTTCAAGGAAGTGTGGGGCCCCGAGCGGGGCAACAACCTCTACCTGCACAAGATTTTCCCCATGGGCGGACCGCAGAAGCAGGGCAACCGCCTGGCCGGCTTGCTGCGCACCAAGGGGGAGCATTAGCCGCGTGTTCTTATATCAAATGATTATTTGAATAACGGGCCGGTTCGGGTGATACTTCTTCCCAAATGGAGGAGGAGTCGCTCATGGACAGACACGAATATTGGGACGCGGTCTATTGCAACAGGGGGCAGACCGAGGTCAGCTGGTTCCAGCCCCGGCCGGAGACGTCACTCAGGCTCATCGGCGCCACCGGCCTGGACAAGGAGGCTGCCATCGTCGACGTGGGCGGTGGGGCCTCGTTGCTGGTGGACCACCTGCTGGACGACGGCTACACGGATTTGACGGTTCTGGATGTTTCGGACAAGGCCCTGTGCCTGAGCCGCGAGCGGCTGGGGGAAAGGGCGGCCAGGGTCAATTGGTGGGCGGAGGATGTTACCGAATTCGCGCCGCCCCGGCAGTATGACATCTGGCATGACCGGGCGGTGTTTCACTTCCTGACCCGGAGGGAAGACCGCGCCGCCTACCTGGCGGCTGCGCGGGCGGGTGTCCGTCCGGGGGGCTTCCTGATCGTGGCCGCCTTTGCGCCAGATGGGCCGGAACAGTGCAGCGGCCTGCCGGTGGCCCGCTACAGCGAAGAGGCCATGGCACGGGAATTCGCAGGAGGATTCGAACTGGTGGAAACGCTGGAGGAGGACCATCGGACGCCTGCAGGCAAGATACAGCCCTTCCGCTACTGCCGTTTTAGCGCACGTTGACGGCTTGTTCTGCCGACATAAGGATAAAAGGAGGAGCGGTATGCTGTCCGGCCTGAAACAAAAGCTCAACAACACTACTTTGCATTTCCTCATCCATGCCACGTTGGGAGCGCCTCTGCTGCTATTGTGGATCGCCGGCTACTACGCCTGGGACAGTTGGCAGCATTACCAAACCAACAAACTGGCCATTTCCGCCAACCGCATGGCGGATGAGATCATCTCGGCCGCCAGCAAGCATGCCATCGAGCGTGGCGCCGCCACGGCGGCATTGAGCGCCAGCGGCCCCGTCAGTCCAGCGGCCCGGGCCACCATCGACAAGATGCGCGCCGAGGGCGATGCCGCCTGGCAGGGCGCCGAAGCCATCGTTGGGCAGATGCTCCATGCCCGGGGTGTTTCCCCTGGCCTGGAACTGGCCCTGAAGGATTCCCGGCAAGCCTTCGGGGAAGTGGTCAAGGCTCGCCAGCAGGTGGACCGCAGCCTGGCCGGCAGCGAACGGGACATCAAGCCCGCCCAGTGGCTGCCGGTGATGACCCGATTCATCAACAGCACTGCCCGCCTGCGCCAGGCGGCCTTCGGCGGGAACCTGGTGCCGCAGGAGATCACCTATCCCAACCTCACCGCCAAGCAGGCCGTTTGGCAGGCCAGCGAATATGCCGGCCTGGAGCGGGCCAACGTGGCCGCCCTGATCAACAGCAAGGCCGCCGCCACGCCGGAAGTGCTGCAACGCCTGCAGGCCCTGCGCCAGCCGGTGGAGAGCAACGTGCGGGAAATTCTCTTCCTAAAAAATCAGCCCGGCACCGATCCCCGCATTACCCAGGCCATCGAAGGGATGGAGAAGAATTTCCTCGGCGATTTCGAGGCGGTCCGCAAGAAAATCTACGCCGAGGCCAATACTGAGAATACCGGCCAGCCGGAGCACTACAGCATGAGCGCCAAGGAATGGTTTGACCGTTCCACCGACGGCATCAACTCCATCCTGGACATCGCCCAGGCCTTGTCGGTGGTGGGCAATGAACAGGCCGAGCGCAGCGCCAAAATCGCATTGATACAGGCCATGGGCTATGTGGGCGTGTTCGTGGTGATGTTGGCGGTGACGGTGGTGGTGCTGCGCATGCTGCTGCTCAAGCTGGGCCACCTGGAACACCTTTCCTCCTCCATGCTGGAACTCTCCGCCGGCGAGGGCGATCTGACCCGGCGCCTGGACGCCTATGCCGCCGATGAGATCGGCGGCACCTCGGCGGCTTTCAACCGTTTCGCCGAGAAAATCCAGGAAATTCTGCGGGAAGCGAGGGAAGTGGTCGAGCAGGTATCCCAGACCGCCGCGGCGCAGGTGGCGATGGCGGACCGGGTGAGCGAAGGCTCCACCCGCCAGCAGGAAATGTCCTCCTCCACGGCGGCGGCGGTGGAACAGCTTTCCGTGAGCATTTCATCCGTCGCCGACAGCGCGGCGGA
>JBFXHL010000038.1:0-21728 GCA_050177075.1 Sulfuricellaceae bacterium | reverse complement strand
AACGAAGCGGCGCCGGCCGAACCCGCCCGGCGATATCCCTCCACCCAATCTGTTGAGGACCGGCCATGAGCATCAATCTTGACGACTACCGGGACGAGCTGGTCCAGGCCGCTCCCGAGCTTGCCGACACCCTGGACGCCGCCTTCCACGAAGCGGCGCGTACCCTGTCGCCCAACGGCCTCAAGGATTGGCTCGACGGCGCCCGCGGCATCGTCAACCTGGGCAAGGGCCCCGCCCTGCTCACCACCTACCTGGACGAAATCCCCCTGGTGGCCCGAGAGTGCGGCGACGACGTGATCCGCGACTGCGTCCACGCGGTGATGAAGCTCGCCTCCATGACCTCGGGGGAGGTGCTCACCCTGGTGTTCTCCACCCTGCCCACCGCCGCCCGCCGCCTCGGCGACCCGGAACTGCTGCGGGCCTACCTGCAACTGCTGCACCGCCTCGCCGCCAAGGCGCCCCGGGGCCTGCGCCCCATGCTCGGCGTCCTCGACGAGCTGCTGGGCAAGCTCACCCTGTCCGGCCTGCGCCGCTGGGTGGACTTCGGCGCCGAGGCCTACCGCCGCGACCTGCCCAAGCAGGCCGCCTACTTCTCCCTGCAAAGCGAGGACAGCAAGGCCGTCCTGCAGCAGGAACGGCGCGGCACCCTGTTCATCGACAGCCAGCGCAAGCTGAACTTCTACCTGCGCGCCTTCTGGGGACGGGATTTCTTCCTCCGTCCGGCGGCCGCCGACTACCTGGGATTCCGCCCTTTCATCGAGGCCCGGGCCCTGCACCTTCCCGACGCCGCCGACGACCTGGGGGAGCTCTCCGGCCTCGACCTCTACCGCGCCATGGGCGCCCACATGGCCGCCCACCTGGCCTACACCAGTGAGCCCCAGTCCGCCGAGGCCCTGGCCCCGGCCCAGCAGTTCTTCGTCGGTTTCTTCGAGGACGCTCGGGTGGAGTGGTGCGCCGTCCAGGATTTCCCCGGCATGGGCCGGCTGTGGAAGGCCTTCATGCTCCTGCCCAAGACGGGCCAAGCCGAGCACGAATCGCTCCCCCTGCTGGAACGCATCGCCCTGGCCCTGCTCGACCCGGCTGAATCCAGCGGCGACGCCGAGGTGGACGAGATCGTCCGCCAGTTCCATGGCAACATCGCCGCCAACCGCGACAACGGCATGTTCTCCTGGAACCTGGGGCTGGACCTGTTCAACCTCCTTTCCGCCCGGCGCGCGATGCCCAGCCTGCGCATCCTGGAAAACCTGCGCATTCCCTACCGGGACGACAACCGCTTCGTCTGGTCCCTGGACCAGTTCGACTGGAGCGAATCCAGCGCCTACCTGCCGGCCAGCCAGCGCCAGGTGCGCAAGCACGTCAGCCTGATGGAGTTCGTCAACGAGGTGGAGGTGGAAACCGCCGGCGACGATGCCCAGGAAATCTGGGTCCTCAACACCGAACTTTTCCCCTACGAGGACGAAGGCGTGTCCTACAACGAAATGGAAGGCAAGGAACCGGTTTCCGATCCCTACCATTACCCCGAATGGGACTACCAGGTGCAGCTGCACCGCCCCAACTGGGCCACCGTCTACGAACGGCGCCAGGGTCGGGGCGACCCTGCCCTCGTCGACGAGGTGCTCACCGCCCACAAGGGAGTCAGCCAGCGCATCAAGCAGATCATCGACCGCCTCCGCCCCCAGGGCGTGTCGCGGCTGAGGAAGCTGGAGGATGGCGACGAGCTGGACATCAACGCCGCCGTGGACGCCATGGTGGCGGCGCGCATCGGCCTCAACCCCGACCCCCGCATCACCATGCGCAACGTCATCAACCGCCGCGACCTGGCGGTGGTGATTCTCCTCGACCTCTCGGCCTCCACCAACGAGCAGGTGCGCGGCGCCGACAGGACCGTGCTGGAACTGACCCGGGAGGCCTCGGCCCTGGTGGCCACGGCAATCCACGGCATCGGCGACCCCTTCGCCATCCACGGCTTCGCCTCCGACGGGCGGCACGACGTGCAGTATTTCCGCTTCAAGGATTTCGAACAGCGCTTCGACGACGACGTGAAATCCCGCCTGGCGGGCATGAAGGGCGGTCTGTCCACCCGCATGGGCGCCGCCATGCGCCATGCCGGACGGCACCTGCTGCAGCGCAGCGAGAAGCACAAGCTGCTGCTGATCGTCACCGACGGCGAACCGGCGGACATCGACGAGCGCGACCCCCAGTACCTGCGCCTGGACGCCAAGAAGGCGGCGGAGGAATTGCGAACGCACGGCGTCCTCTCCTACTGCCTGACCCTGGACCCGGAGGCCGACCGCTACGTGGAGCGCATTTTCGGCGCCAACCACTACACCATCATCGACCACGTGCAGCGGCTGCCGGAGAAGCTGCCGGCCCTGTTCGCCTCCCTGACGCGATGAGGCCCCATGACCACGCGCATCGGCGATCTGCCCGTCTACGCCGCCCGGCCAGACCGGATCGAGGCGCGCCACTACAACCTCTGGCGGCGGGCGCGAAGCCGGTTTGGCGGCCCCCTGCGCCTGCCGCTGCCCGGCGTGTCGGGCATGGCCCTGATCCTGGACGAGCGGGAATGGGTGGTGGTGGACACGCGCCAGAACGACCTGCCGGTCCTGGCCTGGGTGGACTTCGACGACCGGGGGCGCAGCGCCCTCCACGAGCCGGTGGGCTGCACCCTCAACTTCTACCATTTCGCCGCCACCCGCCTGCGGGCCAGGGTGCTGGCAATCCTGGAGCAGTCCCTGGAAGACCGGCTGCACGGAACTGTTAACCACAGGAGGAACGAACCATGACCCCCCGCCCCCCCAACCTCCGGATGGCCGTTTATCCCGGCATCGACGCCGACCGGGATTTCGGCATGACAGAATTCGGCCGCATCGTCCGCGACGCCTGGGTCTTCGGCATTCTGCCCGAGGACGAGACCTGCGCGGGCTGGACGGCCGAGCAGATGCAGGGGCTGCTGGAAAAAGTCCATGCCGCCTGGGAGCCTTTCATCCATCTGCCCAGCCGTCTGCCCGACGACCTGGGCCAGCGCCACCGGCGCATTCACGACGCGGCCGTGGAGCGTGCCCGGGCCGCGGGGTGGGATGCGGAACTCGACGACGAGGACGACTAGGAAATCGCCATGGATCACATCGAAAAACTGGTGGCGGGGTTCCAGCGCTTCCGCACCGACGAAAAGTATCGCGCCCTGTTCGAGCACTTGGCCCAGCACGGCCAGTCGCCAAAAACCATCGTCGTCGGCTGCTGCGATTCCCGCGTCGATCCGGCCATCGTCACCGACTGCGACCCCGGGGACCTGTTCATCATCCGCAACGTGGCCAATCTGGTGCCCCCCTTCGAGACAGGCGGCAGCTACCACGGCACCAGCGCCGCCCTGGAATTCGGCGTGCGCCACCTGGAAGTGGAGAACATCGTCGTCCTCGGCCACGCCCAGTGCGGCGGCATACGGGCATTGCTGAAGCGGGAGGACGGACCGGATACCCCGACCAGCTTCATTTCGAGCTGGATGAAGGTCGCCACCAACGCCCGCAACCGCGTCCTGTCACGCCTCCCCGACGAATCCGCGGAAGCCCAGGCGCGGGCCTGCGAGCAGGAAGCCATCCTGGTCTCCCTGGACAACCTGCTGACATTTCCGTGGATTCTAGAACGGGTCGCCCAGAAGAAGCTGGCGCTGCACGGCTGGTACTTCGACATGGAGCGTCGGGAGCTGCTGCGCTACAACCCGGACAGCCACCGTTTCGAAGCGTTTTCCTGAGCTCAAGGGGGCTCGGTTTTTCCACCCGGGCCGATGCCATGTCGGCCCTTGCACGTTAAGAAGGAACACTCCTTATGCAACCGCTTGTCGGCCTGATCATGGGCTCCTCCTCCGATTGGCCAACCCTGGAGCCCGCCGCCATCATCCTGAAACAACTGGGCATTCCCCATGAAGCGCGGGTCGTCTCGGCCCACCGCACCCCCGATCTGCTGTTCAAGTATGCGGAGGAGGCCGCTGGCCGAGGCCTGGCCTGCATCATCGCTGGCGCCGGGGGGGCCGCTCACCTGCCGGGCATGGTGGCGGCCAAGACCACGGTCCCGGTCCTGGGCGTGCCCGTGCCGTCCCGCTACCTGAAGGGCATGGACTCCCTTCTGTCCATCGTCCAGATGCCGAAAGGCATCCCCGTCGCCACCTTCGCCATCGGTGAGGCAGGCGCCGCCAATGCCGCCCTCTTCGCCGCCGCCCTGCTGGCCCGGGACGACCAGGAAATCGCCCGGCGCCTGCAGGAATTCCGCGCCGCCCAGAGCGAGGCGGCCTTGAACTCCACCCTGCCGGAGGCGCCGTGATTCTTCCCCCCGCCACCCTGGGCATCCTCGGCGGCGGCCAGCTGGGCCGCATGTTCGCCATGGCGGCCCGCGCCATGGGCTACCGGGTGATGGTGCTGGACCCGGACGAGGACAGCCCCGCCGCCGCCCTGGCCGACGTCCATCTCCGCGCCCCCTACACCGACCGGGAAGCCCTGGAGCGCATGGGCCGCGGCTGCGCGGCGGTCACCACCGAATTCGAGAACATCCCGGCGGAGAGCCTGGAGTTCCTGGCCCGCTTCTGCCCGGTGCGCCCCGGCTCCACGGCCGTGGCCATCGCCCAGGACCGGGCGCGGGAAAAAGCCTTCCTTCAGGCCCAGGGCTTTCCCACCGCGCCCTTCGCCAGGGTGGACACCGCAGCGGACCTCGCCATGGCCTACCAGAAGATCGGCGTGCCGGCCCTGCTGAAAACCGCCAGACACGGCTACGACGGCAAAGGCCAGGCCCGGGTCGGCAACCTGGCCGAGTTGGCGGCGGCCTTCGCCCAGCTGGGCGCCGTGCCATGCATTCTTGAGGCCTGGCTGCCGCTGCAAACGGAAATCTCGGTGGTGGTGGCGCGAGGGACGGATGGCCGGACCGTGGCGTTTCCTCCGGCGGAAAACCGTCATGTCGACGGCATCCTGGAGATCAGCATTGCGCCGGCCACGGTAGCCGAGACGCTCGCCGGGCAGGCCGTGGAGACGGCCAGGGCCGTCGCGGAGGCCCTCGACTATTGCGGCGTGCTGGCGGTGGAGTTCTTCGTCCTCGACGACGGTCGCCTGCTGGTCAACGAAATGGCGCCCCGTCCCCACAACAGCGGCCACTACACCCTGGACGCCTGCCTCACTTCCCAGTTCGAGCAACAGGTGCGCGCCATGGCGGGGCTGCCCCTGGGCGCCCCGGACCTGTTGCAGCCCGCAGCCATGGTCAACCTGCTGGGCGATTTGTGGCGGGAAGGCCAGGAACCGCCCTGGGAAGCGGTGCTCTCCCATCCCGGCGCGAAACTGCACCTCTACGGCAAGCGGGAGCCGCGCCCTGGCCGCAAGATGGGGCATTTCAACGTCCTGGCCGCCAGCGGCGAATCCGCCAGGGAGGTGGCGCTCCACTTGCGGAAGGCGCTGGTCCCGGACAGAATCCCCGGCCAGGAACGCAAAGGAGCCTAACCATGCCCCTGGTGCACATGAACGACATGCTGAACCACGCCTACCGCCACGGCTACGCCGTCGGCGCCTTCGCCGTGGTCAGCCTGGATTTCCTCGAAGGAATCATGGACGCGGCGGAGGAATCCCGTTCCCCGGTGATTCTCAACCTCACCGAATCCCACTTCGACTATTACGACTTCGACCTGCTCGCCCCCGCCGTGCTGGCGGCGGCGAAGCGGGCCCAGGTTCCCGTGGCCGTCCACCTGGACCACGGCAAGAACCCCGATTCCGCCGAGCGGGCCATCCAGGCCGGCTGCAGCGGCGTCATGGTCGACGCCTCCCATCTTCCCTTCGACCAAAACCTCCAATTCACCCGCCAGACCGCCGCCCTTGCCCATGCCTGCGGCGTCGCTGTGGAGGGGGAACTGGGATACGTGGCGGGCGGCAAAGGGGAAAATGCGGAAAAGCACGGCGGCGAGCTGGCCTACACCTCCCCCGCCGAAGCCAAGGCCTTCGTGGACAGGACGGAAGTGGACTGCCTTGCGGTGTCCGTGGGCACGGTGCATGGCCATATGAGCGGCAGCGTCAAACTGGATTTCGCCCGCCTGGGGAAAATCAACGAAGCCCTGGACATTCCCTTGGTCATCCACGGCGGCAGCGGCCTCGCCGACGAGCAGTACCGCAAGCTCATCGCCCACGGCGTGGCCAAGATCAATGTCTACACCGCCCTGTCGGACGCGGCGGTGAAGGAAATCCGGGAAAACGCCGCCAGCAGCGGCTACATGGCCCTGAACCGGGGGGTGCGCAGCGCGGTGCGCAGGGAAGCGGAACGCTGCATCCGGCTGTGGGGCGGCAGCGGCCGGGCCGCCGAAGTCCTGGCCCAATGCCGGGTCCCCAGGGAGGTCGATCACCTCATCCTCTACGATACCCCCGCCGATCTTTCGGACGAATCCCTGGCGGTCATGGTGCGCCGGGGCAAGGATAAACTGCGTGCCATCCCCGGCGTGCGCCACATCTTCCCGGGGAAGGCCCTCCAGCACGAAGGGCGCTACCAGCATTGCTGGCTGGTCCGTTTCACCAGCCAGGCCGTGGCGGAGCACTACCGTAGCCATCCCGCCTACGGCGAGTTTTTCGACAAGATGCTGCGGCCCGGCGCGAAGGACCTCGCCGTGTTCAATTTCGAAGAAAGGGACTAGGCGCAGGCACAGGAAGCCACAATAAAAAAACCGCCTGAGGGCGGTTTTTCATTCTGGAGGCGGGGGTCGGAATCGAACCGGCGTCCACGGCTTTGCAGGCCGCTGCATAACCACTCTGCCACCCCGCCATGCTGCTCGGTTGCCGCTCGGAATCGGGCCCCGAATCGGCTGGCTGAAACTAAAAAGGGAAAGCGGTAACGCCTTCCCTTGAAATCTTGGAGCGGGAAACGAGACTCGAACTCGCGACCCCAACCTTGGCAAGGTTGTGCTCTACCAACTGAGCTATTCCCGCGTCGTTACTGCAAAGAAGCCGCCATTTTAATGATTCTCGGACGACTGTCAAGCGTCTGCTTTCATGATTTGTGGCGCCGCCATTTTCAGATAGTACGCCATGGACCACAGGGTCAGGAAAGCCGCCAAATAAATCAAAAACGTACCTGCGGTTTGCCCGTCCAAGCCGGCCACCAGGGGGCCGTGGTAAAGCAGCAGCAGGATGGCCACCATCTGGGTGGCGGTCTTGAGTTTGCCGATGAAGGACACCGCCACGCTCTTGCGCTCGCCGATGGACGCCATCCATTCCCTGAGGGCGGAGATGGTGATTTCCCGGCCGACGATGATGAGGGCGATGACGGCGTTCACCCGGGAGAGTTCCACCAGAACGATCAGGGCCGCCGCAACCATCAGCTTGTCCGCCACCGGGTCGAGAAAGGCGCCGAAGGCCGAGGTCTGGTTCAGGGCCCGGGCCAGGTAGCCGTCGAACCAGTCGGTCACCGCCGCCGCGGCGAAGAAGGCGGCGGCGGTGAGGTTCTTGGTCTCCGGCGACATCCACCCGTCAGGCAGGTAGAAAATACCCACCACCAGGGGAATCATGGCGATGCGCAACCAGGTGAGGATGTTCGGGATATTCAGTTTCATGATGTGGGCCTTGCTCCCCCGTGGCGGCCGCCACGGGACAGCGTTGTGTCATCGATAAACCGCTAGTGTAGTTGGCGGTATATTTCTTCCGCAAGCTTGCGGCTGATTCCCTCCACCTTCGCCAGCTCTTCCACGCTCGCCCCCTGTACCCCCTTCAGGCCACCGAAGGTGGTCAGCAGCTTCTGCCGCCGCTTGGCGCCGATGCCAGCGATGTCCTCCAGGGTGGAGGTGGTCCGCGCCTTGCCGCGCTTGGCCCGGTGGCCGGTGATGGCGAAGCGGTGTGCCTCGTCGCGGATCTGCTGGATCAGGTGCAGGCCCGGGTGATCGCTGGGCAGGGAAACCGGCGGCCGGTCCGGAAACACCAGGGTTTCCAGGCCCGGCTTGCGCTCCTCCCCTTTCGCCACCCCCACCAGGGCGACATCGGTCAGCCCCACATCCTCCAGCACCTTCACCGCCTCCGCCAGCTGACCCTTGCCGCCGTCGATCAGCACCAGGTCGGGTACCACCCCCTCCCCTTCGGCGATCTTGCGGTAGCGCCGCTCCAGGGCCTGGCGCATGGCGCCGTAGTCGTCCCCCGGCGTCACCCCGCTGATGTTGTAGCGGCGGTATTCGCCGTTCTGCATGGTGAGGCGGTCGTAAACCACGCAGGAGGCCACGGTGGCCTCGCCCATGGTGTGGCTGATGTCGAAGCACTCGATGCGCTGGGTTTCCGCCGGCAATCCCAACCCTTCCTGCAAGGCCTGCAGGCGGGCCTCCTGGGTGGACTGCTGGGACACTTTCTGGCCGATGGCCAGTTTGGCGTTTTGCAGGGCCATCTGGGCCCACACCCGGCGCTCTCCCACCGGCCGCGTGAGGATGCGCACCTTGCGCCCCGCCTGCTCGGACAGGGCCGTTTCCAGTTCCTCCGTCTCCACCGGCTCGCTCACCACGATCAGGGGCGGCACCGGCTGGGCCAGGTAGTGCTGGGCGATAAAGGCCTCCAGGGCCGAGCGGGTGTCGGAATCCTCGGCGTTGGCAGGAAAGAAGCTCTTATCCCCCAGATGCCGCCCGCCCCGCACCATCACCAGGTTGACGCAGAGCAAGCCCTTGTCCGCCGCGCAGGCCACCACGTCGGCGTCGGTGCTGCCGCTGGCATCGTCCACCACCTGTCGCTCCTGCAACTTGCGCAGGGCGAAAATCTGGTCGCGGAAAATGGCCGCCACCTCGTACTGCCGGGCCTCCGCCGCCGCCTGCATCTTGCGCGCGATATGATCCAGGGCCTGCTGCTCCTTGCCGAGCAGGAACAGGGCGGCGGTGTTGACGTCCTCCCGATAGGTTTCCTCGTCGATCAGGCCCACGCAGGGCGCGGTGCAGCGCTTGATCTGATGCAGGAGGCAGGGGCGGGAGCGGTTGTTGTAGACGCTGTCCTCGCAGGTGCGCAGCTGGAACACCTTCTGGAGCAGTTGGATGCTCTCCCGCACCGATCCCGCGCTGGGGAAAGGGCCGAAGAACTGCTGCTTCTTGTCCGGCATGCCGCGGAAAAAACCCAGGCGCGGAAAGCGGTGGTTGGTCAGCACCACGTAGGGATAGGATTTGACGTCCCGGAACAGGATGTTGTAGCGGGGAGAAAGCGCCTTGATGAGGTTGTTTTCCAACAGCAGGGCCTCGGACTCGGACTGGGTGACGGTGGTCTCGATGCGGGCGATCTGGGCCACCATCAGCTGGATGCGCGGCGACGGCTGGGTTTTCTGGAAATAGGACGAAACCCGTTTCTTCAGGCTCTTGGCCTTGCCGACATAGAGCACCTCGCCCTTCTTGCCGAGCATGCGATAAACGCCCGGCAGGTTGGGAAGATGGGCGAGAAAGCTCTTGATATCGAAATCGGACACGGGGTTCAGCGGCTCAATCCTCGTCCAGCAGCTTGCCGGCGATGGCCCAGTTCTCGTCGGGCAACTCGTCGAAGGCGATGTAGGTGTAGGACTTTGGCTTGTGGGCGATGCGCTCCAGGGTGTCGGTGATTTCCTCGGCGATCTTCTGTTTCTGTTCCCGGCTCAGGCTGCCGGCGATGCGAATATTGACGTAGGGCATGGGCCTCTCCTCGGCGGATGACGGACCCTCATTCTACTAAATATCGCTCTTCATAATCGGTGCCGCGTCGATTATCACAAATTCGTTTGAATATCCATCAGGGAATCCCCTATGGATACCCAGGCCTATCCCCCGCAAAATTCTGGAATTAGTAAAAATACTTAAATACATCCGGGAGACACACCGTGGGAAAAAAGCAGGGCCACGGCCTTGCCGCCGTCTTGGCCGGCTGCATCACCAGCATGGCGACTCAGGCACAGGCCGACATCCCTTTATCTGAAAGCGCCTACCTGGACGACATGCCCGTCGTCCTGACGGTTTCGCGCCTGCCTCAACGGGTGGACGAGGCGCCGGCGGCGGTAACCGTCATCGACCGCCAGATGATCAAGGAATCCGGCGCCTGGGATTTGTCGGAAGTGTTCCGCCTCGTGCCGGGGATGGTAGTGTCCTATCATTCCACCCGTTCCTACACCATGGACAGCACCGTGAGTTACCACGGTCTGTCGGACCCCTACGCCCGGTACATGCAAGTGCTGGTGGACGGACGTTCGATCTACTCTCCCCTCTTTGGCGGCGTTCTGTGGAGCGACATCCCTCTCGCCCTGGATGACATCGAGCGCATCGAAGTGACCCGGGGCCCCAATGCAGCCAGCTACGGCGCCAATTCCTTCATGGGGGTGATTAATATCATCACCCGCCATACGGCCGACACTCAGGGAAAAATGGTTTCCCTCTCCACCGGACGCAATCGCGAAGAGGCCATGGCCCGATATGGCGGCCGCAGCGGAGACCTGAGCTACCGGCTCACCGCCGGCTTCCGCAACGACCAGGGCGAAGACCAGCTCATGCGCCAGCCGTTGTCCACCGTCGACCGCTGGAACTGGAACAAATTTGACGACCGCAAGGTCCGTCTTTTCACCTTTCGCGCCGATTACCAGCTCAACGCCACCAACGAACTGGGATTCCAGTTCGGCTACAACGGCGGCAGCCGCCAGGAAGGCGATGCGGGCGAACTGTACCCTTACTGGAAAACGACCGACAACCATTTTACCCAGCTCAATTGGAAACGGTCCCTGGCCGATGGCGGCGAACTGTCCGTTCAGTATTACCACAGCTACGAAAGCAGCTACGGCACCTATACCGACAACACGGGCAGCACCAACATGGATGTCATCGCCCAGCGCCACGACCTGGAGGCCCAGCACACTTTTTCCCCCAGCCAGAATACCCGCTTGGTGTGGGGCGGCAGCGTGCGCTACGACAAGGTCTATGCCCCCGGCTACCATTACCCGGACTTCCCCCAGAGCGTCCAGTTTGACAAGTTCAAGCTCCAATCCTTTCATTTGGGACGGCTTTTCGGCAATCTGGAATGGCGTGCGCTGCCCAGCCTGATTTTCAACGTCGGCGCCATGATGGAGGACAACAGTTACACCGGCACGGATATCACGCCGCGAGTCGCCGCCAACTGGCACTTCCTCCCCGGCCACACCCTCCGCATTAGCCGCTCGGAGGCCACCCGCACGCCGACCGACTTTGAAAAAGTCAGGGCAGACCCCTTTATCGCTCTGGGCTGGGTTAACCAGCGACTCAAATCGGAGCGTGTCCGCTCCACGGAGATCGGCTACCTCGGCAAACTGGCCAGCCTCGGCGTGGATTTCAGACTATTTCGCGATGAATTCAGCGATTTGATCGTGGAAAACGGGGATTCTGTAGCAAACGGCTACCTCAACCCGGGCAACGCCACCGCCAAAGGATTCGAGACCCAGTTGAAATGGGATGTCGGCCCCCGAACCCGACTGATTTACAGCCTGTCCCACGGCAAGGTAAGCAGCCTCAATCCGGACAATATGCCTTATACCAACTCGATGCCCACCAACAACCAGAGCCTGATGCTGACCCACCGTTTCGACAGCGGCTGGAACGCCAGCCTGATGGGCTACCAAATGGGAGAAGCCCATTTCCCCGAAACGGATAGCGGCCCCAACGACAATCGCCGCTATTTCATCGATACCTACCGCCGCTGGGACGGCCGTATCGCCTACCGTTTCCGGGCGGGAAAGGGGAATGGCGAGCTAGCGCTAACCGTCCAGAACCTGGCCGATGCCCAGTATTTCGAATTCCGGCACGACAACGAACCGCCTGGCCGTTCCTTCTGGCTCAATTTGCGCCTCGAAAGCGATTAAATAAGAAAACCTGATTAGGGCAATAACAAAGGGCCTGCATATTCGCAGGCCCTTTTCATTTCACTGCCTAGCGTTTACTCCCGCTCGAAAACGAAAACCCCGCTACGGTAATCCACCCGGATAGTGTCCTTGGCGGCGAACTTGCCGGCGAGGATTTCCTTCGCCAAGGGGTTCTCCAGGTTGGCCTGGATGGCCCGCTTCAAGGGGCGTGCGCCGTAGACCGGGTCGAAGCCCGCGGTGGCGAGTTCGTCCAGGGCGGCATCGCTCACCTCCAGCTTCATGTCCATGCGCGCCAGGCGCTCGTCCAGGTAACGGAGCTGGATGCGGGCGATGGAGCGGATGTGCGCGTTGCCCAGGGCGTGGAACACCACCACCTCGTCGATGCGGTTGATGAACTCGGGACGGAAATAGTTCTTCACGTCCTCCAGCACCGCCGCCTTGACCGTCTCGTAGGGCTCCCCGGCCAGGGACTGGATGTGCTGGGACCCCAGGTTGGAGGTCATCACCACCACGGTGTTCTTGAAGTCCACGGTGCGCCCCTGGCCGTCGGTCATGCGGCCGTCGTCCAGAACCTGCAGCAGGACGTTGAACACGTCCGGATGGGCCTTCTCCACCTCGTCCAGGAGGATCACGCTGTAGGGCTTGCGGCGCACGGCCTCGGTCAGATAGCCTCCCTCCTCGTAGCCCACGTAGCCGGGAGGCGCGCCGATGAGGCGGGCCACGGAGTGTTTCTCCATGAACTCGCTCATGTCGATGCGGATCAAGTGCTCCTCGCTATCGAACAGGAAGCCCGCCAGGGCCTTGCACAGCTCGGTCTTGCCCACGCCGGTGGGACCGAGAAAGAGGAAGGAGCCGTAGGGCCGATTGGGGTCGGACAGGCCGGCCCGGGAACGGCGGATGGCATCGGCCACCAGCCGCACCGCCTCGTCCTGGCCCACCACCCGCTCGTGGAGCTTGTCTTCCATCTTCAGCAGCTTGTCCCGCTCTCCTTCCATCATCTTGGACACGGGGATGCCGGTGGCCCGGGACACCACCTCGGCGATTTCCTCCGCCCCCACCTGGGTGCGCAGGAGCTGGTGCTTTTCCACCGGCTCGCCGCTGGTTTCGGCGTTCTTGAGCTGGGCCTCAAGCTGGGGCAGCTTGCCGTACTGCAGCTCGGCCACCTTCTCCAGCTTGCCTTCCCGCTGCAGCTTGGCGATTTCCACCTTGAGGCGATCGATTTCCTCCTTGATGTGGGCGCTGCCCTGGACCTGGGCCTTCTCCGCCTTCCAGATTTCCTCCAGGTCGGAAAACTCCTTCTCCAGCTTGGCGATCTCGTCCTCGATCAAGCCAAGGCGCTTACGGGAAGCCTCGTCCTTCTCCTTCTTCACCGCCTCCCGCTCGATCTTCAACTGGATCAGGCGGCGCTCCAGCTTGTCCATTTCCTCCGGCTTGGAATCGATTTCCATCTTGATCCGCGCCGCCGCCTCATCGATGAGATCGATGGCCTTGTCCGGCAGGAAGCGGTCGGTGATGTAGCGGTGGGACAGTTCCGCCGCCGCGACGATGGCCGGGTCGGTGATCTCCACCCCATGGTGCAGCTCATACTTCTCCTGCAGGCCGCGCAGAATGGCGATGGTGTCCTCGACGCTGGGCTCGTCCACCAGCACCTTCTGAAAGCGACGCTCCAGGGCGGCGTCCTTCTCGATGTACTTGCGGTACTCGTCCAGGGTGGTGGCGCCGATGCAGTGCAGTTCGCCCCGGGCCAGGGCCGGCTTGAGCATGTTGCCGGCGTCGATGGCGCCCTCGGCCTTGCCCGCCCCCACCATGGTGTGGATTTCGTCGATGAAGAGGATGATGCGGCCCTCGTCCTGGGCCACTTCCTTCAGCACCGACTTCAGGCGCTCCTCGAACTCGCCCCGGTACTTGGCCCCGGCCAGGAGGCCAGCCATGTCCAGCACCAGGACGCGCTTGTTCTTCAGGGTCTCCGGCACCTCGCCGTTGACGATGCGCTGGGCCAGGCCCTCGACGATGGCGGTCTTGCCGACGCCCGGCTCGCCGATCAGCACCGGGTTGTTCTTGGTGCGGCGCTGCAATACCTGAACCGCCCGGCGGATTTCGTCGTCCCGGCCGATCACCGGATCCAGCTTGCCCTGGCGGGCGCGCTCGGTGAGGTCCAGGGTGTACTTCTTCAAGGCCTCGCGCTGGCCTTCGGCTTCGGCGCTCTGCACGTTCTCTCCTCCCCGCACGGCGTTGACGGCTTGCTCCAGGGCCTCCTTGCCGACGCCGTTGTCCTTCAGCAGACGCCCCACCTCGCCCTTGTCCTGAACGGCGGCCAACAGGAACATCTCCGAGGCGATGAAGGCGTCGCCCCGCTTCTGGGCTTCCTTGTCGGTGAGGTTGAGCAGGTTGTTGAGGTCGCGGGAAATGGAAATCTCGCCGCCGGTGCCCTCCACCTTCGGCAGGCGCTCCACGCTCTTGCGCAGGGCATCCTTCAGGGCCGCCACCTGGGCGCCGGCCCGTTGCAGCAGCGAGGCGGTGCCGCCATCCTCCTGTTGCAGCAGGGCCAGCAGCAAGTGCTGGGGCTCGATGTAGGCGTTGTCCAGGCCGACGGCCAGGCTTTGGGCATCGGACAGGGCCTGCTGGAACTTGGTGGTCAGTTTGTCGAAGCGCATGGGCATATTCCTCGCGGCAAAAAATTCGAATATCCCCTAGTTGGGGGACGGCGAAGCGATTTCAAGCTCCCCCGGGAAGAATTTTGGGCTAAACTTGTGCCAGTCCCGTATTCGCTCCCCCAACACCCCATGAGCCTCCCCGACCTCACCGCCGCCATCCGCGCCAACGTCGCCGCCGCCCTGGAGGAAGACACCGGCTCCGGCGACCTCACCGCTCAGCTGATCCCCGCCGAGAAAATGGCCGTCGCCCACGTCATGTCGCGGCAGAAGGCCATCCTGTGCGGCGCGGCCTGGTTCGAGGAATGCTTCCGGCAGGTGGACCCGCGGGTGGAAGTCACCTGGTGCGCCGAGGAAGGCGCCTGCGTCGGCGAAGGCCAGGTGCTGTGCGAAATCCGCGGCCCCGCCCGGGCCCTGCTCACCGCCGAACGGCCGGCCCTCAACTTCCTGCAGACCCTCTCCGCCACCGCCACCGCCACGCGGCGCTACGTGGAAGCGGTAAAGGGCAGCAAGGCGAAAATCCTCGATACCCGCAAGACCCTGCCGGGCCTGCGCCTGGCCCAGAAGTACGCGGTCAAGATCGGCGGCGGCGAGAACCAGCGCGTCGGCCTCTACGACGGCGTCCTGATCAAGGAAAACCACATCCTGGCCGCCGGCGGCATCCACCGGGCCCTGGAGCAGGCCCGCAAGCTCGCCCCCCCCGGCACCCCCATCCAGATCGAGGTGGAAAACCTGCGGGAGCTGCGCCAAGCCCTGGAGGCCGGCGCCAAGCTCATCCTCCTCGACAATTTCCCCGTGCGCGTGATGCGGGAAGCGGTGCAGTTCACCCAGGGGCGTGCTGAGCTGGAGGCCTCGGGGGGCATCACCCTGCGCAGCATCGCCGCCATCGCCCAAACCGGGGTGGACCGCATCTCCATCGGCTCCCTGACCAAGGATATCCAGGCCGTGGACCTGTCGATGCGCATCGAAAAAAGCCTCGCCGCCTAGTCTATACTGACCTCTCGAACAACAGAAATGACTCGGCCGTAGGATGGCCGGGAGGGGTTTCGTGACCAATAATTCGTTTGAGCGCATGCCAATCCGCCGCAATACGGCGCTCGGCCTGCTCGCATGGACGCTAATCATCGTCCTTTCCCTGGCCTGGGGCATCAGCAGCACCCGCAAGCAAAGCTTCGAACTGGCCACCCAGCAGGCCGTCGCCTATATCACGAAAGACATCGCCTTCCGCAACTGGGCCACCTCCCACGGCGGGGTCTATGTCCCCCCCACCGACAAGACGCCGCCCAACCCCTATCTCGCTCACATCAAGGACCGAGACGTCACGACGACATCCGGCAAATCCCTCACTCTCATGAATCCCGCCTACATGCTGCGGGAAATGCAGGGTTTCTTCGGCCCCTTGGGAGAGAAGGGCCGCATCACCAGCCTCAAACCCCTCAACCCGATCAATGCGCCGGACCCCTGGGAGCAGTCCGCCTTGAAGCGCCTGGAGCACGGCGAACGGGAAGTGCTGGAAATCTCCCCCGTCGACAACCAGCCCCACTTGCGCATGATGCGCCCCTTCTTCACGGAAAAGGGCTGCCTCAAGTGCCATGCTTCCCAGGGCTACAAGCTGGGCGACCTGCGCGGCGGCATCGACGTCACCATACCCCTTGCCCCTTACCTGGCAGCGGCCAACCGCACCAATCGGACGCTTCTGGCCGGCCATGGGGGCATCTGGCTCCTGGGCGTGGCCGCCATCCTGTTCATCGCCCGCCGCACGACGCAAAGAGAAAGGGAACGCCTCACCGCCCGGCAGGCACTCCAGGATAGCGAGGAGAAATTCCGCCAGATCAGCGCCACCGCCCAGGACGCCATCCTGATGATGGACGAGGAGGGTCGGCTCATCTACTGGAATCCCGCCGCGGAAAGAATTTTCGGCTACACGGCCGAGGAAGCCCTGGGCCGGAATATGCACGGCCTGATCGTCCCCCCCCGGTTCCTGCCTTCCTTCCAGCAGGGTTTCGCAGAATTCAAACGCAGCGGAACGGGCCCGGTCATCGGCAAGCTGACCGAAATCACCGCCCTGCGGAAAAACGGCGAAGAGTTCCCCGTGGAGCTCTCCATCTCCACCACCCATTTGAGCGGCCGGCGTGTCGCCATCGGCACCGTCCGCGACATCACGGAACGCAAACAGGGCGAGGAAGCCCTGAAGCAACTCAACCAGGAACTGGATCAGCGCGTGGCCGAGGAAGTGGCGAAGAACCGGGAAAAGGACCACATCCTCATCCAGCAATCCCGCCTCGCCGCCATGGGCGAGATGGTGCACAACATCGCCCACCAATGGCGGCAACCCCTTAACGCTCTGTCCATCATCCTCACCAACATCAAGGACGATTACGCCTACCACGAATTGACCGAGGACAAGCTGGAAAAATCGGTATCCCGGGCTCACCGCCTGTTGGAAAAGATGTCCACGACCGTCGACGATTTCCGGGACTTCTTCCGTCCCGACCGGGAACCGGGGGAGTTCGACATCAGCACCGCCATCGACGACGCCCTGTTCGTCATGGAGGCTTCGCTGAAAAACAACAATATTGCCGTGATCAAGAACTACTCGCCCGGCCTCGTCTGTTATGGCTACGCCAACCAGTTTTCCCAAGCCTTGCTCAACATCCTCGCCAACGCCAAGGACGCCCTCCTTGGCAGGCATGTCGCGGACGGAGCGATCACGATCAATCTGGACAAGGTCGAGGGCAAGGCCCGGCTCGCCATCCAAGACAATGCCGGCGGCATCCCCACGGCCGTCCTCCCCAGGATCTTCGAGCCTTACTTCACCACCAAGGAAAGCGGCAGCGGCATCGGCCTCTACATGACCAAGATGATCCTGGAGCGCAACCTCAATGGCACCATCGAGGCCAACAACCACGAGGACGGCGCGCTTGTCACCATCACCCTCCCGCTCGTCCAGCAACCCTCATGACACAGGTTTCCGACATGCCCGTGCAAGAGCTTCACGCAGCCGGCCAGCGCCACGTGCCGCCGCTAGCGACCACGCCCTTGGCCCAGCTGCTGGATTTGGCGAATCTGCAGCAACTCACTCTCAGCTTCAGCGAAGCGACGGGTGTCTCCTCCGCCATCATCGACCTGGAAGGGAAAGTCCTGGCCGCTTCCCGTTGGCAGCGGCTGTGCACCGACTATCACCGGTCGAATTCCGCCACTTGCGCTCGCTGTATCGAAAGCGACACCGATCTGGCGCTCCGGATGCGGAAGGGAGAAGACTGGGCCATCTACGACTGCCGCAACGGTCTCACCGACGCCGCCGCCCCCATTGTGATCGGTGGCCGGCATGTGGCCAACGTCTTCGTGGGGCAGTTTCTGCGCGCCGCCCCCGACGAAGACTTTTTCCGCCGCCAGGTGCGGGAGTTCGGCTTCGACGAAGACGGCTATTTCCAAGCGCTCCATGAAGTCCCGATAATTCCCGGAGAAAAGCTGCCGGCGATCCTCGACTTCATGAAAGGGTTCGCCCAGTTGATCTCCTCCCTGGGCAACACACGGCTGAACCTGCAACGGGAAGCGGAAAAGAACATCGAACAGGAGCGCCTGCTGATCCAGCAGTCCCGCCTCGCCGCCATGGGGGAAATGGTCCACAACATCGCCCACCAGTGGCGGCAGCCGCTGAATGCCCTTTCCATCATCATCAGCAACATCAAGGACGATTACGACTTCAAAGCGCTCACCCCCGAAACCCTGGAAAAAGCGGTTAACCACTCGCGACGACTGCTGCAGCAAATGTCCTCCACCATCGACGACTTCCGGGACTTCTTCCGTCCCGACCGCGAACCGGGGGAATTCGACGTTGCCCAGGCCATCGACGACGCCCTGTTCATCATGGATGCTTCGTTGAAGCACAACAACATATCCGTCGAAAAGCAGTATGCCCCGGGGCTCGTCGTTTACGGTTACGCCAACCAGTTTGCCCAGGCGGTACTGAATATCATCGCCAACGCCAAGGAAGCGCTCCAAGGGCAAAACCGCCCTGACCGCATGATCCGCATCCGGCTGGAACGCGCAGATGGACACGCCATACTGACGATTCAGGACAACGGCGGAGGCGTCCCCATGGCAATCCTGCCCAGAATCTTCGAGCCCTACTTCACCACCAAGGAACTCGGCAGCGGCATCGGCCTCTACATGACCAAGACGATCATCGAACGCAATCTCCACGGCACGATCTCGGCAGCCAACCATGAGCACGGCCTGCTGATTACCATCGTCCTCCCCCTCTTGCAGCAGGAAATCGAAAAATGACTATTCCCGCCAGCCAGATTGATATGGATTTTCTCCGCACGCTTACCGTGCTTTACGTGGAAGACGAAGAGGAGGTGCGCGAAGCGCTCTCGCGGTTCCTGCGCCGCCGCTTCGCCAACGTGGACGTGGCGGAAAACGGCAAAGTAGGACTGGAGTATTTCCGCACCGGCCAGTACGACGTCGTGATCACCGACGTGAAGATGCCGGTCATGGATGGCCTGGCCATGGCCCGTGAAATCAAGGAATTGCGCGAGGAGATGCCGGTTATCGTGGTGACCGCCTACAACGAAACCGATTATTTCATGCGCGCCATCGAGATCGGCGTCGACCGTTACGTGAAAAAGCCAGTGGATCCCGAGCAGCTCGTCGAAGCCGTCTACAAGGCGACCCGCAGCCGTTTCCAGCAACGGGAACTGGAGCGGGAACGCCAGCGGACCGTGGATACCCTGACCCAAACCATCGCCGCCCTCGGACGCTCGATCGAAAAACGCGACCCCTACACCGACGGCCACCAGAAGCGCGTATCTCAACTGGCCGTGGCCATCGCCGAAGAACTGGGGCTTAGCAAGGAGAAGATTACGGGCATCCGCTACGGCTCCCTCATCCACGACATCGGCAACATCTCCGTACCCGCCGAAATTCTGTCCATGCCCCGCAAGCTGCAGCCGCCGGAATATTCCCTGGTCAAGACCCATCCGGCCAACGGCGCGGAGATTCTCGGCGACATCGATTTTCCCTGGCCCCTCACCGACATCCTGTCCCAGCATCACGAACGGATGGATGGCTCGGGCTATCCCAAGGGGTTGAAGGACGAGGCCATCTCCCTCGAAGCTCGCATCGTCGCCGTGGCCGACGTGGTGGAAGCCATGTCCTCCCACCGCCCCTATCGGCCAGCTCTCGGGATCGACGCCGCTATCGCCGAAATCCAGTCTCACCGTGGCTCCCTCTACGATCCCCAAGTGGTGGATGCATGCGTAGCGTTGTTATTGCGGCACAACAAGGCCTTCTGGGAGGCGCCCTAAATCCCTCTCAGCGCCCACCACCACCCCGTCAGGGTAACAAAGGAGAGCACGACCCCTACCGCCACCATCAGGGTGGCCAGAGGCGGGTCCAGGTCGTGCTCCGTCGCAACGATGGCGGCGGTAATCATGGGCGGCATGGCCGCCTCGAAGAGGGTCACCTGAATAGCCTGCCCGCTTGCCCCCATTAGCGGTACGTAGAGCAGGAAAATCACCAGGGGGGCGAGAAGCAGCTTGAAGCCCAAGCCCAGGGCCAGGTTGCGTCCATTACCCGCCAGGTGCCCCAAGCGCAGTTGGAAGCCCACCGACAGGAGCGCCAGAGGAGCAAGGGTATCACCCAGGCGATGCAGCAGCGTCGTGAACCAACCGGCGTAGGGCACCGGCATCAGCGCCACCGCCACGACCAGGGCGATGAATGGCGGAAAGAGCACGATGCGCCGCAGGATGGTCCGTGCCGTCGGCACGCCGGACGAATACAAGCCGGCAACGGTGATACCGAGAATGGACAATACCAGGAACGACCCCAATTGGTCGGCCACGATACCCGTGACCACGCCCCCCTTGCCGTAATAAGCCTCGATCATCGGCAGGCCCAGGAAGGAGGTATTGCCCAGGCCCCCTGTGAGCATCAGTGCGCCCACCGTCGGCCGGGGCAATTTGAGCCACTTGCCCAGACCCCAGAAAAACCCCGCCGCCAAGGCGAAATGCAGCCAAGCCATGGCGGCAACGAAACCCACATCGCCGGATAACTCCAAGTCGTGGACGTAGAGCAGCGTCAGCGCCGGCAGTGAAACATGGATGATGAAGCTATTGAGGGTGGCCGGCGCATGGTCGGGCATGCGCCCGCTGCGTCGCAGCAGCACGCCGATGATGAAACAGGTGATGAGGAGAATAAGATTGGCCATCGTTGGAGAAAGGCGCCCTACGGCTGTAGGGGACTAGTTTATACCACAAGCGGGCCACCGATATCGCAAGCCGCGGCAAGCCTGCGGCGATGGCTTCAAACTTTTATTGATTACGCGAATTTGTGGCTTATCATTAATACCATTCTTCGAAAACAGCCTTCTTGCCTTAACGGACGCGCCAGCTTTCCATGAGCAGCAAAACCGAAGTCTTTCTCCGCATGTGCATCGAAGAGATGGGGATCGTCAACAAGACCCTTCTCGAAGACATCGCCTACAACTACGAAAAGTGGCAGGGCTTTCCCCATTTTCCGCGCTGCGAAGGCGAGGGCATCAAGCAGGCATGGCTGGGGCCGGTGGAGCCCGGCGGCCAGGTTCAGGCCGGACGCTGGTATCCCTTGAGCCCGACCCCCATCCACGGCTTCGTCGAGGACGCCGAAGGACGGATGTTCGGCTTCCGCTTCAACGAGAAACGCCCTTTCGAAGAAGCCGACTTCAAGCTCATTCTCACCCATATGAAGCGGGACCAGCCCCCGGAGGACAGTTTCTCTCCCGGTTACTTCCAGAAGATGTACCGGGTGCAACTCTCCCCTCTGGACTACGCCCTCGATTGGAACATCGCCCCCTTCGACTGGGGAGAAGTCGCCTTATGGAACCTGCGCTGGATCACCAAGGGGCTGGACATGGAATCGCCCCAGAAGAAGCGCATTTTTCAACATATCGGCGATGAATTGAAAGCCGAATGGACCGCGCTGCAACAGGCCATGCAGTCCGGATTGAACGCCAAAATCATCGCCTTGCTGAAGAAGGACGACTCCGCCAGCTTCAACGACTACCGTGCCTTCAGCCAGTTCATCGTCAAGACCAATGCGGCCACGGTGCAAGGACTCCTGCGCCATCCCTGGCTGATCGGCGCGCTCAACGGCAAATCAGCCCTTTCCTAACGCAACCGCTTCCAGATCGCCAAGGCCCTGCAGGAAGGCACGTCCCTGGAAGACGCGCTGGAAAATACCCTCTCCCTCTCCCCGGTGGCCTTAATGTAGCTCGAA
>JBFXHL010000037.1:0-21909 GCA_050177075.1 Sulfuricellaceae bacterium | reverse complement strand
CTGGGCGCCGCTCACTTCGACCGCGCCGATGCTCAAAAAACCGCCAACCGCCTCATCCGCCGACTCCAGCAGATCGGCTTCAAAGTCCAGCTCGCTACAGCTTGACGAAGTATGTTTCATCCTAGGCTTCGTAGTCCACCACCCGCCGCTCGGCGCGGGCGGCCTTGACCACGGCCGCGGCGGCATTGTGGGCGGGATGGGTCTGGTAGGCTTCCAGGGCTTGGCGGGAGTCGAATTCCGAGTACAGCACCACGTCGGCGGCCTCCCCGTCGGCGACGAAGTTGATGCCCACCTCCAGGCACCGGAGGCCGGGAATCTTGCCGTTGAGGCCTTCCAGGGCCTCCTTGATGGCCCGGGCGGAAGCGGCCTTGTCGATGCCGTCCTTCAGGCGCCACATCACGATATGCTTGATCATGCTTCTTTCTCTTTCCGGTTGGAGCCCGCCACCAGCTTGAATTCGAACAGGCGGCATTCCAGGGCTCCGTTGTACAAGGGGGTGCGGCGGGAGGGGGAAAGGCGGATTAGCTTCGCCAGGCGCAGGTCGGCGGTGATGACGTAGGCCCGCCAGCCGGCGAAGTGGCGCTTGAAGGCCGTTCCCAGCTCGGGGTAGAAGGCGGCCAGTTCCTCCTGGTCGGATAGGCGCTCGCCGTAGGGGGGGTTCATCACCAGCACGCCGGCGGGGGCGGGGGCGGCGATTTCCCGCACATCGCCCCGGCTCACCGTGACCACCCCTTCCAGCCCCGCTGCTTCCAGGTTGGTGCGGGTGGCCCTCACCGACCGGGGGTCCCGGTCGCTGCCGTAAATGGGCAGGGGCGCGCGGGGTTTTTCGGCGGCCTCCGCCTCCCGGTAGATGGCGCCCCACCGGTCGGGGTCGAAATTCCGGAACTTCTCGAAGGCAAACCAGCGGTCGCCGCCGGGGGCGATGTTGAGGGCGATTTGGGCGGCTTCGACGAGGAAGGTGCCGCCGCCGCACATGGGGTCCAGCAGGGGTTCTCCCCGCTGCCAGCCGGTGAGCTTGAGGATGCCGGCGGCGAGGTTCTCCCGCAGGGGGGCCTCCACCGCCCCCTGGCGGTAGCCGCGCTTGTACAGGGGCTCGCCGGAGGTGTCGAGGTAGAGCGTAGCCCGGTCGGCGGTGAGGAACACCGCTACCCGGATGTCCGGCTCCCGGGTGTCGATGCTGGGGCGCTCGCCGGTCTCGGCGCGGAACTTGTCGCACACCGCGTCCTTCACCTTGAGGGTGATGAAATCCAGGCTCTTCAGGGGGCACTTGATGGCGGTGGTATCCACTCGCAGGGTGCGGGAAACGTCGAACCACTCTGGCCAGGGCAGGCCCAGGGCGAGGCGGTAGATGTCCTCCTCGTTCTTGTAGGGGGCTTCCCCCACTTTCCACAGGATGCGGCTGGCGACCCGGCTCCACAGGTTGGCGCGGTAGCAGAGGGCGAAGTCGCCGGCGAAGCCGACGCCGCCGTCCACGGCCTGGATGTTCTGGGCGCCGAGGGCGGTCAGCTCGTTGGCGAGGACGGCTTCCAGGCCGCGGGGGCAGGGGGCGAAAAAGCGTTGGGTCATGGTCATTTCAGCAAACGGCGGCGGGTGAGGCCGAGGGCGATGTAATAGCCCGCCGACCCGTAGGCCAGCAGGAGCAGGACGTGGCGCAGGATGCCTTCCGGGGTCCGGCCCTGCATCAGGGGGCGCACCAGCTCGATGCCGTGGGTCAGGGGGAGCCAGGCCGAGACGGCGTGGAGAAAGGGCGGCAGCTGGTCCGCCGGGTAGAACACCCCGCACAGCAGCACCATGGGCGTGATGGCGAGGGTGAAGTAGTACATGAAGAAATCGTAGTTGGGAGAGACGGCGTTCATCACCAGGGCCATGCCGGTGAAGCAGAAGCCCATGAGGACGATCACCGGGATTACCCACAGGCTCATGGCGAAGGAGTCGTAGAGGCCCATGGCCCAGACGATGGTCAGGATCGCCAGGCCGGAGAGCAGGCTCTTGCTCACGGTCCATACCAGCTCGCCCAGGAGCACGTCGTCCAGGGTGAGGGGGGTGTTGAGGATGGCCTCCCAGGTTTTTTGCACGTGCATGCGGGAGAAGCCCGAGTACAGGGCCTCGAAGCTGGCGCTGTTCATGGTGCTGTAGCACACGGTGCCCGAGGCGAGGAAGGCCAGGTAGCTCATTCCGCCCACCTGGGGCAACAGGGCGCCGAGGCCGTAGCCCAGGCCCAGCATGTAGAACGCCGGATCCGCCAGGTTGCCGAGAATGGCGGGAATGGCAAGCTTCTTCCAGACCAGGAAATTGCGCCGCCAGACGGGGATGAAGCGCAGGCTCAGGGAGGGAGGGGTGAAATATTTCAGCATGGTCAGTCCCGCAGGTCCCGCCCGGTGAGGCGGATAAAGACGTCCTCCAGGTTGGCCGGGCGGCTCAGGTAGCGCAGGCCGGCGTGGGCCTGCTCGCACAGTTCCTGGGTCACCGTCTCGCCGTGGGGGGTGTAGCAGAAGAGGGCTTCACCCGCCCGCTCCAGGCGCGCGCACAGCGCCTGGCCACGGCCGGTCGCCCAGGCTTCCGCCTCTTCGCCGAACACTTCCACCACCTGGGGCTCGATGTGGGTATCGATCAGCTGCCGGGGGCCGCCCTCGGCGATGAGACGGCCGTGGTCCATGATCGCCAGCCGGTCGCAGAGGCGCTCGGCTTCCTCCATGAAGTGGGTGGTGAGGACGATGGTCTTGCCCTGGCCGAGGAGGGCCCGCAGCCGCTGCCAGATCATGTGGCGGGCCTGGGGGTCGAGGCCGGTGGTGGGCTCGTCGAGGAAGATCAGGTCAGGGTCGTTGACCAGGGCCCGGGCCAGGGTCAGGCGGCGCTTCATGCCGCCGGACAGGGTCTGGATGTTGGCGTCGGCCTTGTGGCGGAGCTCGGCGAATTCCAGCAGGTCCGGGATGCGCGCCGCCACCGCCTCGTCGTCGAGGCCGAAGTAGCGGCCGTAGGCGAGGAGGTTCTCGCGCACGGAAAAGTCCGGGTCCAGGTTGTCGAACTGGGGCACCACGCCGATCTTGATGCGCGCCTCCCGCGCCCTGGCCGGCACGGGCTGACCGAGGACGGTGATGTCGCCGCCGTCCGGTTCGGTGAGGCCCAGCAGCAGGCGCAGGGTGGTGGTCTTGCCGGCGCCGTTGGGGCCCAGCAGGCCGAAGCACTCTCCCTTCCTGACGGCGAGGTCGATGCCGGCCACCACTTCCTGGCCGCCGTAGCGCTTGCGCAGGCCGCGGGCGGTGAGCAGATCCATCAGATTTTCAGACGCTCGACGATTTCGCCCCTGACCAAGTGCTTGTCGATGATTTCGTCGATGTCCTCCTGGTCCACGAAGGTGTACCAGACGGCCTCGGGGTAAACCACCAGTACCGGTCCCTCGCCGCAGCGGTCGAGACAGCCGGCGCTGTTGATGCGCACCTTGCCGGGGCCGTTGAGGTCCAGGGCCTTGATGCGCTTCTTGGCGTAGTCGCGCATCTCCTGGGCGCCGTGCTGTGTGCAGCAGGGTCCGCCGTCCTCGCGCTGGTTGGTGCAGAAAAAGACATGTCGCTGGTAGTAGCTCATGGGGAACCCTCGGCTGGGGAAACAAGCCGCCATTATAGCAGCGCGGCACCCCGTGACTCAGCCGAAGAGCCCGTAGGAAAGGAGGCTGGCAAGCCCCAGGCAGATGGCGCAGAGGAGGAGAATCTTGGCCCACTGGGGCATCACAGCTCCGTGTACTTGGCGGCGGAGCCCCGGGATTTTTCCACCGGGTACTTGCGGGCGTTGAGGGCCAGCTTGGCATCCGCCGCCCGGGCCAGGTCGATACCCAGCACGTCCGCCAGGCGGGTAAGGTAAATCAGGATATCCGCCACCTCCTGGGCCACTTCCTCCCGGGTTTTCTCGTCCAGGGCGGCGCTTTGTTCCGGGGTGAGCCACTGGAAATGCTCCACCAGCTCGGCCGCTTCGACGATCAGGGCCATGGCAAGGTTTTTCGGCGTGTGGAAGGGCTCCCACTCCCGTTCCCGGGCGAAGGCGCGGATCTTGTCGCGCAATCGAATGAAACTGTCGGCCATGTCGTCTCTCCTCGAAGGCTCATCATATCCCTGCCGCAACTCCTTGATAAGCCTTTTGCGGCGAGGCGCGGAACGTAATAGAATCGCCGTAATTGAAAGGGGAGGATTCTAATGTCTGCGGAAGAAATCGCGAGCTATCTCAAAAACCATCCCGAATTTTTCGAGGATTATGCCGACGTGCTGGCGGATATATTCATCCCCCATCCCCACGGCGGACGGGCCATTTCCCTCACCGAGCGGCAGATCCTGACCCTGCGGGAAAAGAACCAGTTGCTGGAGTCCAAGCTGCGGGAACTGATCGGCTTCGGCGAGGACAACGATGCCATCAGCGAGAAGCTGCACCGTTTCGCCCTCACCCTGTTCGCGCCGAAAACCCTCGATGCCCTGGTGCAGAGCATTCGCGAGAACCTGCTGGAAATCTTCGCCATTCCCCACACCGCCCTGCGCATCTGGACCGGCCAGCCGGACCAGCCCGGCCTGGTGGAGTTTTCCGAGGTGCCCCTGGAGCTGTGCTCCTTCACCGACAACCTGACCAACCCCCAGTGCGGCCTGGAAGCCCCCCACGGCATTCCCGGCTGGTTCGGCGAGGATGGTCCAAAACTGCGCTCCTTCGCCCTGGTGCCCCTGCGGGCCGAGGAATCCTTCGGCCTCCTGGCCCTGGCGAGCGAGGACGAGCAGCGCTTCTACCCCGACATGGGCACCCTCTACCTGAAGCGCCTGGGGGACCTGGTGAGCGCGGCGGTGCAAAGGCACCTGCTGACGGATGTCGAGTAAGGATAGGGATACACCCCTTTCCGAGGCTGTCCAAAGCCGCCTCGACGCCTACCTTGGACACCTCGCCGGCGAACGGCGGCTTTCTCCCCATACCGTGACAGGCTACGGCCGCGATGTGCGCAGCCTGCTGGAGCTGGTGGGTGACACCCCCCTGGAGCAGTTGCGCAGCCACCACATCCGCCGTTTCGTCGCCCAGCTCCACGGCCGCGACCGCCACGGCAAGAGCCTGGCGCGCTACCTCAGCGCCTGGCGCGGATTCTTCGATTTCCTCGCCCGGGATTACGGCCTGGACCAGAATCCCTGCGCCGGCATCCGCCCCCCCAAGGCGCCGAAGACCCTGCCCCAGGCCCTCTCCCCCGACGAAGCCGGCCGCCTCATGGACATCGGCGCCGAGGACGAATTGGCGGTGCGCGACAAGGCGATCCTGGAGCTGCTCTACTCCTCCGGCCTGCGCCTGTCGGAGCTGGTGGGGCTGAACCTGACGGACCTGGACCTGGCGGACGGTAGCGTGCGCGTCACCGGCAAGGGCAACAAGACACGCATCGTGCCGGTGGGGCGGTTCGCCGCCGCCGCCATCCGGGCATGGCTGCCGCAGCGCCAAGGCATGGCTGGGGGGGAGGAGAATGCGCTCTTCGTCGGCCGCAACGGCAGCCGGCTCACCCCCCGGGCCGTCCAGTACCGTCTCAAGCAATGGGCCCTGAAGCTGGGGCTGGCGGCCAACGTGCACCCCCACGTCCTGCGTCATTCCTTCGCCACCCATGTGCTGCAATCCAGCGGCGACCTGCGGGCGGTGCAGGAGATGCTCGGCCATGCCAGCATTTCCACCACCCAGGTCTATACCCACCTGGATTTCCAGCACCTCGCCAAGGTTTACGACGCCGCCCATCCCCGGGCGAAGAAACGTTCCCGCTAATACGTTTTCCCCTGGTCATAATTTCGCGTCGGGGATTGGTTATAGGGCACCTCGAAAAACCGTCGCGAGCGGCCCGAGTGCAAGGCGGACGGAGCGCAGCGACCGAGACATATCAAATAGATAGGCGAGGGAGCGAGCACCGTCCAACGCAGCAATCGGGTCGCGCAGCAGGTTTTTCGAGGTGCCCTATACTGGGATCAACGACCCTGGGAGCCCTCCCTTGCCTGCCGCCTCACTTTCCCCGCCGACGAAAGCCGCTGTGCCGCCGCTCACTTCCGCCATGAGCGTGAGCGAGGCGTTCCAGGCCATTTTCGCTGCCTGTCTGGCGCATCTGGAGGGCAATCGGAACGGCGTGCTGCGGGGGGAGAACATCGAGTACGTGCACCAGATGCGGGTGGCGATCCGGCGCCTGCGCTCCGCCCTCAAGCTATTTACCGCCGTGGTGCCGGAGGAGGCCGTTCACGCCTTGGACGATGAATTGCGCTGGCTGGGGGGGCGATTGGGGGAGGCCCGGGACTGGGATGTGTTCATTGAAGAGACGCTGCCCCCGCGGCTGGCGGAATTTTCCGCCCACGCCGGGATGGCGGAGCTCGCCCGACGGGCGGCGGCCATTCGGCTCGAAAAACGGGAGGCCGCCCGTGCCGCTCTGCGCTCCGCCCGCTGTCGGCGTCTGCTGGCTGAACTTCGTGCCTGGATCGCCAACGCCGCCTGGCGGAATGAGGGTGGCGCGCGCCTGGATAAGGCCGCCGTGGCGCTGGCGGCCAAATTGCTCAGCCGCCGCCACCAGGTGCTGAGGAAGCGTGGACGCCATTTGTCCCGGCTTCCCCCCCCTCACCGCCATCGGGCCCGCATCGCGGCGAAGAAGCTGCGCTACGCGGTGGAATTTTTCCTTCCCCTCTTTCCCGGCGAGGCTGGAAAGGGCTATGTGAAACGCCTGTCCGGCCTGCAGGATCTTCTCGGTTCCCTCAACGATGCGGCCGTCACCCATCGGCTGCTCGCCGATCTTGGCTCGGAGAACCCGGCCGCCAAGCTGGTGGGGGAATTGGTGGATATCGCCGCGGCGGACAGCCTCGCCGGCCTGGACGAGGCCTGGGGCCAATTCCGTCGCTGCCGGCCGTTCTGGAAGAAATAACTTTGCTATCCTTAGAGCGAAGGGCCCCAGGGGCCCAGTAATTTTTTCGCGCCTGCTGAGAAGAAGGGGAGATCATGTTCGAGTCCGCAGAACTGGGCCATAAAATCGACAAGGAAACGTACAAGAACGAGGAGCCCGTCCTGCGGGAAGCCTTGCTGGAAGCGCAGATGGACACTCTGCGCCTGGCCAAGTACCCGGTGATCATCCTTATCGGCGGGGTGGACGGCGCCGGGCGGGGCGAGACGGTCAACCTGCTCAACGAGTGGATGGACCCGCGCCATGTCCAAGTCCACGGCATGGGCGAGCCTACCGACGAAGAGTTGCAGCGGCCGCCCATGTGGCGTTTCTGGCGGGTGTTGCCGCCCAAGGGCAAGACGGGAGTGTTTCTCGGCTCCTGGTATACCGAGCCGATCCTGCGGAAGGTCTTCGGCGAAATCGACGACGCCGCCATGGTGGAGAGCCTGGACCGGATTACCCGCTTCGAGAAGATGCTTACCGACGAAGGCGCCCTGGTGCTCAAATTCTGGTTCCACCTCTCCAAGGAGAAGCAGAAAAAGCGCCTTTCCGACCTGGAGAAGAACCCCAAGACCCGCTGGCGGGTCACCGAGCGGGATTGGGAACATTTCAAGATGTACGAGAAGTTCCGCGCCGTGTCGGAAATGACCATCCGTCACACCAGCTCCGCCGAGGCGCCGTGGATCATCGTCGAGGGGGCCGACGCCCGCTACCGCAGCCTGACCGTGGGCAAGATCCTGCTGGAGGCCCTGAAGAAGCGCCTGGAGCAGGGGGAGGCCAAGCCGGTCGCCATTCATGCCCCGCCCCTGCTGCCTTCCATCGACAACCTGCACATCCTGAAAACCCTGGACCTGACCCAGAAGCTGGACAAGAAGACCTACGAGGCGGAACTGGAGAAGTATCAGGGCAAGCTCAACCTCCTGTCCCGGGACCCGGATTTCAAGAAGATTTCGGTCATCGTCATGTTCGAGGGCAACGACGCCGCCGGCAAGGGCGGCAGCATCCGCCGCGTCACCAGCGCCCTGGAGGCGCGGGTGTACAACATCATCCCCATCGCCGCTCCCACCGATGAAGAGCGTGCCCAGCCCTATTTGTGGCGCTTCTGGCGGCACCTGCCGCGGCGTGGCCAGCTCACCATCTTCGACCGCTCCTGGTACGGCCGCGTGCTGGTGGAGCGCATCGAGGGCTATTGCTCCGAGGCCGATTGGATGCGGGCCTACGGCGAAATCAACGATTTCGAGGAGCAGATGGTCGAGCACGACATGGTGCTGGTGAAATTCTGGCTTTCCATCAGCAACGAAGAGCAGTTGCGCCGCTTCAAGGAGCGGGAAAACACCCCCTTCAAGCGTTTCAAGATCACCGAGGAGGACTGGCGCAACCGGGAGAAGTGGGGCGATTACGAGCGGGCGGTGTGCGACATGGTGGAACGCACCAGCACCGACATCGCCCCGTGGACCCTGGTGGAGGCCAACGACAAGCTGTTCGCCCGCATCAAGATTCTCAAGACCCTGTGCAACCGCGTCGAAGCGGCTCTGGACAGGGTGAAGGGCAAAGAGAAAGGCAAAAAGAAGTAAGCCCTAGCACTGTTCCCACGGCAAGCCGTCATGGCGCCAGCCGTTGATGGTGCTGCGGCGGTGGTGGTCGTCCAGGTCGCCTTCGAAGCCGTGGAGGACGTTGTACACCTCGGAGAGGCCCGCCTCCTCCAGTTTCAGTCCCGCCTCCACCGAACGCTTGCCGCTGCGGCAGATGAGCACCACCGGGCGGTTGAAGCTGGAGGCCATTTTCACTTCGGCGACGAAGTGGGGGTTGAGGTCCCAGTCCGGCGTGTTGTACCAGGGGATGGACAGGGCGCCCACGGGGTGGCCGACGAAGAGGAATTCCAATTCGCTCCGCACGTCGATGAACACCGCGTCGCGGTTGGCCTGGAGGAAGTCGTGGGCCTCTTTGGGAGTGAGGTGCTTCATGGCGGTATCCGACGAAATGGCTAGGTTTCAAGCATAGCCATTTTTCCGCCCGGCAGGTCCTCAGGTTTTGCCGGCCATGATGTTGTCCATCAGCTTCAGGCCGGCGAAGGCATCCTTGGCATAATGGACGTTTTCTCCCACGGAATAGGCGGCGCGGCAGTCCTCCTCGACGAAGCGCCGAGTCAGGGCGGCGCCGCCGAGGATCACCGGCGTGGTCCAGCCGAGTTTTTTCATCTCCTCGATGTTTTCCTTCATGATCACGGTGGATTTCACCAGCAGGCCGGACATGCCGATGGCGTCGGCCTTGTGCTCCTCGGCGGCTTCCAGGATGGCATGGAGGGGTTGCTTGATGCCGATGTTGACCACCTTGTAGCCGTTGTTGGTGAGGATGATGTCCACCAGGTTCTTGCCGATGTCGTGGACGTCGCCCTTCACCGTGGCCAGGACCATGGTGCCCTTGTGGCTGCCTTCGGCCTTTTCCATGAAAGGCTCCAGGTAGGCCACGGCGGCCTTCATAGTTTCGGCGCTCTGGAGCACGAAGGGGAGCTGCATCTGGCCGGAACCGAAGAGCTCGCCCACGGTCTTCATGCCGTCCAGGAGCAGGGTGTTGATGATATCCAGGGGCGGGTACTTGGCCAGGGCCGCCTTGAGGTCATCCTCCAGCCCCTGCTTGTCGCCGTCCACGATGCGCTGCTTGAGCGCCTCTTCTACCGTGGCGGGCTTGGCTTTCTGCACCTCCGCCGCCTTGGCGTCCTTGAACATTTCCACGAACACCAGCAGGGGGTCCTTGCCGTCCTGCCAGCGGTTGAAGATCAGGTTTTCCGCCGCCACCCGGTGGGCCTCGTCGATCTTGTGCTGGGGCAGGATCTTGGAGACGTGGATGATGGCGCCGGTCATGCCCCGCTGCTGGGCATGGGCCAGGAACACCGAGTTCAGCACGTGGCGCGCGGCGGCGTTGAGGCCGAAGCTGATGTTGGACAGGCCCAGGACGATCTGGCACTCGGGCAGTTCCTTGGCGATGCGCTCGATGGCATCCAGGGTTTTGATGCCGTGGTTGCGGTCCGCCTCCACCCCGGTGCAGATGGTGAAGGTCAGGGGGTCGAACATCAGGTCCGACGCCGGCAGGCCGTGCCGGTTGACGGCGAAATCGTAGAGGCGGTGGGCGATGCGCAGTTTGTCGTCCACCTCCTTGGCCATGCCTTGCTCGTCGATGGTGAGGGCCACCACGGCGGCGCCGAATTTCTTCGCCAGTTTGAGGATGGCGGCGGCTTTTTCCTCGCCGTCCTCGAAGTTGATGGAATTGATGATGGACTTGCCGCCGATGAGCTTGAGGGCGCTTTCGATCACCGGTACTTCGGTGGAATCGATCATCAGGGGCACGGAGATCTGGCCCCGGTAGCGGGAGACGAGCTCCGCCATGTCGCTGGCCTCGGGGCGGCCGACGTAGGCCACGCATACGTCCAGGGCGTGGGAACCTTCCTTCACCTGCTCCCGGCCGATGCCCACCAGGGCGTCCCAGTTCTCCTCCGCCAGGAGGTCGCGGAACTTTTTCGAGCCGTTGGCGTTGGAGCGCTCGCCAATGGCGAACACTGCGTTCTCCTGGCGCAGGGCGACGGCGGAATAGAGGGAGGATACCGCCGGCTCCCACTCGGGCTTGCGCGCCACGGGAGCCTGGTTTGCGCGGGCGTCGAGCATCTTGCGCACGGCGGCGATGTGGGCCGGAGTGGTGCCGCAGCAGCCGCCGATGAGATTGACCCCGTCCTCTTCCACGAAGCGGCGGTGCCAGTCCGCCAGCTCGGCGGGAATCAGCGGGTATTCGGTCTTGCCGTCCACCAGCATGGGCAGGCCGGCATTGGGCATGACGGAGATGTTCCCGCGCCAGTGCTCCGCCAGCCATTTCACGTGCTCCGACATTTCCGCCGGGCCGGTGGCGCAGTTGAGGCCCATGCCGTCCACGTCCAGGGCGTCGATGGCGGTGGCGGCCGCTGCGATGTCGCTGCCCACCAGCATGGTGCCGGTGGTTTCGATGGTCACCTGGACAAAGATCGGCAGGTCCCGCCGATCCATCTCGGCCCGGGCGAGCTTGCAGCCGTTCACCGCGGCCTTGATGGTGAGCAGGTCCTGGTTGGTTTCCAGAAGGAAGGCGTCGACGCCTCCCTCGATCAGCCCCCGCGCCTGCTCGGCGTAGGAGTCTTCCAGCACGTCGTAGGGCAGGTGTCCGAGGCTCGCCAGCTTGGTGCCGGGCCCCACGGAACCGAGCACGTAGCGGGGCTGGTCGGGGGTGGCGAATTTGGCCGCCGTAGCGCAGGCGATCTCCGCCGCGCGGCGGTTGATTTCTCGGGTGCGGGGGGTGAGGTCGAATTCGGCCAGCACCACCTTGTTGGCGCCGAAGGTATTGGTTTCCACGCAGTCCGCGCCGGCCTCGAAGTAGGCGCTGTGTACTTTCTCGACGAAGTCGGGGCGGGTCAGCACCAATACTTCGGAGCAGTTTTCCAGGCCGAGGAAGTCTTTTTCCAGGTCCCAGGTTTCAGCCTGGATCAGGGTGCCGGTCCCGCCGTCGCACAGCAGTACCCGTTGCTTGAGGCGTTCGAGGAAGGAAGGTTTCATGGAAAAGGGAGAGCAGGGGTTAAACGGAGCGCCGCCGAAGGGCGCGGGTCAGTCAGCCGCTATTTTAATGCAATTCCGCCCCGACCGCTTGGCCTCGTAGAGCGCATTGTCCGCGCGGCTGATGAGATTTTGGCCGCTTTCGTCCGTTTTCAGTTGCGCGATGCCGGCGCTGAAGGAGGTGGCGATTTTATTGTTGTCGCAAATGAGCGGGGTAGCGGTCACCGTGGTGCGCAACCGGTCCACGACGAACCAGGCGCCGTTGAGGTCGGTGCCGGGGAGGATGATGAGGAATTCCTCGCCGCCGTAGCGGACCAGGACGTCGGCTTCCCGCTGTGCCTGGCGCATCAGGGTGGCGAGGTGGAGCAGCACCTTGTCACCGGTTTCGTGGCCGTAGCGATCGTTGAGCTGCTTGAAATGGTCCAGATCCAGCATGGCCGCCGACAGGGGGCTGCCGTAGTGGTGGGCGTGTTCCACTTCCCGGGCCAGGGCCAGCTCCATGCCGCGGCGGTTCTGAATGCCGGTGAGGGCGTCCTCGTGGGCCATGCGGCGGGTTTCCTGCAGTTCGGTTTTGATTTGTTCCAGGGCTTGGCGAGTGACCAGCAAGCCGTCGTAAGTGTCTTCCGTGGTGGCGAGAATGGAGTCGGTGCTGTTGAGGATGGAGGCGAGCAGCTTCAGCATCGCCTGTTTTTCCTCCGCCCGGGTCAGGTCGCTGACCTTGGCGCGGATTTCCTCGTTGCGGGTGTTCAGGCCCTGGGCCAGTTGGGAAGCGCGGTCGGCGACGTTGTCGAGAATGCGGCCCACCTCCTCGAGCAACTGGGGGTCGAAGGTCGGTGGGGTATTCCCCGGCTTTCCTTTGAGGGGCGCGCCGCCGAGGATGTCGTAGTAGTGCAGCGCGTAGTTTTCGGGCGTAGGCGGCAGCCCCAGCTCGGAAAGACGGTACAGGGCCGCCTTCGCGACGTCGGTGATGGTTTGGGGTTTCTTGGCTTTGGGGGGCATGGCCTCTCCCCAGCCCTAAATGCGCGGTTTTAGAGCCAGTAAAATTACTAGACCCTTTTACTTATATAGCATATATGATGAAAGCATTCCAATTCCGGCCGGCTTGCCGAAGGCGGAGCTTCCGGCGCGACGGCTAGCTAGAGGGCGTAGCGCTTATCGCCCTGGACGAAACCGGAGAGCGGCGGCTCGATGCCTCGGCCGAGGGCGATGACCTTGAACAGCTCCCCCATTTCCGCCGGGCTCAGCAGACGCTGGGCCTGGTTGGCCAGGGGCAGGAAGGCGGCCGTGTCGAGGGGGGAAACCTCGGCCAGGAGGTCGGTGAGGCCGCAGTTGAGCAGGAAGTGGGCCTGGCTGGTATAGCCCAGGAGATCGAGGCCGGTGGCCGTGCCCGCCTCGGCGATGGCGCTGAAATCCACATGGACCGTGATGTCCTGCAGGCCAGGGAGGAAAAAGGGGTCGTCGTGGGCGTGGTGGCGGTAGTGGCACATGAGGGTGCCCTGGTGGCGCTGGGGATGGTAGTACTCGGCGTGGCCGAAGCCGTAGTCGAGGAACAGCAGCGCTCCCCGTTCCAGGCGCTCTCCCAGGGCGCGCACCAAATCCGGCGCCGCCAGGCCGATTTCGCTGACGTAGCCGTCGGCGACGTCGATTTTCCTGGCCGCATCGAGCAACGCCGGATTCTCGGCGGGACGCTCCCGCCAGACGAATTTTCCGTTCTCCACGGCGACGCCGCGCTCGCAGATTTTTCCGTCTCGCCAGGCCACCACATGGGCCGGCAGGGCGTCGAGCAGTTCATTGCCGAGGATCAAGCCGGTGAACGCGGCCGGCAGGCCGGCCAGCCATTCCACCCGCTCAACCAAATGGGGGACTTCCCGGGCCAGGAAATCATGCTGGCGCTGCTTCAGGTCGGCGCTGGCCTCGAGGATGGCGTAACGGCGGGGCAGGCGGCCGAGGGTCTCCAGCCTCCGAAGCAGGTCGCGGGCCAGTTTGCCCGTGCCGGCGCCGATCTCCAGGATGTCGCCGCCCGTGGTCTCCAGCACCTGGGCCGCCTGCCGGGCCAGGGTGCGGCCGAAGAGGACGGACAGTTCCGGGGCGGTGACGAAGTCCCCTGCCGCGCCGAGCTTGTGGGCGCCGGCGGCGTAATAGCCGAGGCCGGGGGCGTAGAGCGCCAGGTCCATGTAGCGGGCGAAGGACAGCCAGCCCCCGGCGGCGGCGATTTCCTCCCCGATCAGGGTGGCCAGCCGCTCGCTGTGGTGCAGGGCGTCCGGGCTGGGGGCGGGTAGAGGGGCCATGGGGGGATGTGGTAAATTTCGGCAGGACTGAAACGAAGGCGGACTATACCATGCAGGACAAGGTTGTGCTGATTACCGGCGGGGCCAAGCGGGTGGGGGCGGAAATCGCCCGCCAGCTTCACGGCCTCGGTGCCCGGGTGATGATCCATTACCGTTCTTCGGCGGCGGAGGCCGAGGGCCTGGCGGCGGAGTTGAACCGGGCCCGGCCCGACTCGGCGGCCCTGGTGCAGGCCGACCTGCACGACATCGAGCGCTTGCCGGGCTTGGTGGCCGCCACCCTGGAGCGCTTCGGCCGCCTGGACGTGCTGGTCAACAACGCTTCCAGTTTCTACCCTACGGCGGTGGGGGAAATCCGCGAGCAGGACTGGCACGACCTCCTCGGCACCAACCTGAAGGCGCCCCTGTTCCTCTCCCAGGCAGCCGCCGACGCCCTGCGACACAGCCACGGCTGCATCGTCAACATCGCCGACATCCACGCCGAGCGGCCGATGAAGAGCTACGTCGTCTACAGCATCGCCAAGGCCGGCCTGGTGGCCCTGACCAAATCCCTGGCCCACGAACTGGGCCCCCAAGTGCGGGTCAATGCGGTAGCCCCCGGCCCCATCCTGTGGCCGGAGGAGGATCCCACCTTCGACGATCAGGAGCGCCGCCGCATCGTCGCCCATACCCTGCTGAAGCGGGAGGGCAGTCCTCAGGACATCGCCCGGGCGGTGACCTTCCTGGTCAAGGATGCGCCCTACGTCACCGGCGTCTTCCTGCCGGTGGATGGCGGGCGCAGCGCCAGCCTGTGATGGAGCCGGTCAAACCGCCGAAGACGCTGATCCAGGCCACCGGCAAGGCCATCGGCGACTTCGACATGATCCGCGACGGCGACCGGGTGCTGCTGGGCCTGTCCGGCGGCAAGGACTCCCTGTCCCTGCTCCACGTCCTGCTGCACCTGCAGAAAAAGGCCCCCATCCGCTTCGAACTGGCCGCCTGCACCGTGGACCCCCAGTCGCCGGATTTTGACCCCTCCCCCCTCAAAGCCTACATGGCGGAGCTGGGAGTGCCCTATTTCTACGAAAGCCAGCCCATTGTCGAACAGGCGGAGAAAAGCATGGTGGGGGATTCCTTCTGCGCCTTCTGCTCCCGCATGCGCCGGGGCATCCTTTACCGGGCGGCCCGGGAGCACGGCTACAACGTCCTGGCCATGGGCCAGCACCTGGACGACCTGGCGGAAACCTTCCTCATGTCCGCCTTCTTCGGCGGCAAGCTGCGCACCATGGCCGCCCACTACACCATCGACGCCGGCGATTTGCGGGTGATCCGTCCCTTCGCCTACGTGCGCGAGCGGCAGACCCTGGCCTTCGCCCGCAGTGCCGGGCTGCCGGTGATTTTCGAGAATTGCCCCGCCTGCTTCAGCAAGCCGATGCAGCGCTACCAGATGAAGCAACTGCTGGCGGGAGTGGAGAAGGACCATTCCAAGGTGTTTTCCAGCCTGCGCACGGCCATGAAGCCGCTGCTGGGCGGGAAAGGGGAGCCCCAGCGCGGCGGCGAGGACTGAGCCGCGCCGCCCGGGGACGGCGAGCCCAGCTCACTTGCCGTTGGGCTTGTACTTGAGGAAGCGGGCGGCCAGGGTGGGTTGGCTGCCGTAGGCGTCCAGCTTGTCCCCGGCGGCCTGGTCGATGGCCTTGATCCGGTCGGCGGGAGCGGGGTGGGTTTCGAACAGCAGGGCGGCTCCCGGGTCCTTGGGGTTGAGTTTTTCCAGGTCGTGAATCACCTCCGGCAGGGCGAAGGGGTCGTAGCCGCCCCGGGCGGCGATGACGATGCCCATGCGGTCGGCCTCGTACTCATCGTCCTTGTCCAGGCCGCGGGCGTAGAGTTCCTTGGTGCCTTGGACCAGGTTGGCCAGCACCCTGGATTTCGCATCCCCCTCCCCGCGGGCTTCCACCGCCATGGTGGCGACTTCGGCGAAGGCGCCGTAGGAGGCGTTCTTCTGGATCGCCTTGAGGTGGTGTTTCTGCAGCACGTGGGCGATTTCGTGGGACAGCACCCCGGCCAGCTCTGCTTCGTTGTTGAGACGCTTGAGCAGCCCCTTGGTGACGAAAATATAGCCTCCCGGCGCGGCGAAGGCGTTGACCGCCTCGCTGTCCAGCACGCCGAAGTGCCATGCCAGGTCGGGGCGCTCGGTCTGCAGGGCGAGCCAGCGGCCCACGTTGTTGACGTATTTCTCCAGGGCCGGGTTGTTCACCAGGGGGGCCCCCCCCAGCAGGGTGGAGGCCATTTGTTCGCCGATGGCCTCTTCCTCTTTTTCCGGGACTTCCCGGTTGGCTTCCTGGACGTTCTTGATGACGTTGCCGATGCGGTTGAGGTTGATGTTGCCCAGGTCGAAGGCATGGCCGGCCACGGGCATCGCCAGGGCGGCAAACAGGAGGGCGAGGCGCTTGTTCATTGAATGCCTCCCCAGCCGGAGTTTTGGTTGCCGCTATTGGCGGTGGACGCCGGTGCTTTCAGGTAGTCCACCTGCTGGGCCTTGAGCCCGCCGGCCGCGGCGAAGGTTCGCGCCTCCTTGGCGCCGACGGTGTATTGCTTGAGCTTCTTCATCTCTTCCGGATTGGGCTGGGCGTTGGCCAGTTCTTCCTTGGTCAGGCCGCGTACCCCGGTGGCCACGGTGGTGCCGCTGCTGCCGGTGCGGGCGATGTTGAGCAGGCCGGCGAGGCCGGCCCCGCCGCTGCCGCCCTTGGCGGTGCCGTCCCCCATGCGCAGGGCGAGCATGCGCACCCAGCCTTCCTTGTCCGCGGTTTTGATCTGCATCCACGGTCCCTGGCGCTTGAGGATTTCCACGGTGGTATTTTCCGGCAGGGAGGCCACGGTCTCGGCGTCGGCGAAGGGGGTCTTTTTCAGGTCGGTGGCCTTGACGGTCTGGGCGCTCTCGCCCCAGGCGGCAAAGCTGGCGGCGAGGGCCAGGGCGGCGATCAACAGGCGGGTCCGCTTCACGGGTTTTTTCTCCTCGGTTCAAACAGTTGCACTTCCTGGGTGCGGCCTTTGACTTTATAGGACCCGTGGTCGATAAAGTCAAAGGTTTCGCCGCAGCGCTGCCGCGTGTCGGCGGAGACCAGCACTCGCGCCACGCCCTTGGTCTGGCCCTCGATGCGGCTGGCCAGGTTCACCGTGTCGCCGATGGCGGTGTAGTCCTGGCGCTGTTCCGAGCCGATGAAACCCACCACCGCCGGGCCGGTGTGAACGCCGATGCCCACGTCGAAGGTTTCCCCCTCGGTCCCCAGTTCCTGCTTGAACGCCTGCAGGGTGTCCACCATCTCCAGGGCGCAGGCCACGGCGTTTTCAGCCTGCCGGGGGTCGTCCGTCGGGGCGCCCCAGAAGGCCATGATGGCGTCGCCGATGAATTTGTCCAGGGTGCCGCCGTGGCGGAAGATGACCGCCACCTGGCGGCTGAAGTAGTCGTTGAGCAGGTCCACAATTTCTTGGGGGCTGCGGCTTTCCGACAGGGTGGTGAAGCCGCGGATGTCGGAGAACAGCACCGTCAGTTCTCCGCTGCGGCTCGACAGACTTTCCGCCGTCTGTCCCTTGTCCACCAGTTCCTTCACCACCCGGGGGTCGAGGAAGCGGTTGAAGGTGCGGATGGTGGCTTCCCGTGCCCGCCGTTCCTTGAGGTAAACGTGGACCGTGGCGGCGAGGTAGTAGGTCCAGCCGAAGGCCAGGGGAACGAACACCGGCAGCAGCCATAACTGGATGACGGCGAAGTATTCCGCTCCCAGCAGGAGCAAGGTGGCCGGTGCCAGGCCGAGGGCGATGCGCAAGGGGGTGGAGCCGCGGGCGAAGGCGCCCCACAGCCCGGCGAGCAGCAGCGCCGTGAGGGCGAACACGAGGGCGGCCGGAGCCTGGGCCATGTAGCCCCGGTTCTTCAGGTTGTCCAGGGCGGTGGCGAGGATTTCCACCGCCGGGTAGAGGCTGTCCACGGGGGTGGCGCGGATGTCGTGGAGGCCGGCGGCGCTGGCGCCGATGATGACGATCTTGCCGCTGAATTCGTCGGCGGGGCGCTGGGGGTGCTGGCGGGAAAAATCCTCGTACAGGTCGGCATAGGAGACATGGCGGTGGGCCAGGGCCGGACCGCGCCAGCCCAGGAGCAGGGTCTCGCCGGGCGGGATGGGATAGCCCAGGTCTTTCGCCACCCGGGCCGGTAGGGAAGGCAGGCGCCAGCCGTGAGCGTCCAGGTGGAGGTAGTAGCGGCGGCCGATGCCGTCCGGGTCTTCGAGAAAATTAATTGCCCCCAGGCGCCAGTTTTCCGGGCTCAGTGCGCCGGGGAGGGCCAGGGCGGCCTTGGCGCCGGCCTTGGCGGCGGGGGTGCGTGTGAAGCCCAGGACGGCCCCGTAGTCGTCGAGGGGGATGCCCTTGGCGTCGCCGTTGGCCGGCAGGCGCAGGAAAGGGAAATAGACGTTGGACTGGACGGCCAGCACCTGGTTGAAATAGGCATCGCTGTCCTTGCGATAGATGTCCGGGTCGGTGAACAGGATGTCGAACAGGATGGCCTTGGGGCGCTGGCGGGCGAGGCCCTCCACCAGCTCGCCGTGCACCGCCCGGGGCCAGGGGTAGCTGCCGACGCTGTCGGCCATGCGGGCGAGGCTTTGCTCGTCGATATCGACCACGACGATATCCGGGTCGGCCTGGCGGGACAGGGAGACTTCCCGCACGAAGGCGTCCGACAGCCGGTTTTCCAGGGCCTGCAGGCGGTGGAGCGAGAAAATCTCCACCGCCGCCGCCGCCAGGAAGGCGAGGGCGAGCAGCAGCAGGGGAGAGGGCCGGATGGGTCGCATCCGGCCATAGTAGGGGAGATATCCCTTAGATTACAAGCCCAAACGCTGGCCCAGGGTGGAAATCAGCCCCGCCTGGTTGAGGGTGTAGAAGTGCAGTCCCGGCGCACCGCCCCGCAGCAGCTTGTCGCACAGGTCGGTGACCACGTCCAGGCCGAAGGCGTGGAGGGTGGGCAGGTCGTTGGCCATGCCTTCCATGCGTTTGCGCATCCAGCGGGGAATCTCCGCCCCGCAGGCGTCGGAAAAGCGTGCCAATTGGGTGAAGTTGGAGATGGGCATGATGCCGGGCACGATGGGCACGGTTACCCCCCGCGCCTCGCACTCGTCGACGAAGCGGAAGTAGGCGTCGGCGTTGTAGAAGTACTGGGTGATGGCGGCATCCGCCCCGGCCTTTACCTTGGCGGCGAAGTTGTCCAGGTCCGCCGCGGCGGACGGGGCCTCGGGGTGGAACTCGGGATAGGCGGCCACCTCGATGTGGAACCAGTCGCCGTATTCGGCGCGGATGAAGGCCACCAGGTCGGCGGCGTAGCGGAAATCCCCCAGCTCCACCATGCCCGACGGGATGTCGCCGCGCAGGGCGACGATGCGCTTGATGCCGTTGGCCTTGTACTCGTCCAGCAGGCTCTTGATGCTGTCGTGGGTGGCGGCGATGCAGGACAGGTGGGGAGCGGCCTGGTGGCCCTCCTTCTGGATTTCCAGCACCGTCTCCAGGGTGCGGTCCCGGATGGAGCCGCCGGCGCCGAAGGTGACGGAAAAGAATTCCGGCTTCATCTGGGCTAGCTGCTGGCGGGTGGCTCGCAGCTTGTCGATCCCCTCCTGGGTCTTGGGGGGGAAGAATTCGAAACTGAGAATGGGTTTTTTCATGTCGAGCCCCATAACAGGCGGTGACGGTCACCGAGCCGATGCGCCGCCACCGGGTTCAAGGCACTAGCCGATCAATAGCGGTAGTGGTTGGGCTTGTACGGGCCTTCCTTGGGCACGCCGATGTACTTGGCCTGCGTGTCGGTCAGCTCGGTCAGGTGGGCGCCGATCTTCTTCAGATGCAGGCGCGCCACTTTTTCGTCCAGGTGCTTGGGCAGGGTGTACACCCCCACCGGGTATTGCTCGGTGTGGTTGAACAGCTCGATCTGGGCGATGGTCTGGTTGCTGAAGGAGGCGGACATCACGAAGCTGGGGTGGCCGGTGGCGCAGCCCAGGTTCACCAGGCGGCCCTTGGCGAGGACGATGATCTTCTTGCCGTCGGGGAAAATGACGTGATCCACCTGGGGCTTGATCTCTTCCCACTGGTATTTTTCCACCGAGGCGATGTCGATTTCGGAATCGAAGTGGCCGATGTTGCACACGATGGCCTCGTTCTTCATCTTCGCCATGTGGTCGTGGTTGATCACGTGCACGTTGCCGGTGGCGGTGACGAAAATGTCACCGATGGCGGCCACTTCATCCATGGTCACCACGCGGTAGCCTTCCATGGCGGCCTGGAGGGCGCAGATCGGGTCGATCTCGGTCACCATCACGGTGGCGCCCATGCCGCGGAAGGCCTGAGCGCAGCCCTTGCCCACGTCGCCGTAGCCCAGCACCACGCAAATCTTGCCCGCCACCATCACGTCGGTGGCGCGCTTGATACCGTCAATGAGGGATTCGCGGCAGCCGTAGAGGTTGTCGAACTTGGATTTGGTGACGCTATCGTTCACGTTAATGGCCGGGAACTTCAGGCGGCCATCGGCGGCCATCTGGTACAGGCGGTGCACGCCGGTGGTGGTCTCCTCGGTCACGCCCTTGATGTGCTTGATGCGCTCCGAATACCAGCCGGGAGAGGTTTCCAGGCGTTTCTTGATGGCGGCGAACAGCACGCGCTCTTCCTCGCAGGTCGGGTTGGCGATGCAGGAAGGATCGGACTCGGCGCGGGTGCCCAGGTGCAGCAGCAGGGTGGCATCGCCGCCGTCGTCCAGAATCATGTTGGCGGGTTCGCCCGGCCACTCGAAAATGCGGTGGGTGTAATCCCAGTACTCTTCCAGGGATTCGCCCTTGTAGGCGAAAACCGGCACGCCGTCGGCGGCGATGGCGGCGGCGGCATGGTCCTGCGTGGAGTAGATGTTGCAGGAGGCCCACCGCACTTCCGCGCCCAGGGCCGTGAGGGTCTCGATCAGCACCGCCGTCTGGATGGTCATGTGCAGGGAACCGGCAATGCGCGCGCCCTTCAAGGGTTGCGAAGCTGCGAACTCCTCGCGGATGGCCATCAAGCCTGGCATTTCCACCTCGGCGATGGCGATTTCCTTGCGGCCCCAATCGGCCAGGGACATGTCGGCGACTTTATAGTCGGTGAATTGGGTGTCAGCCACAGCGAACTCCTAACGTTGCGGCCGGGGGGATGCGGGAGTGTCGCTCACCTGGCATCCCGTGCCCGGCACGGGGTTGAAAGCAGGCGAGCGCGGTTTGGATGCCGAGCCTGACGGTGGGAAGACCGTTGCAGCGCTCCTCGGATTGGAGGGATTTTATACCAACTTGCGGCGAAACAACAAAAAACGCGCCGACGGGGCGGCGCGTCGCGAGACGTTTCACAAGGGTGGTCAGTGGCCCATGGCATGTTCCATGGGGACGGTTTCCGTCATGAGCACGGCGGGGTCCATCATGCCGAACACCATGGCGACATGGGCGACCACCAGGAACAACGCCACCAGTCCGGCGTGGAGCAGCATTTTCCGCTCTGCGGTCCGCTCCCGCGCCACGAGCCCCAGGTCCAGCAAGGCCAGTCCCAGCAGGGGAACGATGCCGGAGAGGTAGAAGCCGACGGCAATGACGTCCGCCGGTCCGCGCCAAGCGTGGTCCGTCGTGAGAGGAATGACGGCGTTGCTCATGAGGTGGATAAACACCCCGGAAAAATAGAACCCGCCGAGGATGCTCGCGATCCGGTTGAGGGTGCGGAGAGGGCCTTCGTGCAGGCGGTGATAGAGGATGAACAGCTCGGTGATGGCGACGGTCTCGGCCAGGACCACCGGGATCGCCATGAAAAGAATCAGGTTCCAGGGCTGGTTCTGGGACAGCAGTTCCATGTAATGGGTCATGGGCATGAAATTCTCCTTGCAAATGAAAATCGGACGGGCAGCTCAAGCGTCCCGTCGAAAGTGGGTGGGGCAGGGAGAATCAGGCTTTGGGCGGGGGGGTATCCGGGGGGAGCGCAATGCCCGCCGGGAGCGCGTGGCGGGAAAAGGGTCGGAGGCCGGCGCCATGGAGGGTGACGGGCTGGGGGGCTGCCGGCTGACAAGGGGAAAGGTTGGCCTCGCATTGCAGCTGGCAGGCCGTTTCGCTGCGCGGGGAAGGGCTAGGGGTGGTCTTTTCCG
>JBFXHL010000036.1:0-21916 GCA_050177075.1 Sulfuricellaceae bacterium | reverse complement strand
TCTTTTCCAGCTGCTTCATCTGTTCCTTCAGCGACAGCCGCAGCAGGCGGCGCACGCCGCCGCTCATGTCCCGGGCGGCGGCTTCGGGGGTATCCAGCAGCAGGATGGCGACGGAATCCCCCATGTCCACCAGGGTGGGAAAGCCGGTGAGGGAGTGCCCACCCCGGCTGAAGGAAAGCTTCTCCGGCAGGTCGCCGAAATCCCAGGACGTCACGCCCTCCCTCTCGAAGTCGGTTTCCGGGCCCTTGGCGAAGGTCATCTGGGCCGCCTGGCCGAGCTTGCCGCGAAGCTCCGCCAGGTCGCGGCCGGAGGCCAACTCCTGGCCGGCGTCGTCCACCACCCGGTAGCGCATCTTCAGGTGTTCGGGCAGCTCCACTTCCTCCCAGGCGGCAGGCGGCACGTCCTGGCCGGTACGGCGCTTGATATAGGCGGATATGGCGGAGGTGAGACTTCCCCTCTCCCCCCACCCCTCCCCCGCCTGCGGGGGAGGGGAGTTGGCCGCTTCGTTCCCCTCTCCCGCAGACGGGAGAGGGGCTAGGGGAGAGGGAAATTTGCTGTCCAAAAACCCCGTCACGAACTCCGGCACCGGCACGCACAGCCGCCGCAACTGCTTGGGCAGGCTTTTCACCAGGGCGGTGACCTTCTCCCGCACCATGCCCGGCACCAGCCAGGCGCAGCGGACTTCGACCACCTTGTTGAGGAGATGCAGGGGCACGGTGAGGGTGACGCCGTCCAGCGGGGGGCCGGGCTCGAAGCGGTAGGTGAGCGGACACTCCACTTCCCCCACCGCCAGGATCTTGGGGAACAGGGTTTCGGTGACGCCCTCGGCGCCGTGGCGCATGAGGTCGTCCCGGCTCATGTAGAGCAGCTTGGGGTTGTCTTTTTCCGCGTCCCGCCGCCAGCGCTCGAAGGCGGCGCCGTTGTGCATGTCCGCCGGGATGCGGGCGTCGTAAAAGGCCACCATGCGCTCCTCGTCCACCAGCACGTCCTGGCGGCGGGATTTGTGCTCCAGCTCCTGCACTTCCTCCACTAGCTGGCGGTTGTGCTCGAAGAAGGGGGCGCGAGTGTCGTAGTTGCCTTCCACCAGGGCCTGGCGGATGAAGATGTCGCGGGCTTCCTTGGGATTGAGGGGGCCGTAGTGAATCTTCCGCCGAGGAATCAACGTGAGGCCGTAGAGGGTGACCCGCTCGTAGCCCGCCACCCGGGCGCCGGTCTTTTCCCAGTGGGGGTCGAAGTAGTGGCGCTTCACCAGGTGAGGACCCACTTTCTCCAGCCATTCGGGCTCGATGCGGGCCATGCAGCGGGCGAAGAGCTTGGTGGTTTCCACCAGCTCGGCGGCCATGACCCACTTGGGACCCTTTTTCTTGAACACCGACGAGGGGTGGGCGGTGAACTTGATGCCCCGGGCGCCGGCGTAGACGCCCTCCTCCTCGGTCTTCACCCCCACGTTGCCCAGCAGGCCCGCCAGGAGGGCGCGGTGGATTTCGTCGTAGCCCGCCGGGGTCTCGTTGGGGCGGAAGCCCATTTCGGTCACCACCGCCTGGAGCTGGTGGTGGATGTCGATCCACTCCCGCATGCGCACGTAGGACAGGAAATGGTCGTGGCACAGGTTGATCAGCTTGCGGTTGGACTTCTTGTGTTCCACCGCCTCCTGATAGAACTGCCACAGCTTGAGGTAGGCGAGGAAGTCCGAGCGCTCGTCGCTGAAATGGCGGTGGGCGTTGTCCGCCGCCCCGGCCCGCTCCATGGGGCGCATGCGGGGGTCGGGCACCGACAGGGCGGCGGCGATCACCAGCACTTCGGTCAGGCAGTTCTCCTCCCTGGCCGCCAGCAGCATGCGGCCCACCTTAGGGTCGATGGGCAGCCTGGCGAGCTGCTCGCCCAGGGGGGTGAGCGTTCGCTCCTCGGTCACCGCGCCCAGCTCATTGAGCAGCTGGTAGCCGTCGGCCACGGCCTTGGGGGCGGGAGGTTCGAGGAAGGGGAAGGCCTCCACGTCCCCCAGGCGCAGGGACGCCATGCGCAGGATGACGGCGGCCAGGGAGGTACGCAGGATTTCCGGGTCGGTGAAGGGGGGGCGGGCGGCGAACTCGGCCTCGGAATAAAGGCGCACGCAAACGCCGCTGGCCACCCGGCCGCAGCGGCCGGAACGCTGGTTGGCGGCGGCCTGGGAAATCTTCTCGATCTGCAGCTGCTGCACCTTGTTGCGGTAACTGTAGCGGTTGATGCGGGCGAGGCCCGGGTCGATGACGTAGCGGATGCCGGGCACGGTGAGGGAGGTTTCCGCCACGTTGGTGGCCAGAACGATGCGCCGCCGTCCCGAGGGCTGGAACACCCGCTCCTGCTCGGAAGCCGACTGGCGGGCGAACAGGGGCAGGATTTCGGTGCCCGGCGGATGGTGCTTTCGCAGCAGCTCGGCGGTGTCGCGGATTTCCCGCTCGCCGGGGAGGAACACCAGCACGTCCCCGAGGCCGAGGCGGGACACCTCGTCCACGGCATCGACGATGGCCTGCTCCATGTCGATTTCCTGCTCGTCCTCAGTGGTCGAGCTGTCGCGCCGCGACTCTTTGTCCCCCTCTCCCCTTGCGGGAGAGGGCAGGGGTGAGGGGGCGCCCACCGGGCGATAACGGATTTCCACCGGGTAGAGGCGGCCCGACACCTCGATCACCGGGGCGCCGCCGAAGTGCCGGGAGAAGCGCTCGGCATCGATGGTGGCGGAGGTGATGATGACCTTCAGGTCCGGGCGCCGGGGCAGCAGGCGCTTCAGGTAACCGAGGAGAAAGTCGATGTTGAGGCTGCGCTCGTGGGCCTCGTCGATGATGATCGTGTCGTAGGCCAGGAGCAGGGGGTCGCTCTGGGTTTCCGCCAGGAGGATGCCGTCGGTCATCAGTTTCAGGTAGGTGTCTTCCGACAGCTTGTCCTGGAAGCGCACCTTGTAGCCCACGGCGTGGCCGAGGGGACTCTTCAGCTCGCTCGCCACCCGGTTCGCGATGGAGCGGGCCGCCACCCTTCTCGGCTGGGTGTGGCCGATGAGGCCCGCCACGCCCCGTTGCAGATCGAGGCAGATTTTCGGCAGCTGGGTGGTTTTCCCCGAGCCGGTTTCGCCGCAGACGATCACCACCTGGTGCTGCGCGAGGGCGGCGGCGATTTCCTCCCGCCGCTGGTTGACCGGCAAATCCTCGTCGTAGTCGGGCCGGGGCAGGTTCGCCAGGCGCCTGGCATAGGCCGCCTGGGATGCCCGCAGGCGCTCCGCCCACTGCTTTTCCAGCCGGTCCACGGGCTTGCCGGCCTGCCGCCGCTCCCGCAGGCGGCGTCCCTCCTGGGTCAGGATATGGCGGTCTCGGGCCAGGCAGGCGTCGAGGACAGTGGCGTCGGTATCGGAACGGGGCACGTAACAGGCGGAATTCATTAGGGAAGGCGGATTATACACGGCCTTGCCGGCCGCCTCTTCCACCCGCCGAGAAAGAAGATTTAAAAAATAGTTGACAGTTAGACTAAGTCTTTATAATATTCACACTCAAGAAAGCCGATTATTTTAATCAGGTAATTCGCGGCACATCTGTTTAAGGAGACAACTATGAGCCTCAACGTCAACGGTACCGAAATCCAAACCGATCCCGAAGGCTACCTGGCCAATCTGGACGAGTGGAACGAGGATGTCGCCCAAGCCCTCGCCGACCGCGACGGGCTGGCCCTGGGGGACTCCCACTGGCGGATCATCAATTTCATGCGCCAATACTTCCTCGAATACGGCACGGCCCCCAACCTGCGCATCCTGCAGAAGGCCCTGAAGGAAGAGTTCGGCGAAGAATGGGGCGACAAGAAGTTCCTCTTCAACCTGTTCCCCTACGGCCCCGCCAAGCAGGCCGGCCGTTACGCGGGAACCCCCAAGCCCACGGGCTGCGTATAAGTTTCTCTCTCCAAGTAGTAACCCATCCCCTCTTTGGGAGCGACCGCAACGGCGCTCCCATTTTTTTGCCCGTCAAAACGCCGGCTTGCCTTGCGGACCGTTGCGCCCCCTTCCGAGGACAAGGCTTTGCCCGAGAGCCTACTTATTGTGGATATAACGGGCGTCGTCGAAGGTAGAGACCCAGGCGGGCCGATAGGCCACCATCAGGGACATCACCATGCCGGACAACATGGCCTCCGACCAGCCGAGGAGGACGAAATAGGGCAGATAGTCGTGGAGCAGGTATTCCATCTTGTAGGCGCCGGACAGGCCGAGCACGAGGGTAGCCGTCAGGCCGCAGGCCACCAGGGAAGCCGCTGCGCCGAAAAAGGCGTTGACGAAGATGTAAAGGAAGTAGTTGTTGGGCAGGCGTTTGTCGGCGTTGTAGTAAATGGCGTAACTCAGCCACGCCGGCAAGGCCCCCATCAGCAGCACGTTGAGGGAATAGCTCTCCCAGCCGGCGTCGCCATTGAGGGTGATGGCGGCGGCGACGATGGCTATGCCGAGGGTGGCGAGATGGGGCCCCACCATCAGGGTCAGCACCGTGGCGCCCAGCATGTGGAAGTTGAGCCCCGGCCGAACCCCCGTCTTGATGCTCCAAATCCCCATCAGGAACACGCAGGCCCCCAGCCAGACATTCAACTGGGTGGAATCCTTGAGACGTCCCCAGGGGGCGCGCAGCACCGCCAGACCGAGCACCAGGGCGAGCAGCCCGTCCCCCGCCCACAGCCATTCGGCGGCAAACAGTGCATTCGGCAGATTCATCGCTCCCCTCACGGCAGTATTAGAGTTTGCTGATTCTACGCCAAGCGGCGCACATTTTTAACCACGCCCCCATTTCGCAGGCTGGCCCCCGGGCGTGAAACCTGCCGTAAGGTATAATCCCAGGCCATTGAAAAGGAGACCCTTCGTGAAGCTGGCATTATTCGATCTGGACAACACCCTCCTCGGCGGCGACAGCGACTTCGAATGGGCGCAATTCCTCATCGGCCAGGGCGTCCTTGACCGTGAGGTGTACGAGGCCCGCAACCAGGAATTCTACGACCAATACAAGGCCGGCACCCTGGACATCCACGAGTTCCTCGATTTCCAGCTCAAGCCCCTGTCGCGCCACTCCCGCCGCCAGCTCGATGCCTGGCACGAACGCTTCATGGCCGACAGCATCCGCCCCATCGTCCTGCCCAAGGGACGCGAACTGATCGAGCACCACCGGAACCAGGGACACGAACTGGTCATCGTCACCGCCACCAACAGCTTCGTCACCGCCCCCATCGCCCGGGAACTGGGCGTGAGCCATTTGATCGCCACCGAACCGGAGCAGAACGGCGGCGAATTCACCGGCGGCGTCGCCGGCACCCCCAGCTTCCGCGACGGCAAGGTGGCCCGCCTGGGGCAATGGCTGCAAGCCCGCGGCTTGAACTGGGACGATGTGGAAGAAAGCTGGTTCTACAGCGACTCCCTCAACGATCTGCCTCTCCTGGCCCGGGTCACCCACCCGGTGGCCGTGGACCCGGACGACACCCTGCGCGCCCACGCCGCCAGCCACGGCTGGAAAATCCTCAGCCTGCGTTAGTGAAATCGACCTCCCGCTTCGTCCTGCCTTTTCTCCTGCTCCTGGCCCCCCTCTGCCTGCTGGCCGGCATCGGGGCCGGCAGCGCCGACCTTTCCCTGGCCGACGTCTGGCATGCTCTGCTTGCCGGCCCCTCCGGCGGGCTCGCCGCCGACATCGTCTGGCAACTGCGGCTGCCCCGCGTCCTGTCCGCCTTCGCCTGCGGCGGCCTGCTGGCCCTGGCGGGGGTGCTGCTCCAGGTGCTGCTGCGCAACCCTCTGGCCGAGCCCTACATCCTCGGCGTTTCCGGCGGCGCTTCGGTGGGCGCCCTGTCCGCCATGGCCCTCGGCGCCGGCGTCGCCACCGCCAACCTGGGCGCCTTCGCCGGCGCCCTGGCCAGTGTCGCCCTCCTCCTCGCCCTGGGTCTCGGCGCGGGACCGTGGAATGCCTACCGCCTGCTGCTCACCGGCGTCGTCCTCTCCGCCGGCTACGGCGCCCTGGTGAGCCTGCTGCTGGCCCTGGCTCCCGGCGAAGGACTGCGGGGAATGCTGTTCTGGCTCATGGGCGACCTGTCCCGGGCAGAGCATCCGGGATTGGTTTTCGCCGCCCTCGCCGCCGCCCTCGCCGCCGCGAGCTGGCAGGCCAGTGCCCTCGATGTGCTGGCCTTGGGCGAATTGAAGGCGAAAACCCTCGGCGTGGCGGTGAATCCCCTGCAGGCCGGCCTGTATCTGCTCGCTTCCCTCTGCGCCGCCGCCGCCGTCTCGGAGGCGGGCACCATCGGTTTCGTCGGCCTCATCGTGCCCCACTTCCTGCGCCTCCTCGGCCTCGCCGACCACCGCCGCCTGCTGCCCGCGTCGGTCCTGGCCGGTGGCGTTTTCCTGCTCCTCGCGGATACCCTGGCCCGCACCCTGGCCGCCCCCCAGCAACTGCCGGTGGGCGCCCTGACGGCCCTGCTGGGCGTGCCGACCCTGTTGTTCCTGCTGTCGGAGCGCCGCCGTGCTGCGCGCTGACCGCCTCAGCCTCGCGGTTCCGGGTCGAATCCTGTGCCGGGACCTGTCCCTGGCCCTGCAACCGGGCCAGTGCTGGTGCGTCCTGGGGCGCAACGGCGCCGGCAAGACCACCCTGCTCCACGCCCTGGCTGGCCTGTCGTCACCGGCAGCGGGTAGCGTATGCCTCGACGCCCAATCACTCGACGCCTTCCCCCGGCGGGAACTGGCGAAAAGGATTGGCGTCCTGCTCCAGGACGACGCCCAGCCCTTCTGGGGAACGGTCATGGAATACGTCCTGCTCGGGCGCTACCCTCACCGCCACGGCCTCACCCGCTTCCACGCCGAGGACGAGGCGGCGGCGGAATCTGCCCTGGCCGCCATGGGCATGGCCGACGCGAGCTCGCGCACCGTCTCCACCCTGTCCGGCGGAGAACGGCAGCGGGTGCGCCTTGCCGCCCTCCTGGCCCAAGCTCCCGATCTCTACCTGCTGGACGAACCCCTGCAGCACCTGGACCTGGCCCACCAGGCGGAAACGCTGAAGGTGCTGCGCCACCTGGCCGACCAGGGAAAAACGGTGCTGGCCGTGCTCCACGAAACCGCCTGGGCAGGGCGCTTCTTCGACCACGCCCTGCTCCTGGGGGAGGAGTGGCACGAGGCCGGCCCCGCCGCCGATGTTCTCGGCGCCGCCAGCCTGGAAAGGCTCTACCGCTGCCCCATGGAGGAAGTGACGACGGAGCGGGGGCGATATTTCATTCCCCGTGTATAATTAAGCCCCATGTTGACAATTACCTGCTTCCAGCCGGCGTTTTCCGGCACCCCTTTCCCAGCATGATCGCCAAACTGATCCGGCGCGTCCTCAAAGCGCCGAAATTCGGCAAGAAACCCCGCATCATTCCCCTCAAGGCCCACGGCATCAGCCGCGACAGCATTTCGCCCTGCGCCCTCAAGGTCACCGACACCCTGCAGAAGGCGGGCTACGAGGCCTACGTGGTGGGCGGCGCGGTGCGGGACCTGCTGCTGGGCAAGGAGCCGAAGGATTTCGACGTCGCCACCAACGCCGAACCGGAGGAAGTGCGCGCCCTCTTCCGCCGTTCCCGCATCATCGGCCGCCGTTTCCAGATCGTCCACGTCATGTGCGGCGCGGAAACCATCGAGGTCACCACCTTCCGCGGCTCCGCCGCCGACGAGAACGGCGACCGCCACGAGGACGAAACCGGACGCATCGTGCGCGACAACGTGTTCGGCACCCTGGAAGAGGACGCGGCGCGGCGGGATTTCACCGTCAACGCCCTGTATTACGACCCCAGCAGCCAGGAGGTACGCGACTATCACGACGGCGTCAACGACGTCCGCGAAAAGCGCCTGCGCATGATCGGCGACCCGGAAAAACGCTTCCGCGAGGACCCCGTGCGCATGCTGCGGGCGGTACGCTTCGCCGCCAAGCTGGACTTCCACATCGACCCCGCCACCCGGGCTCCCGTGGCCAAGCTTGGGAACCTGCTGCAGCACGTTCCCGGCGCCCGCCTGTTCGACGAGATGCTCAAGCTGCTGTTCTCCGGCCATGCCTTGCGTGGCGTCCACCAGCTCCGGGCCGAGGGCCTGCACCACGGCCTGCTGCCGCTCCTCGACACCATTCTGGAACAGCCCGGCGGCGAGCGCTTCGTTTCCCTGGCCTTGAAGAACACCGACCAGCGCATCGCCCAAGACAAGCCCGTGTCCCCCGCCTTCCTCTTCGCCACCCTGCTGTGGCACGAGGTGCTGGTCGCCTGGCGGGGCCTGGAAGCCGAAGGCATGAAGCCCTTCCCGGCCCTGAGCCAGGCCATGAACGACGTTCTCGCCGCCCAGGAAAAGAAGCTCGCCATCCCCCGCCGCTTCGACGCCACCATGAAGGAAATCTGGAGCCTGCAACCCCGCTTCCAGATGCGTTCCGGCCAGCGCCCTTTCCGCCTCATCGAGCATCCCCGCTTCCGGGCCGCCTACGATTTCTTCATGCTGCGCTGCGAAAGCGGCGAGCTGGAGATGGACCTGCTGCGCTGGTGGGACGAGTTCATCGACGGCGACAGCGCGCAGCGGGAAGCCATGCTGGTGCGGGACGAGGCCCCAGCCAAGAAGCGCAAGCGGCGCCGGCGCAAGCCCAACGCCAAGGCCTCGGAGGGAGAGGCGCCGCCGGCGCCCTGAAGGACCATGAGCCGAAGCCGCGCCTTCATCGGCCTGGGCAGCAACCTGGACGAGCCCGAACTCCAGCTTCTGCGGGCCTTCGACGAACTGGCCGCTCTGCCGGACACACGCCTCGTCGCCCGCTCCTCCCTTTACCGCAGTGCACCCCTGGGCTACCTCGACCAGCCGGACTTCGTCAACGCGGTCGCGGCGATCGACACCGGCCTCACGCCGCGCCAGCTGCTGGAAGCCCTGCTGAACCTGGAACACCGCCACGGCCGGGTGCGGGATTTCCTCAACGGCCCGCGCACCCTGGATCTGGATATTTTGCTGTATGATGGCCTGACCCTGCACGAACCGGGACTGACCCTGCCCCATCCCCGCATCCAGGACCGGGCCTTCGTGCTCCTGCCCCTGCTGGAAATCGCGCCGGACTGCGTGGTGCCCGGCCACGGCCCGGCGACGGGGCTACTCTACAACTGCGAGGACCAGCGGCTGGAAAAACTTCCCGCCGCCGCATACGAACCCGATGTTGTTTGACAAGTACCGCTACATCGTCGTCGAAGGCCCCATCGGCACCGGCAAGACCAGCCTGGCCAAAAGGCTGGCGGAGCGCTTCCAGGCTGGCCTGCTGCTGGAAAACGCCGAGGGCAACCCCTTCCTCCCCCGCTTCTACGAAGATCCCAAGCGCCACGCCCTTTCCGCCCAGCTGTTCTTCCTCTTCCAGCGCATGAACCAGGTGCAGGAGCTGAAGCAGCTGGACCTCTTCGGCCACGCCACGGTGTCGGACTTCTTCCTGGAAAAGGACCCCCTTTTCGCCAAGCTCACCCTGGGGGACGACGAATACGCCCTGTACCAGCAGATCTATCAGCACATGCGTCCCCAGGCGCCGAACCCGGACCTGGTGATCTACCTCCAGTCCCCGCCCAACGTGCTGGCGGAGCGGGTGCGGCAGCGGGCCATTTCCTACGAGCAGGAGATCAGCGAAAGCTATCTCGCCCGCCTGGCGGACAGCTACAGCGAATTCTTCTACCATTACACTGCTTCGCCCCTGCTCATCGTCAACAACGCCAACCTGAACATCGTCGACCGCCCGCGGGATTTCGAACTGCTGGTGGAACGCATTGGCCAGATGCGCGGCGGGCGCGAATTCTTCAACCTCGCCGACGCCCTCTGAGCGTCGCCACGGAGAGGCCATGGGCATCACTCTCAACACTTTGCGCACCATGAAACAGAACGGCGAGAAAATCGCCGTCCTCACCTGCTACGACGCCAGCTTCGCCGCCCTCATGGAGGACGCCGGCGTGGACGTGCTGCTGGTGGGGGATTCCCTCGGCATGGTGCTGCAGGGCCATGCCTCCACCCTCCCCGTGAGCCAGCAGGACATGGAATACCACACCGCCTGCGTCGCCCGGGGGACGAAAAAAGCCTTCATCGTCGCCGACCTGCCCTTCGGCACCTATCAGGAAACCCCCCAGCAGGCCTTCGCCAACGCCGCCCGGTTGATGGCCGCCGGCGCCCACATGGTGAAGCTGGAAGGCGGCCGGGTGATGCTGGAAACGGTGCGCTTCCTCACCGAGCGTGGCATCCCGGTGTGCGGCCACCTGGGCCTGTTGCCCCAGTCGGTGAACCAGCTCGGCGGCTACCGGGTCCAGGGCAAGGGGGAAGGAGACGGCCAGCGACTGCTGGAGGACGCCCGCGCCCTGCAGCAGGCAGGCGCCGGCATGCTGGTGCTGGAAGCCATTCCCGCCCCCCTGGGCAAGGCCGTCAGCGCCGAACTGGCCATCCCCACCATCGGCATCGGCGCCGGGCCGGACTGCTCCGGCCAGGTGCTGGTGATGCACGACATGCTGGGTCTCTATCCCGGCAAAACGGCCAAGTTCGTGAAGAACTTCCTCGCCGGCGCCGACAGCGTCCCCGCCGCCCTGGAGCGCTATGTGCGCGAAGTGAAGAGCGGCGAATTCCCCGCCCCGGAGCACTGCTTCAAATGACCGACCTGATCCACGACGCCGCCGCCCTGCGGGCGCGGCTGGCCCGGGAAACCGCCGTCGCTTTCGTGCCTACCATGGGCAACCTCCACGAGGGCCACGTCTCCCTCGTCCGTCAGGCCCGGGAACACGGCAGCTGCGTGGTGACGAGCATCTTCGTCAATCCGCTGCAGTTCGGCCCCAACGAGGATTTCGACCAATACCCCCGCACCCTGGAAGCCGATTGCGCCAAGCTGGAAGGCTTGGTGGACGTGGTATTCGCCCCCTCGGTGGCGGAGATGTACCCCGTGCCGCAGCAGATTTTCGTCGAACCGCCGCCGGTGGCCGCCGAACTGTGCGGCGCTTTCCGCCCCGGCCATTTCCGCGGCGTGACCACGGTGGTCCTCAAGCTGTTCAACCTGGTCCAGCCCCAGGTGGCGGTGTTCGGCAAGAAGGATTACCAGCAGTTCTTCATCCTGAAGGAGATGGCTCGCCAGCTGAACCTGCCCATCGCCCTAATCGGCGCCGAAACCCGACGCGCCGAGGACGGCCTCGCCCTCTCCTCCCGCAACGGTTACCTCAGTGCCGGCGAGCGGGCCGAAGCCACGCGCCTGTACCGCACCCTGTCCCGCCTCCGCGAAGCTCTCCAGCACGGCGAGGGGGATTTTTCCCGCCTGGAAGCCTCCGCCCGGGCCGACCTGGAAGGCGCCGGCTGGCGCGTCGATTACGTCTCGGTGCGCAGCGCCGATACCCTCCTCCCCCCGCTCCCCGGCGAAACCCGCCTGGTGGTCCTGGCGGCGGCATGGCTGGGCAGCACCCGCCTCATCGACAACGTCGAAGTCACCCTCTGACTCGGCCAGGCCGCCGCCCAGGCGCTCCCGCTGACCGCAGCCTCCATGCGCGACCACGACATCGTCGTCAGCACCCACGGCTGCGAAGACCTGAACATCCTCGGCTATCCCAACGAGCCTCCCCGGTACTGGCGAAAATGCTCAACAACGCCCGCCAGGCCATCAGCGGACAAGGCACCGCCCTCCCCATGGTTCGGACGATCCTCGAGCCCCACATGGGCGGCAGCATCGAAGCGCGCAACGCCGCCGACGGCACCGAGTTCGTCATCCGCCTGCCCCTCGCCGCTACCCGCGAAGGATCAGCCAATTTGTCAGCAGCGTAAGGTCTTATGTATAATAGATTCCCTTTTTCGTCAGAATCAGGAGAGAGCGCCCCATGCAACGCACCATGCTCAAATCCAAACTGCACCGCGCCCGCGTAACCCATTCCGAGCTCCACTACGAGGGCTCCTGCGCCATTGACGAAACCCTGCTGGAAGCCGCCGACATTCGCGAGTACCAGCAGATCGAAATCTACAACGTCACCAACGGTGAACGCTTCACCACCTATGCCATCCGCGCCGAACGCGACTCCGGCGTCATTTCCGTGAACGGCGCCGCCGCCCACAAGGCGAACCCGGGCGACATCGTCATCATCGCCACCTACGCCATCTACAACGAGCTGGAACTACAGAAATTCGCGCCGGAACTGGTGTACGTGGACGAAAACAACCGCATCATCAACCGCCGCAACCACATCCCCGTCCAGGCGGCATAAAAAAACCCTTGTCACGGGGTGGTTGAATGCCCCTTTTTGTCGCGCTAGAATCCGCCGCGGATAGGTAGATTTTCCCCGGCGACTCGATGATCAGCAGACCGATTAGCGACAACCCCCACGCATATATCAGCAATATCCGGCTGCAGCCGGCGGACCACCCGACCCAGGTCTCCAACCGCTTCGCCCAGCCCAAGACTTCCGCCGCGGCCAACGAGGGGGCTTCCGCCCCGCCCGAGCAGCAGCCGCAAAACAATGCCCTCGCCCAGGCCCCGACTCCGGCTTCTGCTGGCTATGCAGCCGCCGCGCCCGCCATTCAACCCCTCCCACCCCCTGCCCCGACGGCGGGTGGCCGCATCGACGTCTACGCATAAGACTCCGCTTCCTTAGCTTCCGCCACCGCCTCAGCGGGCGAAGATGAACATCAGATAGGCGAGAAACAGCAGCAGATGCACCATTCCCTGGAGAATATTGGTGCGACCGCTGGCGAACGTCACCACGCTGACGGCCAGGGACAGCAGCAGCATGACGAAATCGGCATGCTCCAGGCCGAGGAGGATGGACTTGCCGGTGGCAAGGCTGACCGCCAGGACGGCGGGAATGGTCAATCCGATGGTGGACAGCACCGATCCGAGGAGGATGTTCACCGAACGCTGCAAGCGGTTGTCCAGCGCGGCCTGCACGGCGCCGATGGACTCCGGCGTCGCCACCAGAATGGCCACGACCACCCCACCCAGGGCCATGGGCGCGTGCAATCGCTCGATGCCGTAGTCGATGGGCAGCGCCAATTTTTCGGCCAGATAGACCACCGGCAGCAGGTAGGCCATCAACATCACGGCGTGGAAGGTCGTGGACCGGAACATCGGGGGTTCATGCCGCCCTTCGCTCCCCTCGTCCTTGAGCATGAAGAATCCCTGGTGGCGGACCGTCTGGATAGCCAGGAAAGAGCCGTATAGGCCGACGGACATCAGAATCAGAAAGACTTCCTGGGACGGGGAAAGGGTGGGGCCCGCGGTGGAAATGGTGAAATTGGGCAGAATCAGGCCCAGGACGGCCAGGGGAATGATCACGCTCAGGTAGGCGTTGGCTCCCTGGAGGTTGTACTGCTGCTCCCGGTGACGCAAGCCGCCGAGCAGCAAGGACAGACCGACCATGCCGTTGAGGAGGATCATCACCACCGCGAACATGGTATCCCGCGCAAGGGTGGGGTTGTTCGCGCCGTGCAGCATCATGGTGGCAATCATCATCACTTCGATGGCGATCGCCGACAACGTGAGGATCAGGGTTCCATAGGGCTCCCCCAGCTTCGCCGCCAGACAGTCGGCATGGCGCACCACCGCCAGGGCCGACCACAGCACGACACTGAACAGCCACAGGAACACGACCGCCAGGCGGAGAAAATTATCGAGCCCGCCCAGCAGCGCATGGTCGAAGAGGAAAAACAGCAGACTGGTCGCCAGGCTGACAGCCAGAAGCCACTCGCCGCGAATGAATTCGCGCCCTTCACGCTGGATTGCGCTGCTCACGTTACCCCCGCAGACAGTCGTTATGCAGCGTATTCTACTGGTTTGAACAGCGGGGAAACAGGGTCGGTCGCCCGGACCGGATCAGATGGCCTCTGCGTTCCGTCCGTCGGGGCAGCGGAAGCTGGTGGTGGCCCGCCAATCGGGCCCGAAGGCCTTTTCCAGAATGGTGGGGCTGATCTCCTCGACAGCGAGGCCCCGCCGCCAGAGCATGCAGACGATCTTCAGCGTCAATTGTCGATGGTGGCTGGCGGAGTCGTGGAAGTCCATGGGTTTGCAGGGAACAAAATAAGAATTTTATAATTTTATCATAATCTGGACTTACTCCAGACCCTGCCCATCCCCGGGACGTTTCCTTATTCCTCCACCGCCACCTTTTCCACCAGCAGCGTATGGAGACGGCGGCTATCGGCACGCAGGACGGTGAACTTCAGGCCATCGAAGCTGATCTGCTCACCCCGCTTGGGCAAATGACCGAAGCGGTTCACCACGAGGCCGCCCACGGTGTCGTAATCCTCGTCGGAAAACTCGCTGCCCATCACCTCGTTGAAATCGGCGATCTCCGTCAGAGCCTTGACCCGGAAGCGCCCCTGACGGTCGCGGATGATGTTGTCGCCAGCCTCGTCGAAATCGTATTCATCCTCGATTTCGCCGACGATCTGCTCCAGCACGTCCTCGATGGTGATCAGGCCGGCCACGCCGCCGTATTCGTCCACCACGATGGCCATGTGGTTGCGATTGCTGCGGAACTCCCGCAGCAGGACGTTTAGGCGCTTGGATTCGGGGATGAACACCGCCGGCCGCAGCATGTCCCGCACGTCGAACTCCTCGCCGGCGTAGTAGCGCAGCAGGTCCTTGGCCAGCAGGATGCCGATCACGTTGTCCTTGCTGTCCTCGAACACGGGGAAGCGGGAGTGGGCGGTCTCGATGACGAAGGGAATGAAGGTGTCGGGAGAGTCAGCGATGTCGATGACATCCATCTGGGCGCGGGGAATCATCACGTCCCGCACCTGCATTTCGGAGACGGTCAGCACCCCCTCGATCATGGAAAGGGCGTCGCCGTCCAGCAGGTTGCGCTGGTAGGCCGAATGCAGCAGGTCCACCAGTTGGTCCCGGTCCTCCGGTTCACGCAGCAGCAAGGCGCTGAGGCGCTCGAACCAGCCCGGTTTCGCAGGGTCGTCCATAAGGCTTGGGATACTCCAAGTAATGAGAAACGGATGGGGGCTCAGGCCAGCCCGCATCCGTTACCCATCACTTTTCGGCGCCGTAGGGATCAGCGTAACCCAGCTGGATGACAATTTGGCTTTCCCGATTCTCCATGATTTGCGCTTCGGCGTCATCCTCGTGGTCGTAGCCCTGGAGGTGCAGCACGCCGTGGACGGTCAGATGGGCGTAGTGGGCTTCGAGGGATATACCCTGCTCCGCCGCCTCCCGCTCCACCACCGGTGCGCACAGCACCAGGTCGCCCATCAGGCCGGCCTCCGGGGGCAAATCGTCGTAGACGAAAGTCAGCACGTTGGTGGGGTAATCCTTGCCCCGGTAGTCCCGGTTCAACTCCTGCCCTTCCTCGGCGCCGACGATGCGGATCGCCACTTCGGCGTCCTGTTCCAGGGCAGCCTTGGCCCAGCGGCGGAACTGGGGCCGGGTCGGCGCCCCTTCCGGCTTCTCCGCGTACTGGACCGACAGGGTCAGTTTAGGCGCCGGCGTTTTTGGCATGCTGGTCGTAGGCGTTGATGATGCGGGCCACCAGGGGATGGCGCACCACGTCCTCGGACTGAAAATGGGTGAAACCGATGCCCCGCACCGTCTTCAACACCTCCTGAGCCTCCACCAGGCCGCTCTTCTGGCCACGGGTGAGATCGATCTGAGTCACGTCGCCGGTGACCACCGCCTTGGCGCCGAAACCGATGCGGGTGAGGAACATCTTCATCTGCTCCGGCGTGGTGTTCTGGGCCTCGTCGAGAATGATGAAGGCGTGGTTCAGGGTACGGCCGCGCATGTAGGCCAGAGGGGCGATTTCGATGGTGCCACGCTCGAACAGCTTGCCCACCTTGTCGAAGCCCATCAGGTCGTAGAGGGCGTCGTAGAGGGGCCGCAGGTAGGGGTCCACCTTCTGGGCCAGGTCGCCGGGGAGGAAGCCGAGGCGCTCGCCGGCTTCCACCGCCGGGCGCACCAGCACCAGGCGCTTCACCAGGTCCCGCTCCAGGGCGTCCACGGCGCTGGCCACGGCAAGGTAGGTCTTGCCGGTGCCGGCGGGGCCGATGCCGAAGGTGATGTCGTGGTCCTGAATCTGGCGCAGGTAATCGTTCTGGCGCGGCGTGCGGCCATGCAGGTCGGAACGGCGGGTCATCAGGACCGGAACGGCGCCGCCCTCCCGCGCTTCGGGTTCCCCCTGGGTCAATTCGATCAGGCCGAGCTGGATTTCATCCACGGTGAGAGGTTGCTTGGCGCGGGGATAGAACTTTTCCAGGGCCGCCACCGCCAGACGGCTGCGCTCGGTATCGCCGTGGATGCTAAAGCGCTCCCCGCGGCGGGTGATGGTCACGTCCAGGGCGGTTTCGATCTGGCGCAGGTTTTCGTCCAGCACCCCGCACAGGTTGGCGAGGCGGACGTTGTCCACGGGCTGGAAATCGACGTCGATGGGCTCGCCGGTCATGATTCGCGCACCACGATTTCTCCCCGCAGACTATGGGGCAGCGCGGCGGTAATGGTGACGTCCACCAGGGTGCCGATAAGGCGCGGGTTGCCGGCGAAGTTCACCACCCGGTTGTTGTCGGTGCGGCCGGCAAGCTCCCGGGCATCCTTTTTCGACACCCCCTCCACCAGCACCCGCTGCACCGTGCCCACCATGGTGGCGCTGATGGCTTCCGCCTGGCTCTGGAGCTGGGTCTGGAGGCGATCCAGGCGATTCTTGGCGACTTCGGGGGTGACGTCGTTGTCCAGTTCCGCCGCCGGAGTGCCGGGGCGGGGACTGAAGATGAAGCTGAAGCTGGCGTCGAAGTTCACCTCTTCCACCAGCTTGAGGGTGGCCTCGAAGTCGGCCTCGGTCTCGCCGGGGAAGCCGACGATGAAATCGGAGGCTACGGAAATGTCCGGCCTGACCTTGCGCAGTTTACGGATGATGGACTTGTATTCCAGGGTGGTATAGCCCCGGCGCATGGCGGCGAGGATGCGGTCCGATCCGGACTGCACCGGCAGGTGCAGGTGGTTGCACAACTTGGGAATCGTGGCGTAGGCGTCGATCAGGCTCTGGCCGAACTCCATGGGATGGGAGGTGGTGAAGCGCAGGCGCTCGATGCCCGGCACCTCGGCCAAGTAATGCAGCAGCAGGGCCAAGTCGGCGCTGCCGCCGTCGTGCATCTCGCCCCGGTAGGCGTTGACGTTCTGGCCCAGGAGGGTGATTTCCCTCACCCCTTTTTCCGCCAGCTGCACCGCTTCGGCGATAACGTCGTCGAAGGGGCGGGACACCTCGGCGCCCCGGGTATAGGGCACGATGCAGTAGGTGCAGTACTTGCTGCATCCTTCCATCACCGAAACGAAGGCGCTGGCGCCTTCCACCTTGGCTTCGGGCAGATGGTCGAATTTTTCGATCTCGGGGAAGGAGACGTCCACCTGGGCGCGGCCGGAGGCGCGGCGGGCCCGCACCAGCTCCGGCAGGCGATGCAGGGTCTGGGGGCCGAACACCATGTCCACGTAAGGGGCGCGGGCGATGATGGCGTCGCCCTCCTGGCTCGCCACGCAGCCGCCGACGCCGATGAGCAGCTTGGGGTTGTCGCGCTTGAGCTGTTTGATCCGCCCCAGCTCGCTGAACACCTTCTCCTGGGCCTTTTCCCGCACGGAACAGGTGTTGAGGAGAATGACGTCGGCCTCTTCGGCCTTGTCGGTGGCTTCCATGCCCTCCGCCGCAGCGAGTACGTCGGCCATCTTGGCCGAGTCGTACTCGTTCATCTGGCAGCCGAAGGTTTTGATGAAGACTTTGGGCGCCACGTTACTGACTCGCGGCCTGCCGGGCGGCGGCCTCCTCCTCCGGGTTGAGCAGCCACAACTGGGCCAGGTTGCCCTGCAAATCCAGCTTGTACAGCACGTAACCGCCAGCCTGGAGGGCCACGGGCAGGATCATCAGATTGTTGCGGTCGTAGATGCGCAATCCCGGCGCGGCATGGTAGACCTGGTCGCCGATGGCGAGAGCGGGATAATCGTTGCTTTTCAGTTCCCCGAGAAGCGCGTTCGACGGCAGAATCCGCCCGGCCACGGACGGCAGGGAAAGGGAGGCAGCCAGGAGAAACAGGAGGGAACGAATAAGTCGCATAACCGGACCAGGGAAGACTTGGCGCGGCACCGCCACGCCAAGGGTATCTGGTGGTGATAGGTGGACTTGAACCACCGACCCCAGCATTATGAGTGCTGTGCTCTAACCAACTGAGCTATATCACCCTGTTCAGAAGGGATGCGATTTTGGGGCGTCACCGGATTTTTGTCAAGTGCGGCGGCGCCCCGTGGCCGCGCAAGTCGTCAGACGTTGAAGAGGAAGTTCATTACGTCACCATCCTGCACCACGTACTCCTTGCCTTCGGAGCGCATCTTGCCGGCTTCCTTGGCGCCCTGCTCGCCTTTGTAGGCGACGAAGTCCTCATAGCTGATGGTTTGGGCGCGGATAAAGCCCTTCTCGAAGTCGGTGTGGATCACGCCGGCGGCCTGGGGGGCGGTGGCGCCCACGGGAATGGTCCAGGCGCGGACTTCCTTCACCCCGGCGGTGAAGTAGGTCTGCAGGCCCAGCAGCTTGTAGGCGGCGCGGATAACACGGTTCAGGCCGGGCTCGTCCAGCCCCATGTCGGCCAGGAACATTTTCTTCTCGTCGGCATCCAGCTCGGCGATCTCGGCCTCCAGGGCGGCGCAGATGGCCACCACCGGAGCGCCCTCGGCGGCGGCGAATTCCTTCACCTTGTCCAGCAGGGGATTGTTGTCGAAGCCGTCCTCGTTGACGTTGGCCACGTACATGGTGGGCTTCACCGTGAGCAGGAATAGGGGCTTGAGCAGCGCCAACTCCTCGGGGGCCAGGCCCAGGGCGCGCACCGGCTTGGCCTGGTCCAGCTGGACTTTGACCTTTTCCAGCACCGCCACCAGACGTGCGGCCTCCTTGTCGCCGCCGGACTTGGCGGTCTTGGAATAGCGGGCCAGGGCCTTCTCCACGCTGGCCAGGTCGGCCAGGGCGAGTTCGGTGTTGATGACCTCGATGTCGGAAATCGGGTCCACCTTGCCCGCCACGTGGATCACATTATCGTTCTCGAAGCAGCGCACCACGTGGGCGATGGCGTCGGTCTCGCGGATGTTGGCCAGGAACTGGTTGCCCAGGCCCTCGCCCTTGGAGGCCCCCGCCACCAGGCCGGCGATGTCGACGAATTCGACGATGGCATGCTGCACCCGCTGGGGATTGACGATGGCCGACAGGGCGTCGATGCGCGGGTCAGGCACCTCGACGATGCCCACGTTGGGCTCGATGGTGCAGAAGGGATAGTTCTCCGCGGCGATGCCCGCCTCGGTGATGGCGTTGAACAGGGTGGATTTGCCCACGTTGGGCAGGCCGACGATACCGCATTTCATAACCGAAATTCCTTAACAATTACGCGCCATCGAGCCCAAGACGGACATCGTGGACATGCTGGACTCAAGCCGGGGACACCGACGGCAAAAGCCTTGGCGGGCTGCAAAACTGCAATCCGCTGAAAGCGTTCGCCAAATCCTGGATCCGTTTTGTCTTAAAAACGGCGATTATACCCCTCTCGGGAGGATTCCTTTCGCAAACCGTTTCCTGTCCCCCTCCGTTTTTATATACTGGCTTGACCCGACAGGCGACATGGGAATTGCCTCCGCCAGCCGACCAAACAACAAATAACCAAATAAAAATATGCTCTTACTCGAACTCGTTCTGATGTTGCTCTTGTGCGCCGTGGCGCTGGGGTGGGTCGCCCGTCACTTCAAGTTTCCCTACCCCATCGCCCTGGTCGTGGGCGGCGCGGCGCTGGGGTTCATCCCGAAACTGCCCCAGTTCCCCTTCGACCCCCAGCTGATTCTCATCCTGGTACTGCCCCCCATTCTCTACCAGGCGGCCCTGCTCACGTCCTGGACCGATTTCAAGGCCAACATTCGCCCCATCGGCCTGCTCGCCATCGGCCTGGTCGTCGTCACCACTCTCACCGTCGGCGCGGCGCTTAAGCTGGCGGTCCCCGGCGTTCCCTGGGCCATCGCCTTCGTCCTCGGCGCCATCGTCTCGCCCCCCGACGCCGTGGCCGCGACCGCCATCCTGTCGCGGCTAAACATCCCGCGGCGCATCGTCACGGTGCTGGAAGGGGAGAGCCTGGTCAACGATGCGTCTGGACTGGTGCTGTACAAGTTCGCCATCGCCGCGGTGCTGACCGGCACCTTTTCCCTTGCCGACGCCAGCCTCCAGTTCGTCGGCGTCTCCGCCGGCGGGCTGGCCATCGGCATCCTCCTCGCCTTCGTCTTCATCGCCATTCACCGCCGGCTGAAAGATCCGTTCATCGAGGTCCTCACCACGCTCACCATTCCCTACGTGACCTACATCGCCGCCGAATCCGTGCACGTTTCCGGGGTGCTCGCGGTGGTGGCCGCCGGCCTGGTGCGGGGACGCTACGCGCCGGAAATCGTATCGGCCGAAATGCGCATCATCGCCCGCTCCGTCTGGAACATCCTGACCTTCATCCTCAACAGTCTGATTTTCATGCTGATCGGTATCCAGATGTCAGACGCCATGGAAAAATTGACCCAATACTCGCTCACCGAACTGGCGGGCTTGGGGATATTCATCAGCGTCGTCGCGGTCGCCGTCCGCTTCGCCTGGATTTATCCCGCCAGCCACCTGCCGCGCATGGTGAGCAGGCGCCTGCGGGACCGGGAACCCCCGCCGCGCAATCCGGAACTGTTCATCATCAGCTGGTGCGGCATGCGCGGCATCGTGTCCCTCGCCGCCGCCTTCGCGCTGCCTCTCGCCCTTCCCAATGGCGAGCCCTTTCCCTACCGCGACCTGATCGTGTTCCTGACGTTTTTCGTGATTGCCGTGACCCTGGTGGGCCAAGGATTAACGCTGCCTTCGTTTATTCGAAAGCTGAAGGTGGGCGCCGACTGGAGCATGCAGCGGGAGCAGCAACGGGTGAGAGCCGCGATGGGAACCGCCGCGATCAAGGCCATCGACGACATCGTGAAGGCCGAGAACGCCCCCGACGAATGGGCGGATCAGCTGCGGTCGGAGATCACCGACCGGCTCTCGCTCGCCGCCCCCGAAGGCCTGGAGCTCAGCCCCAAGGCCGCCCTGGTCATGCGCCTGCGCCACGCCGCCATCGCGGCGGAACGCAAGGAGCTGATCCGGCTGTGGCGGAACAACGAAATCAGCGATGAAGTCATGCACCACATCGAGGAAATCCTGGACTACCAGGAAGCCCATCTGTAGCGAGCGCGCCCCGCTACCCCTTACTTGGTATGCAGCCGGCGCATGGCGCCGGCGAAATCCCCCCGCGCCAGGGAGGCCACGACGGTCAGCGACTGTTCCAGGGCGTCGCCGATGGCCTCGGCCTCTTCCTTGCGCGGCGGGTGGAGCACGAAGTCCGCCACCCGCGCCCGGTCGCCGGGATGGCCGATGCCCAGACGCAGACGCCAGAAATCCGGCGTCTTGAGCGCCGCGGCGATATCCCGCAGGCCGTTGTGGCCCGCATGGCCGCCGCCTTTTTTCAGCTTGGCCGCCCCGGGGGGCAAATCCAGCTCGTCGTGGACCACCAGGATTTCAGCCGGCTCGATTTTGTAGAAAGCCGCCAGGGCCGCCACCGAACGCCCGCTGGCGTTCATGTAGGTCTGAGGCTTGAGGAGCCACACCTCCTGGCGCTCCAGGGAAATCTTCGCCGCCAGGCCGTGAAACTTGGCTTCGGCGCGGAAGGTGGCATGGCCGTCGGCCGCCAGCCTCTCCACCAGCCAGAAACCGGCGTTGTGGCGTGTCGCTTCGTATTCCTTGCCGGGATTACCCAGGCCGACGATGAGGCGGATGCCGTTGTCCATGCTATCCATCGCTGCAGCTCAAAAAACAAGGCCCGTCGCCGGAGCGACGGGCCGTTGCCGGAAAGCGGGCTGATTACTCCGCCGCCGCTTCGCCCTCGGCAGCGCCCAGGCCGCCA
>JBFXHL010000035.1:0-21960 GCA_050177075.1 Sulfuricellaceae bacterium | reverse complement strand
GCCCTTGCAGAAGCCCAGTTCGTTGAGCATTTCCAGGTCGTAGCGGGTGCGCTGCTCGATGCGCTGGGCTTCCACCAGCTTGGTCTCCTTGGTGAAGTAGGCCACCCGCTGGCGCAATTCGGCCTTGATGTTCTCCAGAGCCCGCAGCACCGTGGCCCGAGGGGTGACGTAGTGGCTCGACGGGTAGATGGTGAAGCGGGGAATTTTGCTCAGGATGTGCCCGGTCAGGGGGTCGAACAAGGAAAGCTGCTCCACCTCGTCATCGAAAAGGGTAATGCGCAGCGCATGCTCGGAGTTTTCCGCCGGGAAGACGTCGATGACATCTCCCCGCACCCGGAAGGTGCCCCGGTGAAAATCCAGCTCGTTGCGCTCGTACTGCATCTCCGACAGCCGCTTGATGATGTCCCGCTGCCCGCTTCGGTCCCCTGTTCTCAGGTGGAGAATCATGTTGTGGTAGTCGTCCTTGTCGCCGATGCCGTAGATGCACGATACCGTCGCCACGATGATGCTGTCTTGGCGTTCCAGCAGGGATTTGGTGGCCGAGAGCCGCATCTGCTCGATGTGCTCGTTGATGCTGGAATCCTTCTCGATGAACAGATCCCGGGACGGCACGTAGGCTTCCGGCTGGTAGTAGTCGTAATAGGAGACGAAATACTCCACTGCGTTCTCGGGGAAAAACTCCCGCATTTCCGCGTACAGCTGGGCCGCCAGGGTCTTGTTGGGGGCCATCACCAGGGCCGGCCGACCCAGGCGGGCGATGACGTTGGCCATGGTGTAGGTCTTGCCGGAGCCGGTCACCCCCAGCAGGGTCTGGAACGACAGTCCGCTTTCGATGCCCTCCACCAGTTGAGCGATGGCTGTGGGCTGGTCGCCGGCGGGCTCGAAAGGTTGATGCAGGCGGAAAGGGCTATTGGGAAAAGTGACGACCACGAGTAGAATTACAACTTTTTGACAGACAGGAATTTTACCACGCGCGGCCACCCAAATCCGCCCGTTGGCACGAAGGACTCAAGGAAGGCATCTTGGAACTCTCCCACCGCGTTCAAGCCATCAAGGAATCCCCCACCCTCGCCGTCACTGCCCGCGCCGCCAAGCTGAAGGCCGAAGGCAAGGACATCATCGGCCTCGGCGCCGGCGAACCCGATTTCGACACCCCCCAGCACATCAAGGATGCCGCGAAAAAAGCCATCGACGACGGCTTCACTAAGTACACCGCCGTCGGCGGCATTCCCGGCCTGAAAAACGCCATCGCCGCCAAGCTGAAGCGCGACAACGGTTTTGACTACAGCACCAAGGAAATCATCGTCGGCGTCGGCGGCAAGCAGTGCATTTTCAACCTCGCCCTGGCGGTGCTGAACCCCGGCGACGAAGTAGTGGTCCCCGCCCCCTACTGGGTATCCTATTCCGACATCGCCATGGTGGCGGAAGCCACACCCGTGATCGTCAACTGCGGCATCGAACAGGGCTTCAAACTCACCCCCGCCCAGTTGGAAGCGGCCATCACGGCCAAAACCAAGCTGTTCATGCTCAACAGCCCCTCCAATCCCACCGGAGCCGTGTACGCCCTGGACGAGCTCAAGGCCTTGGGCGAGGTGCTGAAAAAACACCCCCACGTCCTGGTGGCTACCGACGATATGTACGAGCACGTCAACCTGTCCGGGGAGAAGTTCGTCAACATTCTCAACGCCACGCCCGAACTGAAAGAACGCTGCGTGGTGCTGAACGGCGTCTCCAAGGCCTACTCCATGACCGGCTGGCGCATCGGCTATGCCGCCGGCCCGGAAAAAATCATCAAGGCCATGGAAATCCTCCAGTCCCAGTCCACCTCCAATCCCACCTCGATTTCCCAGGTAGCCGCCCAGGCCGCCCTGGAAGGCGACCAGTCCTGCATCGAGCCGATGGTCAAGGCCTTCCGCGAGCGCCATGAATTCGTGGTGCGCCGCTTCAATGAAATCAAGGGATTGAAATGCATCAAGGCTGGCGGGGCGTTCTATGCCTTCCCCGACGCCCGCGAGGCGATCGCCTCCCTGCACCAGCGAGGCATTATTGCGGAAGCCACCGACCTAGCACTGTCCGAATACCTGCTGGAAAAAGCGGGGGTTGCCGTCGTCCCCGGGTCAGCCTTTGGCGCAGCGGGCTATTTCCGCATCTCCTTCGCCACCTCGATGAAGAACCTGGAAATGGCCTTGGAGCGGATCCAAAACGCCTTGACTTAAGCTATTTTTTCGAAAGACCGAAACGGGCGCACAAAGCGCCCGTTTTGTTTTATGCTCATAAAAACAGAGTGTTACAAAAACTTGCAATTGCTCATTTTTTTTCTATTCTGTATGCATAACATAAAGTTCTCATAGCGAGGAATGGCACCAATGTAACCAGCAGCAGGAGGACGTCCCATGTCGAGCGCTTTTATCCAAACCGAAGCCTTCATTTACCGCTTCCGTAAAGCAATCCCCGCCGAGTGCGAAACCGCCCGCTCCATTGACCGTAACGACTCATGGAGCAAGATTGCTGAATATGCACGTGGGGATGGCTTTAAAGAGCTCGCAGAAGCCCTTGAAATATCGAGAAATCGTCTTGCGGCAGAGATACATGCCCACCGTTATGGCGAGCAGCACTACACCACCATGTAACAGCAGGGTGGGTTAGTATGAATGGCCGGCTTACCCGGCCATTCTTATTTCCAGGCCATCAGTTCGTTGCCCCCTTCTGCTCGTTGTCGTCCACGTCCAGCGGCCATAACTGGTGGGCATCCAGCAGCAGCCGGTAGCGGCTTTCAGCCGCATTCACCTGGGCCAGAACAGCGTTCAAGCCCGCCTCCAGGGCTTGGCGTCGGGCCAGCAGGACTTCCGGCAAACCGGCCTCGCCCAAGGAATAGGCGCGGGACATCAAGTCGGCGTTGGCCTGCATCTTATCCGCGACCAGCTTGGTTTTTTGCCATGTCTCGTAGGCGGTGCTGGCCGTGGCGTAGGTCGCCGTTGCCTCCACCTCGACCTTGCGCAATACCCCCGCCTCTTGATGGGCGGCCATCTCCGCCCGTGCGGCTGCCCCCTCGGCCACGGCCGCACGCCCGGAACCCGGTAGAGGAATCGTCAGATTGAGGCCGACGATTTTCTCCGTGCCGTCCCGTTCGGATGCGTAGCGTATTCCCACCGTGGGGTCGGGGAGTCGATCCGCGGCCGAGCGGGAGGACTGGAGCTGCCAGCGCCGCGTTTCCGCGCGGGCCACGCCTAGTTCGTGGTTCTGGCGCAGGATTTCTTCCTTCCAGTAGGCGGAGGATTGCGACAGCGGCATCGGGGCAGCCAATACCGGATTGGCAGGCAAGGCGATGCCACTGAATCGGGATGTCAAGGTCGTGGCCGCCATTTGTTCCCGCAACTTGGCTTGATTGAGGGAGGCTTCCGCCTCGGCCAGGGAAGCTTCCGCCAGCATGGCCTCCAGTCGTGCCGCATCGCCGGCCTTGACCCGCTTATTCACCGCATCCAGTTGTTTGTTCAAGACGTCAACCTGCTCCTGCCATTGCTTGGCCTGGAAATGCTCCCTGTACCAGCCGAACCACAGGGCAAGCAACGAGCGGCCCGCTTCGTGGAGCGCATCGCCATAAGCCCATTGGGAGACTTCCACCCCCTGCTTCCCCAGCGCTTCGTCCAGAGAAGCCTTGCCGGGAAGACGGAAAGGCCGTTCCAGATTCACTTCCCACTCCTTGTACCGTTGGTTCAAGGCCGTTTCGGTCCGCCGCTGGGAGCCGAGGCGGACGTTGTACTCATAGCTCCCCGCTTCCAGGCGGGAGCGGTTGGCTTCTTCGATCTTGACGCCGGATTTTGCAGCCAGCACCGCCGGATAGCTGTCCATGGCTTGAACTACCATGGGCAAGGGCGGCAGATCGGGGTACTCCTGAAAAGTTTCCGCCGCAGCGGGGAAAACCGCGAATACTGCCAGGAACGCAGCGCACCCATGCCACTTCATAAAAAACTCCCGAATTCCATGACCGGGCAAAGCCAGTACACAATGTCCGCATTGCCCAGCTTCTCTTTCAGATGCGCCAGCAAAGCTGGGACATCGGTATCGTTCAGCACCACTTTCATTTGCACCCGGCGAGCCCGCCCGCGCACCTTCTCGCCCATGCTCTGCAAGCTGGCGTTACGCCCATGCCCTTCGACGTCGGTCGTGGTAAAACCGCTGGCCAATTCGTGCTGCATCAGCATCAGGGCCACCATCTGTTCCTCGATGGCTTTGGGGAAAATCAAGGTCAGCAGACAGTTCTTTGCCTTCATGGGCGAGCTCCTTTGGCGTCAACGCCGTAGCGGCAATACAGGATCGGCAACAGGACCAAGGTAAGGAGGGTGGAGGTCACCAAGCCGCCGATCACCACGATCGCCAAGGGTTTCTGGATTTCCGAACCGGGTCCGGTGGCCAGCAACATCGGCACCAAGCCGAAAGCCGCGATACTGGCCGTCATCAGCACCGGCCGCAAACGCCGCTTAGCCCCTACGACGACGAGCTTCTCCACAGGCATGCCCTGGGCAAACAGCTGGTTGAAATAGCTCACCATCACCACCCCGTTCAGCACGGCGATACCCAGCAAGGCGATGAAGCCCACCGAGGCCGGCACCGACAAGTATTCCCCCGACAAGCCAAGGGCCAGCACCCCACCGATAAGGGCGAAGGGGACGTTGGACATCACCAGCACCGCCTGACGGATGGAACCGAAGGTGGCGAAAAGCAGCAGGAAGATCAGTCCGAGGGCAATGGGCACCACCACGGCCAAGCGCGACGCCGCCCGCTGCTGGTTCTCGAACTGGCCGCCCCATGCCGTGCGGTAGCCGTCGGGCATTTTCACCTTGGCCGCTACGGCTTGCTTGGCTTCATCCACAAAACTCACCAAGTCCCGGTCCCGCACGTTGGCCTGAACCACGACCATGCGCTGCGCGTTCTCGCGGTCGATCTTCACCGGCCCGTCCACCCGCTCCAATTTCGCCACGGCCGCCAGAGGAACGGACTCGCCACTGGGCAAGGTGAGCCTGATGCCGCTGAACAGCGCCGGGGAAAGACGCGTGCCTTCGCTGCCGCGCAGGAGCAAGGGAGTACGCCGCCCCCCCTCCACCACGATTCCCAGGGGACGGCCCTCAATCTGGGTGCGCAGGTCGTTTTCGATGGCGTCCACATCCAGGCCCAGGCGCCCGGCTGCCAACCGGTCGATCGCCACGCGCAGGTACTGAACACCCTCGTTCTTGACGGTGTAGACATCTTCGCTGCCCTTGATGGATTTCAAAACCTCCACGTATTGCTCGGCAAGATGGTTGAGGGTGGACAAATCGCTGCCGAAGATTTTGATCGCCACGTCGCCCCGCACGCCGAGGATCATCTCCGATACCCGCATTTCGATGGGCTGGGTGAAGCTATAAGACACCCCGGGGAATCCCTCCATCACGGCGCGCAGCTGATCCGTCAGCCAGGCCTTGTCATGCTTGCGCCATTCCTCCCGGGGCTTCAGCACCAGGAAGGTGTCGGTCTGGTTCAGCCCCATGGGATCCAATCCCAATTCGTCGGACCCTACCCGGGCCACGATGCCCTTCACTTCGGGCACTTGGGACATAATGGCTTTCTGGATGCGCAAATCCATTGCCGCCGACTGCTCAAGGCTGATGGAAGGCAGCTTCTCCAGGCCGATGATGATGTCCCCTTCGTCCATGGTGGGCATGAAGGTTTTGCCGATCAAGCTGTAGACCACGACGGTCAGCACCAGCCCCCCCAGGGCGGCAAGCGCCACTTTCTTCGAATTGGCCAGGGCCCATTCCAGGACTGGCGCATACAGCGCGTTCACCTTGCGCACCAGCCACGGCTCGTGATGCGAACCTTCCTTGAGAAGGAGGGAGGAAATCACCGGGATGACCGTCAACGCCAATACCAGAGAGCCGGAAAGAGCGAAAATGATGGACAGGGCCACGGGGATGAAAAGCTTGCCCTCCAGCCCCTGCAAGGTCAGTAGCGGCAGAAAGACGATGACGATAATGACGATGCCCGACACCACCGGCATGGACACTTCCCGTACCGCCCGGTAAATCACGTTGAGGTGGGGCAACTTCACCCCGCTGCCGGCCTCATGGGCAAGGTAGGATTCGACGTTCTCCACCACCACCACCGCGGCGTCCACCAGCATGCCGATGGCGATGGCGAGACCGCCGAGGCTCATCAGGTTGGCCGACATGCCGAAATAATTCATCAGGATAAAGGTGACCAGCGCCGCCAGGGGAAGGGTAATCGCCACCACCAAGGCCGCCCTCAGGTTGCCCAGGAACAGCAGCAGCAGCACCACCACCAGCACGATGGCCTCGATCAGCGCCTTGGATACCGTGCCCACGGCCCGCTCCACCAGGCTTCCTCGGTCGTAGAAGACCTTTATTTCCACGCCCTTGGGCAGGGACGGCTGCAATTCCTTGAGTTTGGCTCGCACGCCATCCACCACCTGCTGGGCGTTGGCGCCGCGCAAACCGAGGACGAGACCTTCCACGGCTTCGCCCTCACCGTTGCGGGTCACGGTCCCGTAACGGGTCAAGTTGCCGATCTTCACCTCCGCCACGTCGCCGACCCGTATCGGCGAACCGTTCCGGCTGGCAATGACGATGGCTTTCACGTCATCCACGCTGCGGATGCTGCCTTCCGAGCGCACCAGCAGGGTCTCTTCCCCTTCCTGCAGGCGCCCCGCGCCGTCGTTGCGGTTGTTCATCTCCAGGGCCTGCTGCAACAACGCCATGGTGATTCCCCGGGCCTGCATGGCCGTGTTGTCCGGCACCACCTCGAAGGAACGAACCAGTCCCCCCAGGGAGTTCACGTCCGCCACGCCGGGCAAGGTCCGCAGCGCCGGCCGGATCACCCAGTCGAGCAGGCTGCGCCGCTCCATCAAGGACAGATTGCCTCCCTCGATGGTGAACATGAACATTTCCCCCAGGGGCGTGGTAATCGGCGCCAGACCGCCGAATACCCCGGGCGGCAGATCCTTGAGGATGTTGTTGAGGCGCTCGGAGACCTGCTGGCGCGCCCAGTAGATGTCGGTGCCATCGTGGAAGTCGATGGTGATGTCGGCGATGGCGTACTTCGAAACCGAGCGCAGGTTCTTTTGGTTGGGTATCCCCAGCATTTCCAGCTCGATGGGGGCGGTGATGCGGGTTTCCACCTCCTCCGGCGTCATGCCCGGCGCCTTCATGATGATTTTCACCTGGGTGGAGGAAACGTCGGGAAAGGCGTCGATGGGCAGCTTCTGGTAGGAATAGACACCGCCGCCGATCAACAGCAGCGTCAAGAGCAGCATCAGCAGCCGCTGGGTCAGGGAAAATTCGATCAAGCGGGCCAGCATCACTCACCCCCGCCAAGGCCCATCCAGGACGCCTTGAGGGCGGAGACGCCGCGCACGGCATAACGCTCGGTGCCGCGCAGGCTTCCCTGAACGACCGCCGAGTCGGCTACCTCGCCCAGGACTTTGACTTCGGTGGGAACGAACCCCGCCTTACCCTGGATGAAGAGATAGGCCTTGCCCTGGTTCCGCACCAGCGCAGCGGTGGGGACGCGCCATTGCTTCACGCTTGCCGGGGCGGCCGCGATCAGTGCATCCACATACTGCCCCGCCCGCAGGCTTTCCGTGCCCTGGGTAATCTCGGCACGAACGGTGACCGTTTGACTGGCGGCGTTGACGCTGCGTCCCACGGAAAGCACCTTGCCACTGGCGCCATAGGCGGGAATGGTCACCGCCGAGCCGGCGGCCACGCCAGCCACCGACGCCGGCACCGCCTCGATTTCCAACCACAGGGGCGACAGTTTGGCCACCTTGTACAGGGGTACCGAGGCCTCGGCGCGCTGACCGGCCACCACCGACTGTTCGATGACCACGCCGTCGATGGGGGACGCCAGCTCCAGGCTGCCCGAAAGTTGCCCCGTGGCCTGGAGCTTGCGGATGGCGCCATCGGACATGCCGTACAGCTTCAGGGTCTGGCGCCACTGGTTGTAGGCGGCACCGGCTTGGACGGCGGCGCCTCGGGTATTGAGATAGCGCCCCTCGGCGATGATGCCTTCCTGATAGAGTTGCGCATCCCGCTTCAGACTTTGGCCAGCCAGTCCCGATTGGGTGGCGGCATTAAGGAATTCGCGCTGTGCTTCGACGATGGCAGGACTCTGCAACCGCGCCAGGGCCTGCCCCTTTTTCACCGGTTGGTTCACCGCTACCAGCAGCGACTCCACCAACGCCGCGACGGGCACGCTCACCACCTGCAACTGGCCGTTGGGAACGATCACCTGGGCGGGAAAAGCGATGCCGCCAGCACCCGCCTGGGTGGAAAACCCCTGCGTCTGGATACCGAGTTGTTTTGCCTGCTCGGGCGTGATGCGGATTTCATCACCACTCCAAGCCAAGCAGGGAATCAAAGCCAAAGATAGAGCGACCGCCCAGCGGCGCTGTCCTGCCAGCAACTTCATGAACTTCTCCTTGCCACACGGTTCGGCCCAGGGGGTGCCGACCGCCAAGATATTAGGGATTCGGGCTTAAGAGAAGCTTAAGGGTGGCGCAAGAACGGGAGGAAAGAGGAAGGCATCGCGGGGATGCTCGGGGTCGCGGAGTATTCCGACCACCAGGGGAAGAAAAGACCACAGCAACCAGAATACCATCGCTCCGCCCAACACAGACAGGACCGAGCCGCTGTCCTTGAGGCTGTTCTCGATACCCACCGACGGGGCTTCATCCGCCGTCAGGCTTTGGAAATGCGTGCCCTGAGCGGGGTTGTCTCCATTCCAATCCGGAAGGTCGTGAACATGCACCCCAACAGCCGCCGACACCCCGGAATAATGGGCGTGCAACAGCGGCGCCAGACATTGCAGAAAGGCGAAAAAGAGGAGAATGGCGGTGGAAATCCGACGGAACATGTAGGGAATTCTAGTGGGCTCGCGGCAACAATTCAAATGCTCCCTCACAGAGCCTCGGCAATGGCGTCGAACACCTCGTCGAACATGGCCTCGGTCAACCGGCGGGTCTGCGTGTTGTAGCGGCTGCAATGGTAGCTGGAGAAAAGCTTCTTTCCCCCCGGCAGGTCATACGCCGCGCCATGGGCGAAAGGATAATTCTTTTTCTTCAACCCCATGGCTTCCAGCACAGCCTGGTGGGCGATATTGCCCAGGGCCAGCACCGCCCTCCCCTCGCCCAAGGCTTCCAATTCCTGACGCAGGTAGCGGTTGCACATCCTGATCTCGCTGGTTTCCGGCTTGTTCTGCGGCGGCAGGCACTTCACCGCGTTGGTGATGCGACAGCCGGAAAGGCGCAGCGGGTCATCGGCACTGACCGATTCGGGCTGGGAGGCAAAGCCGAACTTGTGCAGGGTGCGGTAGAGCAGCATCCCGGCATAGTCGCCGGTAAAAGGACGGCCGGTGCGGTTTGCCCCGTGCATGCCGGGAGCCAGACCGACGATCAGCAAGCGCGGATCGGCATCGCCGAAGGGAGGAACAGGTTTGGCGTGGTAGTCGGGATTCTCCGCTTTCACCTGATCGAGAAAGCTCGACAGGCGCGGGCATAGGCGGCAATCGAGGAAAAAAGGAGTGCTCATGGCGGCCGCTGGTTCAAATGGGATGAATGGGAATGGGCGCGCCGCCTTCCCGCTCCAGCAGGACTTCCGGCTGGAGGGTGACGTGCTCGATGTCGAAATCGTCGTGAAGCAGCCGCCTCGACTCGTGCAATACGGCCGGCCAGCGATCCAGCTTATCCAGGATCAAGTGGGCCGAAAGGGCAACGGTGCCGCCGGACACGCGCCAGATGTGCAAATCATGCACCGACCGAACCCCCGGCAGCGTGGCGAGGCGGCGCCCCACGCGCTCCACGTCGAGACCGAAGGGAACGCCTTCCATCAGGATATGCAGTGCTTCCCGCAGCAAATGGATAGTGGAATAAAGAATCAACCCGGCCAGACCGAGAGACAGCAAGGGATCCACCGGCGTCCAGCCCGTGAAATAGATGACCGCGCCGGAAACCAGGGCAGCCACCGAGCCGAGCAAGTCTCCGATCACATGCAGCAAGGCGGCGCGGGTGTTGAGGTTGTGCTCGCCGCCGCTCAGGACGAAGGCCACCAGCACGTTCACCAGCAAACCGACGAAGGCGATGCCCATCACGGCTCCGCCCGCAACGGGTTGCGGGTGCAGGAGACGCTGGACGGCTTCCACGGTAATGGCGACGATCAGCGCCACCATGAGGAGGCCATTGAAAAAGGCGGCGATAACCTCCGCCCGCACCAAGCCGTAGGTGTGGCGAGCGGAAGGCGGTTTATGGGACAGCCAAGCGGCGAAAGCCGCCAAACCGAGGGCAAAGGAATCGGAAAACATATGGCCGGCATCGCCAATGAGGGCCAGGGAACCGGACCATAGCCCGCCCACGGCCTCCACCGCGGCAAACGCCAGCGTCAGCCAGAGGGCGCGGTAGAGGGATTTCCCCGCGCCACCATGATGGTGGTGCCCGGGTGGGTGATCGTGGCTATGCCCGTGCGCTTCCATCGGGGGCCGGCTCTCCCACTTGCGCCAGGGGCAGTTCGGGCCCCTTGTGGCCGATACGGCTGATGGCCCGAATGGCGCTGGCATAGTGGGGATTCTCGTGCAGTTTCACCAGGGATTCCGGATGGGGGCGGCCGTGCATCCGGGCCAAGCGCGCCAGGCTGACCGCCGGCATGGGCCATTTCAGCCCCTCCAGCAATTCATCCGCCTGCTGCGGATTGTTGCAGACCAGTACCATGTCGCAGCCGGCCTTAAGGGCGGCTTCGGCACGCTGGACGATATTCCCCATGACATGGGCGCCCGCCATGCACAGGTCGTCGCTGAAGATCACCCCGTCGAAGCCCATTTCCCGGCGCAGGATTTTCTTCAGCCAGGTTTCGGAAAAACCGGCCGGTGCCGCGTCCACCTTGGGGTAAATCACATGGGCGGGCATGATGGCGGTCAGGCCATAATCGATCATCTGCTGGAAGGGCATCAGGTCGTTCATCTTGATTTCGGCGTAATCCCGCTCGTCCACCGGCACGTCGGTATGGGAATCCGCCGCCACGTAGCCGTGGCCGGGGAAATGCTTGCCCACGGAGGCCATCCCCCCTTCCTTCAACCCCAGCACCAATTGGTGGGCCAACTCGGCGATGGCCTGGGGTTCGCGATGAAACGCCCGGTCGCCGATCACTCCGCTGGCGCCGTAATCCATGTCCAATACCGGGGTAAAGCTGAAATCCACGTGGCAGGCGCGCAGTTCCGCCGCCAACACCCAGCCGATCTGGTGGGCCAACTGCTTGGCCTTGTGGGGGTGGTCGTCCCACATTTCCCCCAGCAGACGCATGGGCGGCAGGCGGGTGAATTCTTCTCGGAAGCGCTGCACCCGTCCCCCCTCGTGGTCCACCGCAATCAGCAGGTGTGGATTGCGCAGGGCGCGGATTTCCTTGGTCAGCGCGTCAAGTTGGCTGATGGACTTGAAATTCCGCGAAAACAGGATCACGCCGCCGGTAAGGGGGTGGCGCAGGCGACGGCGATCATCGTCGGTGAGTTCCGTACCCAGAAGGTCGAGCATGACGGGGCCGAGGGGCAGCATGGTGTCTCCGTGTATTTTTATCGTTCGAGCACGACGAACGCGCAGGCCGTGTGCTGCTCGTCGCTGATGGATAGATGGCAGGCACGTACCCCTTGTTCCGCCATCCACCCGGCCAGGTCGGCGGAAAAACGGAAACCCGGCTTGCCCAGGCCATCGTGGGTTACGCTGATGTTCTTCAGGGTCACGGGGTGGCGCAGGCCCATGCCCGCCGCCTTGGACAAAGCCTCCTTGGCGGCGAAGCGCTTGGCGAGAAAGCGCTCCCGTTTGGTCGCGGCATGAAAATCGGCCAACTCGTCCTCCGCCAGCAGACGGTGGGCGAAACTTTCCCCGAACCGGGCCAGGGAAGCCGCCATCCGCTCCACGGAAACGATATCGGTGCCGATGCCGTAAATCATCCCTGCCGCGCCGCCACCATCAGGTCCTTCATTTCCCTCACCGCCCGCTCCAGGCCGACGAATACCGCCTGGGCGATAATGGCGTGGCCGATATTGAGCTCGTACAGTTCGGGAATGGCCGCAATGGGCTGGACATTCTGGTAATGCAGACCGTGGCCCGCATTCACCCGCAAACCGAGGGAAGCGCCGTATTGAGCGGCGGCACGGATACGCTCCAGTTCTTCCGCTTGTTCCTTGCCCGACGCATCGGCGTAGTGGCCGGTGTGCAGTTCCACCACCGGCGCCCCCGCTTCCTTGGCGGCATCCAGTTGGGCGCTATCGGGTGCAATGAAAAGGGACACGCGGATGCCCGCCTGGCCGAGTTCGGAACAGGCATGGCGAATGGTGTCGAAATTGCCTTCCACGTCCAGGCCGCCCTCGGTGGTCCGCTCCTCACGCCGCTCCGGCACCAGGCAAACGTCCTGGGGTTGCACGTCGAGGGCGATGTCGATCATTTCGGCGGTGGCCGCCATTTCGAGATTCATGCGGGTTTGTAGCGCCGGCCGCAGGAGGCGCACGTCCTCGTCCAGGATGTGACGGCGGTCCTCCCGCAGATGGAGGGTGATGGAATCCGCGCCGTATTTTTCAGCCAGCAATGCCGCCTCGACGGGGCTGGGATAGGACGTTCCCCGCGCTTGGCGCAGGGTGGCCACGTGGTCGATGTTGACGCCGAGTTTGATCATAATTCCTGCAAATCCCTGAGAAGCTGTCGAGTATGAAGGATATGCTCGCCGAGATGATGATTAATCAGGGCGCGCATCAGCCATTTGCTCTGCTGCTGGGTAACGGGGTCGGAGTACTCGTCCGCCGCCATATCCAACAAGGTTTTGCCGCGCAATTGTACACCATTCCCCTCCCCATCCCAGCGGACAGGGCCGTGCTCCAGCTCGTAACGGTAATGCCCTTCCGGCTGGATGAGCTCGCCGGTTTCAACATCGTGGTCAAGGATCAGACCGTAACCCAGTTCCTGCAACAGACGGCGCTCGAAACCGCGCAGCACGGCGGCATGGTTTTCCGTCGCTCCGAGTTCCCGCAGGGTTTCCGTGTAGCGCTCGAACAGAGTTTCGTGGGGGTCTTCCCGGGCGGTCAGCTTGAGCAGCAATTCGTTGAGGTAAAAACCGCAGATCAGGGCACGCCCCTGCAACTGGGGCATGCCCCCCTGCCACTCGGCCTTATGGAGCGTACGCAGTTCGTTCTTGCCGTACCAGGAAAGAAGCAAAGGCTGGAAGGCCAAGAGCACGCCGCGCACCGCCGAACGGGGGCGGCGCGCCCCCCGCGCCACCAGGGCTACCCGGCCGTGGTGACGGGTGAAGACTTCCACCACCAGGCTGGTTTCCCGAAAAGGGTAGCTGTGCAAAACGTAGGCCGGCTGGTCGTCGAGACGCAGCCGATCGGACGCCGACATGGTTATTCGTAGCCGAGGCTTTTCAGCGCCCGTTCGTCATCCGCCCAGCCGCTTTTCACCTTGACCCACAATTGAAGATAGACCTTGCCGTCGAACAGGCGCTCCATTTCCTTGCGGGCGTCGGTACCGATACGCTTCAGCTTCTCGCCCCCCTTGCCGATGATGATGGCCTTCTGGCTTTCCTTGTCGACGATGATGGCGGCAAATATGCGCCGCAGGCTGCCCTCGGTTTCGAATTTCTCGATTTCCACCGTCACGCCGTAGGGCACTTCTTCCCCGGACTGGCGGAACACTTTCTCCCTGATCATCTCCGCCGCCAGGAAGCGTTCGCTGCGGTCGGTGATGTCGTCTTCCTCGAAGATGGGTGGATTTTCCGGCAAATGCTTGCGGATTTCCCCCAGCAATTCCTGGAGCTGCGTTCCCTTTTCCGCGCTTACCGGCACGACGGCGGCGAATCCGAAGGCAGCGGAAACCTCTTGCAGGAAAGGCAGCAGCTTGGCTTTGTCCTCCACGGCATCCACCTTGTTCACCACCAGGACGACCGGACGGTTCTTCGGCAGGAGGTCCACTACCGTCTTGTCCCGGCTGTCGAAACGGCCAGCCTCGATGACGAATAGGACCACGTCCACATCGGCCAGGGCCTGGGTGACGGCACGGTTCATCGTCTGATTGAGGGCGTTGAGATGCTTTTTCTGAAAACCCGGCGTATCGACGAAAACGTACTGGGCATCCCCTTCGGTCAGGATGCCATGGATACGGTGGCGGGTAGTCTGCGCCTTCCGGGAGGTGATGCTGATCTTCTGCCCGACGAGATGGTTGAGCAGGGTCGATTTGCCCACGTTGGGGCGCCCGACGATGGCGATAAAACCGCTGTGATTGACGATATTTTCAGACATGAGCGTTGGCGAGTTGATAGGCGATTCGCGCGGCGTCCTGTTCGGCGCTGCGACGGCTGTGTCCTTTACCCAATGAACGAACGGCGAGGTCAGGAATCAGACACTCCACTTGGAACAATTGCTTATGCGCCTCGCCGGTAGTGGAAACGATATTGTACTGGGGAAGCCCCAGGCGCCGGCTTTGAAGATACTCCTGCAGCAGGGTTTTCGGGTCCTTGCCGAGGGTCTTGGGGTCGAGATTGTCCAAATGCCCGCTGTAAAGGGAAGCGACGACCGCCTCCGCCGCCTCGAAGCCGCCATCCAGAAAAACCGCCCCGATCAAGGCCTCCAACGTATCGGCCAGGATGGACGGACGGTCTGCCCCGCCACTGCGAATTTCCCCTTCCCCCAGGACCAGGTGCTTGCCGAGTTCACGCCTGCGCGCGATCTCCGCCAAAGTCTGTTCCTTGACCAGATGGGCGCGCAACCGGGAAAGCTCGCCCTCGCTCAACTGGGGATAAAGACGGAAAAGACTGGAGGCAATAGCGCAGTTCAGCACGCTATCCCCGAGAAACTCCAGGCGCTCGTTGTTGGAAGCGCCGAAACTGCGATGGGTCAGCGCCTGCCGAAGCAACGCGGGCTTCTTGAACGCATAGCCCAGCCCCCCCGGCAAGCCACCGACATCCATGAGGTGTTTACTTGACCGTATCGGCGAAATCGATCACGGCGCTGATATTGGCCACCAGGGGAATCTTTACCGAGTATTCCACGCTCACCACGGTGTCGCCGCTTTCCTTGGAAATTTCCAGGTCCTTGCCTTCCACCACCGTGATGTTGTCGATAGAGGCCCGTCGATCAAAAGCACTGCGTATTTCCGGCGGCGCCATGTTTTGCAGGTCCTCCTGCTTGGCCATGGCCGCCATGACCTTCTTCACCGAAAAATATTCCAGGTAGGGGGGAAGGAGTTTCAACACCAAGAAGGCGGCGACAGCGATGCCGCCGATTAGGAAAACCACGCTGAAAGTCGTCATTCCGCGTTGCTTGTTCTGCATGACCTGTCCTCTCAATTGATAACGGTGCCGATACGTTTAAGGTCGTTGAAATTCCACCAGATGAAAAAAGCCTTGCCGACGATGTTACGATCCGGCACGAAGCCCCAGTAACGGCTGTCGTTGCTGTCGTCCCGGTTGTCTCCCATCATGAAATAGCTCCCAGGGGGCACGGTACAGCTGAAACCTTCCTCATTGTAAACGCAATTTTCCCGTTTGGCATACGAGGGATCCACGTCATCCACCCTTACCGGGGGCTGTTCCGGCAGCACCAAGGTATCGTGGAGATGTTCGCCGAGTTTCTCCTGATAGAGTTTGGCGGAAACGTAATTGAACCCACTCTTCACATAGCTATAGTCGCCGACAGGCTGCCGCTCCATCGGCTGGCCGTTGATGAACAGATTCTTGTTGCGATAGGTCACCTTGTCCCCCGGCAACCCGACCACCCGCTTGATGTAGTCCAGAGACGGGTCGCGGGGATAGCGGAATACCATCACATCACCCCGCTGAGGCTGGTGGACATCGAGGATCTTCACGTTGGCCACGGGCAGCCGGATGCCATAGGTGTATTTATTGACCAGGATATAGTCCCCCACCAGCAGGGTGGGCATCATGGAGCCGGAGGGAATCTTGAAGGGCTCCACCAAGAAAGAGCGCAGCAAGAACACCGCCAGAATGACAGGAAAAAAGCTGCGTGCATACTCGACCAGCAGGGGCTCCTTTTCCCCTTCCGCCCGCTTGGCCTTGAGAAAATAAATGTCGATCAGCCAAATGACGCCCGTCACCAGCAGCGCGATCAGCATGATAAGAGCAAAATTCATTCGGTTGTCCCGTTATTTGTTATCCACTTGCAGGATCGCAAGGAAGGCTTCTTGGGGGATTTCCACGTTGCCCACCTGCTTCATGCGCTTCTTGCCCGCCTTCTGCTTTTCCAGCAGTTTGCGCTTGCGAGTGATGTCGCCGCCGTAGCATTTTGCCAGAACGTTCTTACGCAGAGCTTTCACCGTCTCCCGGGCGATAATGTTGGAGCCAATGGCCGCCTGCACCGCCACATCGAACATCTGACGGGGAATCAATTCCCGCATCCGCGCCACCAGATCCCGGCCGCGGCTGACGCTCACGCTGCGATGAACGATCAAGGACAGGGCATCCACCTTGTCGCCGTTCACCAACACGTCGAGCTTCACCAGGTCGGCGGCCTGGAATTCCTTGAACTCATAATCGAGCGAGGCATAGCCCCGGCTGACGGATTTCAGCTTGTCGAAGAAATCCATCACCACTTCGTTCATGGGCATGTCATAGGTCAGCATCACCTGGCGCCCCATGTACTGCATGTTGCGCTGCACGCCCCGCTTGCCGGTACACAGGGTGATGACCACGCCCACGTAGTCCTGGGGAACCAGGATGGTGGCGGTGATGATGGGCTCGCGGATTTCCTGAATTTTCGACGGGTCCGGCAGACGGGAGGGATTCTCGATCTCCGTCACCGTGCCGTCCTTCATCACCACTTCGTACACCACCGTAGGCGCGGTGGTGATAAGGTCCATGTCATATTCCCGCTCCAGGCGCTCCTGCACGATATCCATGTGCAGCAGGCCGAGGAAACCGCAGCGGAAGCCGAAGCCCAGGGCCTGGGAGGTTTCCGGCTCGTATTGCAGGGAGGCGTCGTTGAGCTTGAGCTTTTCCAGGGCGTCCCGCAGGGCGTCGTAGTCGTGGGACTCCACCGGATAGAGGCCGGCGAACACCTGGGGCTTGATCTCCTGGAAGCCGGGCAAGGGCTCGGAAGCGGGGCAATTGGCCAGGGTTACGGTGTCGCCCACCTGGGCGGCCTTGAGTTCCTTGATGCCGGAAATGATGAAACCCACCTCACCTGCCGACAGACTGTCCTTGGACAGGGACTTGGGGGTGAACACACCGACCTGCTCGCATTGGTATTGGGCGCCGGTAGCCATCAGCAGAATCTTGTCCTTGGGCTTGAGCACGCCGTCCACCACCCGCACCAGCATCACCACGCCGACATAGTTGTCGAACCAGGAGTCGATGATCAGGGCTTTCAGGGGACCGTCCGGATTACCCTTGGGGGCCGGGATGCGGGCAACAATGGTTTCCAGGATATCCTCGATCCCCTCGCCGGTCTTGGCACTGGCACGCACCGCATCCTTGGCTTCGATGCCGATGATATCCTCGATCTCCTGGATCACCCGATCTGGGTCGGCAGCGGGCAGGTCGATCTTGTTCAGCACCGGGACCACTTCCATGTCCAGTTCGATGGCGGTATAGCAGTTGGCCACCGTCTGCGCCTCTACCCCCTGGGAGGCGTCCACGACCAGCAATGCTCCCTCGCAAGCCGAAAGGGAGCGGGACACCTCGTAGGAAAAGTCCACGTGCCCGGGAGTATCGATCAGGTTCAACTGATAAATTTTCCCATCCCGTGCCTTGTAGTTAAGGGCAGCCGTCTGGGCCTTGATGGTGATACCCCGCTCCCGCTCCAAATCCATGGAGTCCAGAACCTGGGCCTCCATTTCACGATCGGATAGGCCGCCGCAATGCTGGATCAGGCGGTCGGCCAACGTGGATTTGCCGTGGTCGATGTGGGCGATGATGGAAAAGTTGCGAATGTGGTCCATGGGGTACTTCAGCAAAAAGGGCACCGGATAGTGCCCTTCGGGGTTTCAAAGAAGCGAATTTTAACGGATTTCGGCCAGAAACGCATTAAGCGCCGGCATTTCGAGGAAATAGTGGCAGAGCTCCCGTTCCCCTACCGTCAATACCGGCACCTTGGCGCCATAGCGCCGCACCAGTTCAGGGTCACTATCGACATCCACCCAGGACAGGCGAAAGTCCCCTTCCGCTTGCAACGCTTCCAACGCATCCCACATATCCCGGCATAAATGGCACCCCTCCCGGCCATAGACCGTCAGCAGGGGGGGATTATTTGTCATCGACACGGATCGGAACGTAACTCATGGCATTGCCGCGGCGGACCAGAAGGGCCACGTTGCGTCCCTTGGGAAACTGCGCCAGAACCTGGTTGAATTGCGCCACGGTTGTGACGTCTATGTTGTTCACCGCCAGTATGACGTCCCCCGGACGAAGGCCGGCCTGAGCTGCGGCATCGCGCACGCCTTCCACTAGCAGGCCGCCAGGAACCCCCAGCTGTTTGCGCTGTTCCGGATTCAACTCCCGCAAGAGCAAACCCAGGCGGGTGGCGCCTTTATCCTGGCCGGCAGCCTTAACAGCCCCATTGCGGTCCGCGGGCGGTTCGGCCATTTGCACGCTGATTTTCTTCACCCCGCCCTTGCGCCAGATTTCCATGTCCACTTGCTTGCCCGGTTTCGCTGCCCCGATGAGGCGCGGCAAATCACTGGCGGAATCAACGGCCTTGCCATCGAACTTGAGAATCACGTCACTGGGCTCCAGGCCGCCACGAGCGGCAGGGCTTTTCTCCATCACGCCAGCCACTAGCGCCCCTTCGATTTTCGGCAAACCGAAGGACTCGGCCAGTTCCTTAGTCACCTCCTGGATCACGACTCCCAAGTACCCCCGGCTCACCTTGCCGCTTGCCTTGAGCTGGTTGGCGACATCCATCGCCACATCGATGGGAATGGCGAAGGATAAGCCCATGAAGCCGCCCGTGCGGCTATATATCTGGGAGTTGATTCCCACCACCTCCCCTTTCAGGTTGAACAGCGGTCCCCCCGAGTTGCCCGGGTTGATCGCCACATCCGTCTGGATGAAAGGCACGTAGTTTTCCTGGGATAGGGAGCGCCCCTTGGCGCTGACGATGCCTTGGGTAACGGTGTTCTCGAAACCGAAGGGCGAACCGATAGCCACGACCCATTCCCCCACCCGCAGCTGGTTGGGGTCTCCCAGGCGCACGGTCGGCAGGCTGGAAGCATTGATCTTGATGAGGGCGACATCGGTGCGTTCATCAGCACCGACCACTTTGGCCTTGAGTTCCCGCTTGCCGGTGAGTTTGACCGTCACTTCGTCGGCGCCCTCCACCACATGGGCATTGGTCAGAATATAGCCGTCAGGGCTGATGATGAACCCGGAGCCGAGAGATTGGGTCTGGTACTGACGTGGAACGCTCTGAGGAGGAACCATGCGCCGGAAGAGCTCGAAGAAGGGATCCCCCGGAACACCGGGAAAGGGTTGGATGGCCGCATTCTCACGCACCGTCTGGACAGTACTGATGTTGACCACCGCCGGCCCCTGCTTTTCCACGAGACCGGCAAAATCGGGCAAATCCTGGGCATAGGCCCAGGGAACGAGGGAGACCAGGCAAAGAACAAAAATGGCGGCAAACCGTTTCATCACTTCGGTCCCCCGGCGAAACCAACCACTTTCCATGAGCTCGACAACCGCAGGATAACCGGCATGTATTCCAGACTGTTGCCGTTGCGGCTGTTGACTTGCCGCAAACCGAGGAACCCCGCCAGCAAACCCAGCATGGCTCCGGTCGCCGTCGCGGCGTCCCCCGCCTGAGGAACCAGCATCAGAGCGGCAGATACCCCCAGGATCAAACCCAGCACTGGCAGGAGATAGGCGATCAGCGAGCTTTTCAGCAGGGCCTTTTCCTCCAGGCCGATCACCACGCTGTCGCCAATCTGCGCGCCAACGCCGTTGAGAACCTTGAAACGGGTAGGCTTTCCTCCCAGCACGGTGGACAGGGCCGATGTCCCGCAGCCTTCCTGGGCATTGCAACCGCCGCAGGCGGACTGGCGCTGGGTTTCCACATAGGCGAAATCCTCTTCGACATTAATGACGACCGCCTGTGTTTCGATCATGACCGTTCCTTTCCGGCTAGTCCTTGCCGCCGCGGGAGCCACGGCCGTGGAAAACGACGGAGTTGGCAATCTGCGTCACCGTGATGGCCGGAACCTCTCCCAGCACGGTGATCTTATGCCCCGATGCCGCGCGGGTATACACGTTCATGGACCCCTGGGGCACCAATCCCTCTTCGACGGGTGCTTTGCCCTGGGGTTCGATGAATACCGAGACGGCAGCCAGCCCATCGGAAAAGACGATATGAAGTACGGGCTGCTTCCGTCCCGGCATAGGCCGCATCAACTCGCGGATTTTTCTGAAGCCCGGCGGAATCCGGGTAAATTCCCAACCGTATTGCCCCGGCCCGACCACATCCTTATCCTCTGGCACGGACGCATCCACGGTCTTCGCTTTCGGCAACCGCTGGGTATCGAAAATCTGCTTATCGATCTTGCTGCCGATGGTTAGCTGGGTAAACGCAAATTGATGAACGATTTCGTTTTTTTCGTTGCGCACGTTGGTCTTGAGCAGCAAGCCGGTCGCAGCGTCCGCCCAGAGAGTGCGCGTGTAGCGATAGCCATCCTTCGGTTCGAGAATCAGCACCTGGCTATCGAACCCCGCCACCCGCTCCATCCCGCCTTTGCGAATGGTGTAGTTGTCCGTCAGATCGGACATCTGGCGGGGAAACAGGGCGGGGAAAGGCTTGATGGAACGGCGCCGCTCGATAACGACCGTATTCTTCTCCGGTATGTAGCAGTACACCTGCTCATTGTTGCGGATAACCTCACGCAAGGAACCATCCAGGGTTTCGAGTTTTTCATGCTCGCCCGACTCGTCAGCCATGTGGGTGATACGGGATGTCTCGATGCGCCCGCTGTTCTGATAAACGAACACGCCGGAATAATTGAGCTGATGGGAAGCGGCGGAAATCTTGCGCAACCAGTTGAGGCTATCGGCTTGTGGAGTGATTTCCGCCTGAGAATAGGCGGGCAACAGCAAGAACAGGCCCAGGAATACGGAATATTTCTTCATCGACGCTACTGGTTATCGGCCACCGTACGGATATAGGGCGTCACTCCCTCCATCCCGGTTACGGGAGAAGTTTCATGATGGGCCAGGAGATAATGGCTGAATCCCGCCGACTGTTTGCCGGATGCAGCAGCCATTTTGACAGATTGGGCGGCAACGGCCAGTTGGGGCGCCGGCCTTGCCTGTAAATCGGCATATTGATAAGCCGTCCAGCCGGTGAAGGTGATAATGGCCACCGAGGCGGCGGCGGACAAGGCCACCAGGGGATGGTCCACGGAAGGCAGCCTGCGACGCTGTGGCGCCAGTATGGTGGGCTCTTCGGCCAGACGCGCGCTGAAACGGCTGGAGAACCCTGGCGACAGCGGATCGGTTTGGCGTAGGCAATCGCCTATCAGATGATAGGCATCCCACACCTCGGTCCAATCATCCTGTCCCTTGCGCGAACCGAGAATACGCAAAGCGTGTTCGTTCTCGGCTTCGCCATCCATCAGGCTGGATATTTCAGCGGTCATGTCACCACCTCCTGTTTTCACTGGTATCGAGCAGCGGCCTCAGCTTGGCTGCAATTGCCTCGCGGGCGCGGAAGATGCGCGAGCGCACGGTGCCGATAGGGCAATTCATGATATTGGCGATGTCTTCATAGCTCATGCCCTCGATTTCGCGCAGCATAATGGCCGTTTTCAATTCCTCTGGCAAAGCTTCCATCGCCTCGGTCACGGTATGGGCGATCTCCTGGGTCATCAATGCGCTTTCCGGCGTATTGAGGGCATGCAGCAGTTCGCCCCCCTCGACAGTCTCCGCTTCCTCG
>JBFXHL010000034.1:0-22016 GCA_050177075.1 Sulfuricellaceae bacterium | reverse complement strand
TGGCCAAGATGGGCGCCCAGATCGCCATGGGCGACAACTGGATCGAGACCGGTGGTCCGCCTTCCGGCAAGCTTAAGGCCATCGACCTGGACTGCAACCACATTCCCGATGCCGCCATGACCCTGGCGGTGGCGGCCCTGTTCGCCGAAGGCACGACCAAGCTGACCAACATCGCCAGCTGGCGGGTGAAGGAAACCGACCGCATCGCCGCCATGGCGGCCGAGTTGCGCAAGGTGGGCGCCACGGTGGAGGAGGGGGTGGACTACATCCACGTTACTCCGCCGGCAAAGCTCGTTCCTCATGCGGCCATCGACACCTACGACGACCACCGCATGGCCATGTGCTTTTCCCTGGTGGCCCTGGGGGCGCCGGTGCGCATCAACGACCCGAAGTGCGTCGCCAAGACCTTCCCCGACTACTTCGAACGCTTCGCCTCCATCCTCAAGCGGGAAGGGGTGCCGGTGATCGCCATCGACGGCCCGTCGGCCTCCGGCAAGGGCACCATCACCCAGATCGTGGCGGAGCGCCTCGGCTGGCATTACCTGGACAGCGGCGCCATTTACCGCCTGGCCGCCCTGGCAGCCCTGCGTCGGGGGTTGTCCCTGGATGATGAGGGGTCCCTGGCCGAGCTGGGAGAAAAGCTGGACGTGCGCTTCGAGGACGGGGAAATCTACCTCGACGGCGAGCGGGCGACCGATGCCATCCGTACCGAGGAGGTGGGCAACGCGGCGTCGAAAATCGCCGTCTTCCCCCGCCTGCGGCAGGCGCTGCTCGCTCGCCAGCGCGCCTTCCGCCGACCCCCCGGCCTGGTGGCGGACGGCCGCGACATGGGTTCCACGGTGTTCCCCGACGCGGTCCTGAAGATATTCCTCACCGCCAGCGCCGAAGCCCGGGCGGAACGTCGGTATAAACAGTTGATGGCAAAAGGGATATGTGCTAACCTAGCCGCCATTTTGCAAGACATCAATCAGCGCGATGCCCGGGATGCGGCGCGGAGCGCTGCGCCGCTGCAAAAATGCGCTGACGCGAGCTACCTCGATACCAGCTCCCTCTCCATCGACCAGGTCGTTGCCGAGGTATTGGCACGGTACGAGGCGTTATCGTCGCAATAAGGCGCCGCCGGCCCCCCTGGGGCTTGCGGCAAATGTTCAACCAACCCCGCCGCAAGGCGCTTAGATTGGTAATTTTTCATGACTGCTTCTCCCTCTACCTCCCAAGAAAGTTTCGCCTCCCTGTTCGAAGAAAGCCTCAGCCAGAAGGAAATGCGCGTTGGCGAAGTGATCACCGCCGAAGTGGTGCACGTCGACAACGAAGAGGTGATCGTCAACGCCGGCCTGAAGTCCGAAAGCGTGATCCCTGCCTCCGAGTTCCGCAACGATCAGGGCGAGCTTGAAGTCAAGCCGGGCGATTTCGTCAAAGTGGCGATCGACGCTCTGGAAGACGGCCACGGTTCCACCAAGCTGTCCCGCGAGAAGGCCAAGCGCATCGCGACCTGGCTGGAGCTGGAAGAGGCGATGGAGAAGGGTTCCCTGGTGAACGGCCTGGTGAGCGGCAAGGTCAAGGGCGGCCTGACCGTGATGGTCAACGGCATTCGCGCCTTCCTCCCCGGCTCCCTGGTGGACATCCGTCCTATCAAGGACACGACTCCTTATGAAGGCAAGGCCTTCGAATTCAAGGTCATCAAGCTGGACCGCAAGCGCAACAACGTGGTGGTTTCCCGCCGCGCCGTCCTCGAGGCAACCCAGGGCGCCGAGCGTCAGGCCCTGCTGGAGAACCTCAAGGAAGGCGCCCGCGTCAAGGGTATCGTCAAGAACATCACCGACTACGGCGCCTTCGTGGACCTGGGCGGCGTGGATGGCCTGCTGCATATCACCGACGTGGCCTGGCGCCGCGTCAAGCACCCCTCCGAGGTGCTGTCCGTGGGGGACGAAGTGGAAGCCATGGTGCTCAAGTTCGACCAGGAAAAGAACCGCGTTTCCCTGGGCCTCAAGCAGCTGGGCGACGACCCCTGGGTCAACCTGTCCCGCCGCTACCCCGTGGGCACCCGCCTGTTCGGCAAGGTGAGCAACCTGACCGACTACGGCGCCTTCGTCGAGATCGAACCCGGCATCGAAGGCCTGGTGCACGTGTCCGAAATGGACTGGACCAACAAGAACGTCCATCCCGCCAAGGTGACCGCTGTCGGCGAGGAAGTGGAAGTGATGATCCTGGAAGTGGACGAGCAGCGCCGCCGCCTCTCCCTGGGCATGAAGCAGTGCCAGGCCAACCCCTGGGACGAGTTCGCCCAGAACTTCAAGAAGGGCGACAAGGTCACCGGCCAGATCAAGTCCATCACCGACTTCGGCGTGTTCATCGGCTTGCCCGGCGGCATCGACGGCCTGATCCACCTGTCCGACCTGTCCTGGACCCTGCCCGGCGAAGAGGCCGTGCGCAACTTCAAGAAGGGCGACGAAGTGGAAGCCGTGGTGCTGGCCATCGACGCCGAGCGCGAGCGCATCTCCCTCGGCATCAAGCAGATGGAAGGCGACCCCTTCAGCAACTACGTGGCCACCCATGACAAGGGCAGCATCGTCAAGGGCACCGTCAAGTCCATCGACGCCAAGGGCGCGGTGGTCGCTCTCGACGGCGACGAGGTGGAAGGCTACCTGCGTGCCTCCGAAGTGTCCCGCGACCGCGTGGAAGACATCCGTTCCCACCTCAAGGAAGGGGACGAGATCGAGGCCAAGATCATCAGCGTCGACCGCAAGAATCGCAACATCAGCCTGTCCATCAAGGCCAAGGACATGGCCGACGAATCCGAGGCGATGCAGAAGCTCGCCAGCGAACAGGGGGCTGGCAGCGCCGGCACCACCAACCTGGGCGCCCTGCTGAAGGCCAAGCTGGACACGAAAAACGCGGAGCAATAAGCAAAAGGGATCGTCATGACCAAATCGGAACTGATCGCTCGATTGTCCGTGCGCCATCCCCACTTGGTCGCCAAGGATGCCGAGCTTGCCGTCAAAACCATATTGGAGGCGATGGCAAGCAGCTTGGCGGAGGGGCAGCGCATCGAAATTCGCGGCTTTGGCAGTTTCACCCTTAATTACCGGCCGCCGAGAGTCGGGCGCAACCCGAAGACCGGCGGCAAGGTGAACGTGCCGGAAAAGTACGTTCCCCATTTCAAGGCAGGCAAGGAATTGCGGGAACGGGTGGACTACGAAGAGAAGTAATCTTCCGGTCTGCCATCTTGATTGATCGGTGTGGCGGCATTATCGAAAGATCGTGCCGCCTTTTTATTTGTCGGGCGTCATCGCCCGGGAAAGGGACCGGTTATGGTGATGCGCTACATGTTGCGCGTATTGTGGGTGCTGCTGTTTCTGCTGGCCCTGGGATTCGCGGTGAAAAACAGCGAAACGGTGACGGTGAGCTACTATCTCGGCTACCAATGGCAGGCGCCGATGGTCCTGGTCATGCTGGTCTGCTTCGTCGCCGGCGTGGCGACGGGGGTGGCGGCGAGCCTGTCCTTCATTTTCCGTCAGAAGCGCAATATCCTGGCCCTCAAGCGTGAACTGCGGGTGAAGGCCTCGGATGCCGGGTTGAAGCAGGATGCCTGACGCAAGCGGATTCACGGAACGATTCTAGAAGATGGAATTCGAATATTGGTGGCTGCTGGCTTTCCCGCTTTTCTTCAGCCTGGGCTGGCTGGCCGCGCGCATCGACATTCGCCATGTCGTGTCGGAATCCCGCACGCTCCCCGTCTCCTATTTCAAGGGCCTCAACTACCTTCTGAACGAACAGCCCGACAAGGCGGTGGAGGCCTTTGCCGAGGTGGCGCGGCTGGAGCCGGCAACGGTGGAACTGCACTTTACCCTGGGGGCCATGTTCCGTCGCCGCGGGGAGGTGGAGCGGGCCATCCGCCTGCATCAGAATCTCCTCGACCGGCCCGACCTGGAGGAGGAGCAGAAATGGCAGGCGGTGAATGAATTGGCGCAGGATTTCCTGCGCGCGGGACTTTTGGACCGGGCGGAGCACCTGTTCCAGGAGTTGCTGGAAACCGCCTACCGGCCATCGGCGCTGGAAGCCCTGCTGGACATCTACGTCCAGGAAAAGGAGTGGCAGAAGGCCATCGATACGGCCAAGGCGTTGGCTCTGCTGTCGACGCGCTCGTATCAGCTGGAAATCGCCCAGTTCTACTGCGAGCTCGCGGTCGGCGAAAGCATCCATAACCGCTTCGACAGCGCGAAGGCTTATCTGGCTACCGCCTTGAAGGAAAACCGTTCCTGCGTGCGCGCCAACGACCTTCTGGGGGATTTCGAAGCGGCGCAAGGGCGCCATGAACAGGCCGTTCAGGCCTGGAAGCGCATCGAGACCCAGGACCCGGCCTACCTGTCGCTGGTGGTGGACAAACTGGTGTCCGCATTGCGCCAGTTGGAGCGCCTGGACGAAGGAACCGTCCTGCTGCGGGACTACCTCAACCGCTATCCCACCATGGAAATCCTGGATGCCGCGTACCGGCTGATACTGGAGCGGGAAGGGGCGGAGGAGGCTTACCGGTTGGTGCGGGATGTCCTGCGCGCGCAGCCTACCCTGCGGGGGCTGGATACCCTCCTCGAGGCCCAGTTGCTGGAAGCGCCGGCGGAACGCCGCCAGGATCTGCAGTTGATCAAAAACCTGGTCCATAGCCATGCCGAGCGCTTGGCCTATTTCCGTTGCGACAGCTGCGGTTTCCGGGCCCGGCGTTTCCACTGGCGCTGCCCGGCCTGCGGCGGCTGGGAGAGTTTCCCACCCCGGCGCAGCGAAGAGGACGGAAACCGCGACCGCTCCGGTTCCAATTTCAACCCCGGATAACGAGAAAAACATGCAAGTGAATGATCCCAGAATCATCGTGGCGCTGGATTACCCCAGCGGGGACGAGGCGCTGGCCCTGGCGAGAAATCTCGACCCGAGCCTGTGCCGGGTAAAGGTAGGCAAGGAGCTGTTCACCGCCGCGGGGCCGGACCTGGTGAGAAGCCTGGTGGACGCCGGTTTCGGCGTTTTCCTGGATTTGAAGTTCCACGACATACCGAATACCGTGGCGAGCGCGGTGAAGGCCGCCGCCAGGCTGGGCGTATGGATGGTTAACGTCCACGCCTCCGGTGGGGGTAAAATGATGGCCGCGGCGCGGGAGGCCCTGGAAGGGGCCGCCAACCGGCCGAAGCTGATCGCGGTGACGGTGTTGACCTGCATGAGCCGTGGCGACCTGGTGGAAATCGGCCTCGACGTGGAGCCCCGGCAGCAGGTGCAGCGCCTGGCGAAGCTGACCCAGGACGCCGGCCTGGACGGCGTGGTGTGCTCGGCCCAGGAAGCGGCCATGCTCAAGGGGGAACTGGGCGGGGATTTCCTCCTGGTCACCCCGGGCATCCGCCCGGCGGACGCCAGCAGCGACGACCAGTCCCGCATCATGACGCCGGCGGCGGCCATCGCCGCGGGCTCGGATTATCTGGTGATCGGCCGGCCCATCACCAAGGCCGCCGATCCCTTGCAGGCGTTACGGAATATCCATCTTGAACTAGGAGAAAAGCAATGAAAATCAGCGTAATCGGCACTGGCTACGTGGGCCTGGTCACGGGCACCTGCCTCGCCGAGGTCGGCCACGACGTGATGTGCCTGGATGTTGACGAGCGCAAGATCGCCACCCTCAAGTCCGGCGGCATTCCGATCTACGAGCCGGGGCTGGAAGACATGGTGAGGCGCAACGCCGCCGCCGGCCGCCTGCATTTCACCACCGACGTGGAAGAGGCCGCCAAGTTCGGCCAGATCCAGTTCATCGCCGTGGGCACTCCTCCCGACGAGGACGGCTCCGCCGACCTGCAATACGTGGTGGCCGCTGCCCGCAGCATCGGCAAGCACATGGACGACTACAAGGTGGTGGTGGACAAGTCCACCGTTCCCGTGGGCACCGCCGACAAGGTTCGCGCCGCGGTGAAGGAGGAACTGGACAAGCGCGGCTCCAAGCTGGAATTCGCCGTGGTGTCCAACCCCGAATTCCTCAAGGAAGGCGCCGCGGTGGAGGACTTCATGCGCCCCGACCGCATCGTGGTGGGGGTGGACGACGAGAAGGCGGTGCAGCTGATGCGCTCCCTCTACGCCCCCTTCAACCGCAACCACGACCGCCTGATCGTCATGGACGTGAAGAGCGCCGAGCTCACCAAGTACGCCGCCAACGCCATGCTGGCCACCCGCATCTCCTTCATGAACGAGCTGGCCCTGCTGGCGGAGAAGATGGGCGCCGACATCGAGCACGTGCGCCACGGCATCGGCTCCGATCCCCGCATCGGCTACCACTTCCTCTACGCCGGCTGCGGCTACGGCGGCTCCTGCTTCCCCAAGGACGTGCAGGCCCTGCAGCGCACGGCCCGGGAATACGGCCAGGACCTCAAGATCCTCAACGCCGTGGAAGCGGTGAACGAGCGCCAGAAAGAAGTGCTGCTGGACAAGATCGCCGCCAAGTTCGGCAACGACCTCTCCGGCAAGACCTTCGCCCTGTGGGGCCTGGCGTTCAAGCCCAACACCGACGACATGCGCGAAGCCCCCAGCCGGGTGCTGATCCAGGGCCTGTGGGAGCGGGGCGCCAAGGTGGTGGCCCACGACCCGGTGGCGGCCCACGAAACCCGGCGCATTTTCGGCGACGACCCGCGCCTCACGCTGGTGGATTCCCCCATGGCCGCGGTGGAAGGCGCCGACGCCCTGGTGATTGTCACCGAGTGGAAGGTGTTCCGCGCCCCGGATTTCGCCGACCTCAAGGCCAAGCTGAAGAACCCGGTAATTTTCGACGGCCGCAACATGTACGAGCCCCAGGACGTACGGGAAGCGGGTCTGGAATACTTCGCCATCGGCCGCCTGTAACAATCCTTCGCCGCGGGGCGCGCTCTGCGGCGACGACTGCATGAGAAGCTATGTTGCCAAACTTTGAAAATGCCCGGGTACTCGTCGTCGGCGACGTGATGCTGGACCGCTACTGGTTCGGCGAGGTGAGCCGGATTTCCCCCGAGGCGCCGGTGCCGGTGGTGCACGTGTCCCATACCGAGGAGCGTCCCGGCGGGGCGGCCAACGTGGCGCGCAACGCCGCGGCCCTCGGGGCCCGTGTGGCGCTGTTGTCGGTGGTGGGTGAGGACGAGGCGGGCGACAGCCTGCAGCGCCTGATGGCCGGCGAGCGGGTGGAAGCGTTGCTGCACCGGGACCCGGGCCTGAATACCACCATCAAGCTGCGGGTGGTGGGACGCCAGCAGCAGCTGCTGCGCATCGACTTCGAGACCACCCCCAGCCACGAGGTGCTGGAGAACAAGCTCGCCGACTTCCAGCGCCTGCTCGACGATGCCGACGTGGTGATCCTGTCCGACTACGGCAAGGGCGGCCTGAAGCACATCCGCCAGATGATCGAGCTGGCCCGCGAGGGCGGCAAGCCGGTGCTGGTGGACCCGAAGGGGGACGACTACGAGCGCTATCGGGGAGCTACCCTGCTCACCCCCAACCGGGGCGAGTTCCGTGAGGTGGCGGGCAAATGGTCCAGCGAGGAGGAGCTGTCCCGCAAAGCGGAGCAGCTGCGCCGAAGCCTGGACCTGGACGCCCTGCTGGTGACCCGCAGCGAGGAGGGCATGACCCTCTATCGCGCCGACGGGGCGCTCCACGAGCCGGCCCGGGCGCGGGAGGTGTTCGACGTCTCCGGCGCCGGCGACACGGTCATCGCCACCCTGGGGGTGATGCTCGCCGCCGGGGCGGGGCTGCCGGATGCCATGCACGTGGCCAACCTGGCCGCCGGCATCGTGGTGGGCAAGCTGGGCACGGCGGTGGTCACCGCCGAGGAATTATTTGGGGTATAGCCGAGGGTTGAGAGCGGAGAGTCGAGAGCGGGATTCCGCCTTGACGCTCTCGACTCTCCGCTCTCCTCTCGCGACTTAATCTGGAGATAAGCATGTACTACATCGTCACCGGCGCGGCCGGTTTTATCGGCGCCAACATCGTCAAGGCCCTCAACGACCGCGGCATCACCGACGTCATCGCGGTGGACAATCTGAAGAAGGCGGACAAGTTCAAGAACCTGGTGGACTGCGAAATCGCCGATTACCTGGACAAGGAGGAGTTCCTCCGGCTGGTGATCGACGGCGCCTTCGACGGCGACGTGGCGGCGGTGTTCCACGAGGGGGCCTGCTCGGACACCATGGAGACCGACGGCCGCTACATGATGGAGAACAACTTCCGCTACAGCACCACCCTGCTGGACTTCTGCCAGCAGAACGACGCCCAGTTCCTCTATGCCTCCTCCGCCAGCGTCTACGGCGCCGGGCGCATCTTCAAGGAATCCCGGGAGCACGAAGGCCCCCTCAACGTTTACGGCTACTCCAAGTTCCTCTTCGACCAGTACGTGCGCCGCATGTGGAGCAGTCGCACGTCCCAGATCGCCGGCTTCCGTTACTTCAACGTCTACGGCCCGCGGGAGCAGCACAAGGGGCGCATGGCGTCGGTGTCCTACCACCTCTTCAACCAGTACCAGGCCGAAGGCCGGGTGCGCCTGTTCGAGGGCTGCGAGGGCTACGCCAACGGCGAGCAGCGGCGGGACTTCATCTACGTCGGCGACGTGGTCAAGGTCAACCTGCACTTCCTCGACCATCCGGACCAGTCGGGCATTTTCAACGTCGGCACCGGCGCTTCCCAGACCTTCAACGACGTGGCGGTGGCCACGGTGAACAGCTGCCGCAAGGCCAAGGGCGAGAAAACCCTGTCCCTGAAGGAGATGCAGGACCTGGGCGTCCTCGAATACATCCCCTTCCCCGAAGCCCTCAAGGGCAAGTACCAGAGCTTCACCCAGTCGGACGTTGGCGCTCTGCGGGCCACGGGCTACAATGAACCGTTCCTGACCGTGGAGCAGGGCGTGGAGGAGTACGTGGCGCACCTGCTCAAGGCTTGAATCCGTCAACTTCCCCGCAGATCGGGCGTTGAAGGCGCTGTAACCAACCCATAAGGAGAGACACGATGAAAAAAACGTTGTTGGCCCTGTTGGCGATGCTGGCCTTTTCCCTCCCCGCCATGGCCGCGGTGGACCTCAATTCCGCAAGCGAGGCCGATTTGCAGAAAGTGAAGGGCATCGGCCCGGTCAAGGCCAAGGCCATCGTCGATTACCGCAGCAAGAACGGCCCCTTCAAGAGCGTGGACGAACTGGACAAGGTGAAGGGCTTCGGTCCCGGCACCCTCAAGCAGATCCGCGATGACGTCACCGTCGGTGGCGGTGCCGCGTCCGTCAAGGCCGACGGCAAGGCAGCCGACAAGGCGGGGAAGAAATCCGAGAAACCCGCCGGAAAATAGGCCCGCCTGTGGCAGGAGAGAGCCCCGTTCCGCCGAGCGGGGCTTTTTCGTTGCGATGGCTTGCCGTGGTGGCGGGATGTTGCTAACGTTGGCCCGAGAACTTTCACCTGAGAGCGGATTTGTCCCCTTTTGCCGAAAAACTTCCCCCCTGGATCATGGAGCTAGACAGTTTGGCGGTCGCGCTGTTGCACCCTGACGGCAGGGTGCTCCACGGGAACCGGGCCATGGGGAACATGGCGGACGGCATCACCAAGCTGCTGCAACCCGAACTGGCGGCTGGCCAAGGGAGCGATGGCGAGTGCGTTTATCGGGGTCGGATGGTGGTCGGCCACCCCGATGGGCGCAAATCGTCGTATCCGGGAAAACTGTACCGCCAGGGAAAACATTTCCTGCTGGTCGGCGAAGCGGCTCAGGCCACGCCCGACCAACTGGCAGAGGAAAACCGCCTTCTGCGGGAGCGGCTCGACGCCCTGACGCGCCAGGACAGCCTGACGGGGCTGGCCAACCGCCAGCATCTCGACCGGCGCACCGACGAGGAGATCATGCGCTGGGAGCGCTACCACCGGCCCTTGTCCCTGGTGCTGATCGATCTGGATCATTTCGGCGCCATCAACGAGCGCTACGGCCGCGCGGCGGCGGATGAGGCCCTGTTGCACGTGGGCACCGTCCTGCGGCAGTCCATCCGTTCCCTGGACTTGGCGGCCCGCTACGGCGGCGAGGAATTTGCCGTGCTGCTGCCGGAAACCAACGACATGGGCGCGCTGATCGTGGCGGAACGTCTGCGCCTCGACCTGGAAAGCCAAATTCTGCTGCCCCTGCTGGAACCGCTGACCGCCAGCTTCGGCGTCGCCACCCTGATTCCCGGGGAAAAGCGGGAGCCTTTGTTCACCCGTGCCTTGGCGGCGCTTCATCGGGCCAAGGAAAAAGGGCGTAATCGCGTCGTCATGGCGGAAACGACCGCCGCTCCGTAATCAAGGAAAACCATGTTCAAGACCATCGAAGAATTCGTCGGCAATACGCCCCTGGTGAAGCTGAAGCGCCTGCCGGGCGAAACCTGCAATACCGTCCTGGTGAAACTGGAGGGCAACAACCCCGCCGGCTCGGTCAAAGACCGGCCGGCGTTGTCCATGATCGTCCGTGCCGAGACGCGAGGCGAGATCAAGCCCGGCGACACCCTGATCGAGGCCACCTCCGGCAATACCGGCATCGCCCTGGCCATGGCGGCCTCCATGCGCGGCTACAAAATGGTGCTGGTGATGCCCGAGCACATGAGCGTGGAGCGGCGCCAGATCATGCGCGCCTTCGGCGCCGAGATTGTGCTCACATCCCAGGCAGGTAGTATGGAGGAAGCCATCGACACCGCCAACCGCCTGGCGCAGGAGCGGGGCGGCATCGTCCTCGACCAGTTTTCCAACCCCGACAACCCGCTGGCCCACTACGAGGGGACGGGGCCGGAAATCTGGCGCGACACGGCGGGGAAAATCACCCATTTCGTTTCCAGCATGGGGACGACCGGCACCATCATGGGCTGCTCCCGTTATCTCAAGGAGCAGAGCCCAGCGGTGCAGATCGTCGGCGTCCAGCCCTGCGATGGTTCCCAGATTCCCGGCATCCGCAAGTGGCCCCAGGCCTACCTGCCGAAGATCTGCGATTTTTCCAAGGTGGACCGGGTGATGGAGGTAAGCCAGGCCGAGGCGGAAGAAACCACCCGCCGTCTGGCCCGGGAGGAGGGGATATTCGCCGGCATCTCCTCCGGCGGTGCGCTGGCGGCGGCCCTCAAGATTTCCGCCGAAGTGGAGAACGCGGTGATCGTTTCCATCGTTTGCGACCGGGGCGACCGCTACCTCTCCACGGGGGTCTTCCCGGCGTGACCGACGGGGCGCTGCGCTTCCGCTACCGGTTCCGTTTCGCCTCCGGGCGGGAGGCGGAGGTGGAGGTCGAGCTGGATCGCGACGCCCTCGAAAGCCGCCGGCAGCCGAAGCAAGCACCCGAGTGGACGCGCCTCGACTTTCATCGCTGCAGCCATTGTCCCCTGGCGGCGAGCGAGCCGGACTGTCCCCTGGCGGTGCGCCTGGTGCCCCTGGTTGAAGCCTGTCGCGGCGTGGCTTCCCACGATCCGGTGGCGGTGGAAGCCGTTCTGCCGGAGCGTTCCGCCCACCTGTCCACCACCGCGCAACGGGCCTTCAGCTCTCTCATGGGTCTGCTGGTCGCCACCAGCGGCTGCCCCTATACCGATTTTCTTAAACCCATGGCCCGTTTTCACCTTCCCATGGCGAGCGAAGAAGAAACCGTCTACCGAGCCGTCTCCATGTACCTGCTGGGCCAGTACTTCAAACAGCGCGAGGGGTTGGCGGCGGATTGGGAATTGACCGGATTGATCGCCGCCTACCGTGACCTGAGAGTGGTCAACAAAGCCATGGCGGAGCGTTTGCGGCCAGCGTCGGAAAGGGATTCGGCGGTCAACGCCCTGGTGCTTCTCGACCTGCTGGCGAAGATGGTGCCTTATTCCGTCGAGGATTCTCTGGCGGATATCCGATATCTGTTCGACCCCTACTTTCCTGTGCCCTCAGCCGGGCGATGAAGGCCTTCGTTCTCCGTCTCGCGTTGCTGCTGGCGGCGGTTGTTGCTCCTGCCGCCGTCGCCGCCGACCTCTCTTTCACCATCGGCGCCATCGCCGGCACGGGATTCGCCGCCCGCAACGTGACGCTGCATTGGGGAGCGCGCGGAATGGACGGCGAGGTCGGGGAAATCAGCGTCTTCGGCAGGACCTGGCGCAACGTTCGCCTTAGTTGCCCCGTTTTCCGTGCCGACCTTGCCGCGATTTCGTGCGACCGGGGCGAGTTGCAGGCGGCAGACAAGTTGCCCCTGAGCTTCACTTACCGGGCGGCGCAGCATCGCCTGGAAGCGCGGCTTTTCCCGGCTTCCGGCGAGACTTGGCGGGTTGGCGCGAGCCAGGCCGATGGCGTGTGGGAGGCAAGGGTCGATTTGGCGAATGCCAGCCCTGCCCGCCTGGCCGGCTGGTTGCCGGCGGACTGGCCGCGCCCGACGGGGGGGCGGCTGGAGGGAACCCTGTCCTTTTCCGCCACGGGCCTGAAGGGGGATTTGCTCCTGCGGGCTCTGGCTTTCAGCGATACGGCGGGCCTCCATGCCGGGGACAAACTGTCCGGCCGGGTTGAGGTCAGCGCTGTTCCCCGCGGCGACGAGTGGCGCTGGACCGCCGATGTCGGCTGGCGGGAAGGGGCGGTGTTCTGGCAGCCCTTTTATTTTCCCTCCGGCGGCCAACGCTTCGTCGGCCAGGGAAGCCTCGGCCCTCGTGGCGTGAGCGTGACCCGTGGCACGCTGGAGTTGGCCGGTGTGGGCAGCGCCCGTATCGGCGGCCGCTGGCACAAGGGGGTGTGGACGGATTTCGAGTTGGCCGCGAGCGATCTGAACCTGGACGGCCTCTATCGGCTGATTCTCAAGCCCTGGCTGGAGAAGGGGGCCTTGGCGAATCTGGATGTGCGGGGCAGGGGGGATTTGCGCTGGCGCTACCGCAGCGGCGTTACGCGGGTTTTCGACGTGGCGCTGCGGGACACGTCCCTGAAGGACCGGGATCGCCGCTTTGCCATCGACGGCGTGAACCTGCGCCTGCCGTGGGAAGAGGGGCGGGAAAACGAGGGGAGGCTGGCCTTTGGCGGCGGCCATTTCTTCGACATCCCCTTTGGCGCCATCCAGGCGCCGGTGACCATGAAGGGCTGGCAGGTGACGTTGCCGGATTTGTCGCTGCCGGTACTCGACGGCCGTTTGAGCGTGGACGGTTTCCGGGCGGAGCGGCGTGGCGGAATGTGGAACTGGCGCTTCGGCGGGGGGGTGACGCCGATTTCCATGGAGCGGCTGTCCGCCGTGCTGGGTTGGCCGAAAATGTTCGGCAGCCTGTCCGGCGTGTTGCCGGCGGCCATCTACGACGGCCATCGGGTGCGGGTGGAAGGCGCGCTCCTGGTGCGCGCCTTCGACGGCACGGCGGTGGTGAAGAACCTCAGCCTGGTGGAGCCCCTGGGACGGGCGCCGCGTCTTTACGCCGACCTGGATATGCGTGGCCTGGACCTGGACTTGCTGACCCGCACCTTCTCCTTCGGCAGCATCACCGGGCGCGTCGACGCCACCGTCGCGGGGCTGGAACTGTCCAATTGGCAGCCGGTTAAGTTCGATGCCCGGGTGGCGAGCAGCCCCGGCGATTATCCGCGGCAGATTTCCCAGCGCGCGGTGCAGAACATTTCCTCCCTCGGTGGCGCCGGGGCGGGAGCGGCGATTCAGCGCAGTTTCCTGCGCTTTCTCGACCAGTTCGGCTACAGCCGCATCGGCCTTTCCTGCGTGTTGCGCAACGGCGTGTGCGCCATGGACGGCGTCGAGGCGGCGCCCCACGGCTACGTCATCGTCAAGGGCGGCGGCATCCCGGCCATTACGGTAATCGGTTACAATCGCTACGTGGGCTGGGACGAGCTGTTGGGACGACTGGAGCGGGTCATCCAGGGAAACGTCAAACCCATCGTGGAGTGAGGACATGAACAAATTGCTGCTGTCTCTGGCGACGCTGGGCCTTCTGGCCGGCTGCGTCACCATCAATATCTATTTCCCGGCCGCGGCGGCGGAAAAAGCGGCGGACAAGATCATCGACGAGGTCTGGCAACTGAAGCAGCCCCAGGGCGGCGATGCCGCGAAACCTGCCGGCCAGCCCGCTCAACCGAAAGGGGAGGACAAACCATGAACCGCCTGATCCGTTTGTTCGCGGCTGGCGCGATCGCGCTGGCGTCAACCTCCGTCTGGGCGGCCGCCGACCTGCAGATCAACACGCCGGCCATTCAGCAGATTCGCGAAGACCTGCACAACCATTTTCACGACCTGCGGGAATATCTTGCCAGTGGCGCCGTGGGCCTGACCTGGGACGGCATGCTGGCGGTGCGCGATGCGTCGCTCATTCCCCTGGACCAGCGGCAGGCGGTGAGCGCCCTGGTGGCTGACGACAACCAGGACCGCCATGCCCTGTATCGGGAAATCGCCCGGGCCAACGGCCATCCCGAGTGGGAACAGGAAGTGCGCGATACCTTTGCCCAGCGCTGGATCGAGCGGGCGCGGCCCGGATGGTGGTACCAGAAACCGAACGGCAGCTGGGTCCAGAAATGATTCCGGTCCTGGTTTTCGATATCGAAACCATCCCCGACGTCGGCGGCCTGCGCAAGCTCAACGGTCTGGAAGGGATGGATGACGGCCAGGTGGCTCAGCTCGCTTTCCAGCAGCGCCGCCAGAGCAACGGCAGCGATTTCCTGCCCCTCCATCTCCAGCGCGTAGCGGCCATTTCCTGCGTGCTGCGGGACAAGGACAGTTTTCGCGTGTGGTCCCTCGGGAGCCTGGAGGACGGCGAAGGGGAGCTGGTCCGCCGCTTCTTCGAGGGCATCGAGAAGTACACCCCCCAGCTCGTTTCCTGGAACGGCGGCGGCTTCGACTTGCCGGTGCTGCATTACCGGGCCCTCGTCCACGGCATCCAGGCGCCCCGCTATTGGGACATGGGCGACGACGACCGGGATTTCAAATGGAACAATTACATCAGCCGCTACCATACCCGGCACCTGGATTTGATGGACCTGCTGGCCCTGTACCAGCCCCGGGCTTACGTTCCCCTCGACGAAATGGCCCAGTTGTGTGGTTTTCCCGGCAAGCTGGGGATGGACGGTTCCAAGGTGTGGGACGCCTATCAGCAGGGAGAGTTGAAAGCCATCCGCGATTACTGCGAAACCGACGTGGTCAACACCTATCTGGTCTATTTGCGCTTCCAACTGCTGCGCGGGACGCTGACGCGGGATGCCTACGATGCCGAGTGCGAATTGGTGCGGGGCGTTCTTGCCAAGTCCGACGAGGCCCACTGGCGCGAATTCCTGGCCGGCTGGCGGACGGAAAGTTGAAGCCTGGCGGCGACAGTCGTGGCGATAGCGGCGGCGAGGCCGGCGATGGCGGGGGAAGTGGTTGTGGAGGTAGTGATTGAGATCTAGATCGAGAGTGAAAGTCGTGTCCGAGCCCCGAGTGGTGGCGATCGAGTCCCTGGACCATGAAGGCCAGGGCGTGGCCCGCATCGAGGGCAAGACCGTGTTCGTCGAGGGCGCGCTGCCCGGTGAAGAGGTGGAGTGCCTGCCCTATCGGGTGAAACCCAGTTACGAAATGGCGGCGGCTACCCGCATCCTGCGGGAAAGTTCCCAGCGGACCGTGCCCGGCTGCCCCCACTTCGGCGTTTGCGGCGGCTGTTCCATGCAGCACCTGGAGCCGGGGGCGCAGGTGGCGGCAAAGCAGCGGGTGCTGGAAGACAACCTGTGGCACATCGGCAAGGTGAAGGCCGAGCAGCTGCTGCCGCCCATCTACGGACCCACCTGGGGATACCGCCACCGGGCCCGCCTGTCGGTGCGCCATGTGGAGAAGAAGGGCGGCGTGCTGGTGGGCTTCCACGAAAAACGCAGCAGCTTCGTCGCCGACATGCATGCCTGCCCTATCCTGCCGGCACGGATTTCCGCCCTCATCGACCCCCTGCGGGAAACGATCAACCGCCTTTCCATCCGCGACCGACTGCCCCAGGTGGAGATCGCCCTCGGCGAGCAGGTGGACGTGCTCAGCCTGCGCATCCTGGAACCGCTGAACGGCCAGGACGAAAACCTGCTGCGGGAATTCGCCGACCACTATGGGGTGCAGATCTTCCTCCAGACCAAGGGGCCGGATACGGCGCGGCCTTTTCATCCCCTGGACGCGCCCCAGCTCAGTTACAGCTTGCCAGAATTCGGCGTGACCATGCCCTTCCATCCTACCGAATTCACCCAGGTGAACCCCTTCATCAACCGGGTGCTCCTGCGGCGGGCCATCGCCCTGCTCGACCCCCGTCCCGGGGAGCGCATCGGCGACCTGTTTTGCGGCCTGGGCAACTTTTCTCTTCCCATCGCCCGGCGGGGCGCCCACGTGGTGGGGGTGGAGGGCAGCGCGGCCCTGGTGCGCCGCGCCGAGGAGAATGCCGCCCTCAACGGCTTGGGACATCGTGCCGAATTCCATGTCGCCAACCTGTTCGAGGTGGGGGAACCGGAACTGGCGGCCATGGGCCGCTTCGACAAGCTGCTGATCGACCCGCCCCGGGATGGAGCGGTGGAAGTGGTGAAGGCGCTGGGCGCCGAGGCGCCTCAGCGCATCGTCTACGTTTCCTGCAACCCCGCCACCCTGGCGCGGGATGCCGCTGTGCTGGTTCATACCCAGGGCTATCGGCTGAAAGCGGCGGGCGTGGCGAATATGTTTCCCCATACCGCCCACGTGGAATCCGTGGCGCTGTTCGAGCGCTGAACGTAGCCCCATGCGCCAGGCGCGCCTGTTTCTCTGGCTGCTGACGCTGCTGCCCTTGGCGGTCGCGGGGAAGGATTTTGGCGGCGGTATCCATGCCCGGGCGATACTCGATCTGGCGCGGCCGTTGCTGCTGCGCGTGGAGAACGGCGACCGGACGACGCTGCTGCTCAAAGAGGCCTACGTTCAAGCGGGATTCCTGAACCAGCCCGAGAAGCTGGCCTGCAGCGAGAAGGTGACGCTTATGGCGGACGTGCCGGGGATGTCCATGCGTGAGGTCGAACTTTTGCCTCTGGAGCGTTTCGCCCAATGCCTGAACCGGGGGGGGTATCGCGTGCCGGCAGGGGCGGTCGCCGTCGGAGTGGGCATCACGTCGGTGTGCGAAGGCTGCCTCGCGGGGGAGGAGGTGGTGACGATCCCCTTTTCCATCCGCTTTTCCCTGAAACGCCCCGGTGTCATCGAGGAATACCGGGCCTTTACCAACTACCTCTTCTTTCAGCGGCCGAAGGGCCTTCAGCCGATACGCTTCAGTAACCCCTGACGAGGGGTCAGTCCCGCTTCCAGGGGATACCGCCGAGCAAGGCGGCTAGTTGGGGCTGTTTCCTGGGCGTGGCAGCGGGGGCCGGTTTCTCTTCCGGGAGGGGCTGGGTGCCGAAAAAGGCGGGAGGCTCCGCGTTGGCTTCTTCGGCGTGGGCGGAGTGCGCCACGGGGTGGCGCTTGCTGCGGAAACTGGTGCCGGTCTCGGGCGGCGTCTCCCGGGGCAGAGTGCGCTTGAGAACCCGCTCGATTTCCGCCAGGAATTTGTTTTCCTCGGGGCTGACCAGGGAGAGGGCATCCCCCGTGGCGCCGGCGCGACCGGTCCGGCCGATGCGGTGGACGTAGTCTTCCGGCACCGGCGGCAATTCGTAGTTGATGACGTGGGGCAGTTCGTCGATGTCCAGGCCGCGGGCCGCCACGTCGGTGGCCACCAGGGCGACAATTTTCCCTTCCTTGAAGTCGTTCAGGGCCTGGGTGCGCTGAATCTGGCTCTTGTCGCCGTGGATGGCGGCGCTGGCGATGCCGTCCCGTTCCAGTTGGCGGAACAGGCGCTCGGCGGACAGCTTGGTGCGGGTGAATACCAGCACCTGGCGCATGTTGTGGGTCCGGATCAGGTTGGTCAGGACATCCCGCTTCTTTTTCTCCTCGACCAGGTATACCGATTGGGTGACCGTTTCGGCCGCGCTATTGCGCCGCGCCACTTCGATGGTCACCGGGGCGGTGAGAAGGGTGTCCGCCAGCTTCTTGATTTCCGGCGCGAAGGTGGCGGAGAACAGCAGGTTTTGGCGTCTCGGCGGCATCAGGGCGAGGATGCGGCGAATATCCGGGATGAAGCCCATGTCCAGCATGCGGTCCGCTTCGTCAAGAACGAGGAAGCTTACTTGGGACAGGTTCACCGATTTTTGCTGGAGGTGGTCGAGGAGGCGGCCCGGTGTCGCCACGAGCACTTCCACGCCGCGGCGCAGGGCTTCCGTTTGGGGGGTGATGTTGACCCCACCGTACACGGCGGTGCTGCGCAGGGGCAAGTATTTGCCGTAGGTCTTGACGCTCTCTTCCACCTGCATGGCCAGCTCCCGCGTCGGCGTCAGGATCAGGGCACGCACCGGGTGCATGGCCGGGGAAGTGCTGGCATTGGCGAAGGGGAGGAGGCGCTGCAGCAGCGGGAGCGTGAAGGCGGCGGTCTTGCCGGTGCCGGTCTGGGCGCCGGCCATGATGTCGCGGCCTTCGAGCACCACCGGAATGGCCTGGGCCTGGATGGGTGTCGGCTCAGTGTAGCCTTGGTCGGTGATGGCTTTCAGAATTTCGGTCGACAGGCCGAGGTCAGCAAAGGTCATGGCGGTGTGCCCGGGGATGCCGGGACTGGGTGATGGATGAAGCGTGCATGCAGGGGGTCGGTCTTGGAACTTTCCGCTGGTTCACAAGTTTATGTGGGCGCAGTATACCGAATTCAACTTGTATCTTCAAAAGTTTATGACGCGCTTCGGTATTCGTTCAATATTCTGAACCCGATTTAAATAAACCGCCAACCCATTGTATGGGAAAGAAAGCGAGTTGCGAGGGGGTTGATTTTCACTACGTTGTCACTACAATATGCGCTTGGTCACGGTCAAATATTCAAGGAGTAAGGCTGATGGGTGCGGATGGCGATAAAAAAGTGTTTTTGCAAATCCGTGTCGGCAAGAACCTAAAAAAGGCTTTCGAGAAGGCCTGCAAACAGAACGACCTGACGGCGAGCCAAGTATTGCGGGCTCATATGAGGGAGTATGTGGATCAGTATCCGGGGGAGCGGGAAGCCGAGGAAGTGCCGCAAGGCAAGGCCAAGGTGACAGTGAAGGCGAAAGGAGGCAAGAAATGACAGCGGCGACGATCAATACCACCGCCAGTGTTTTGAATACCACCGTCAAGGCGTGCGGACTGGAGTCCGACGCCATTGTGGTGCCGGAGCGCATCGAGGCGAACGGCCACGGCGTGAAGGGGTATACCCAGAACGGCGAGTTGTGTTTTGCCTATACCTACTTGAAGCATTCCGAGCCGACGGCGAGCAAGGGCCTGGATGCGGTGCTGCGGGAGTGGCCCTTGAGCGGCGTATCCCTTGGGCACTTGCTGAAGACGGGCGAATGGATGGTGAAAATCTTCCGTTGAATCCTGAACGGGGAAGGCAACAAAGGGCAGCCTGGCGGCTGCCCTTTTGTTTTCCCACCCGCCCCGGGTCAGGTCTCGAAAACCTGGTTGCCGTGTTTTTCGAGGACGCGCAGGCAGCTGTCGACCACATTCTCATCGTAGAGGGTGCCCCGGTGACGGCGAATTTCTTCCATGGCGGCGTCCATTCCCAGGGCGGGCCGATAGGGACGATGGGAACTCATGGCTTCGATCACGTCCGCCACGGCGATGATGCGCGCCTCGAGCAAGATGTCCTCGCCTTTCAGTCCGCCGGGGTAGCCGGAGCCGTCGAGTTTTTCGTGGTGCTGGCGGACCATCTGCTCGATGGGCCAGGGGAAGGAGGTTTCCTTCAAAATGTTCGAGCCGGCCTCGCTATGAGTTTTGATGATGTCGAACTCCAAGGGGTTCAAGTTTCCCGGTTTGCTGAGGATTTCCGTCGGTATGTGGATTTTGCCGATGTCGTGGATCAGGCCGCCGATGCGGATGCCCGTTACCCTTTCCTCCGGTAGCCCCATCTCCTCGGCGATGGCGGCGGCAAGGAGGGAGACCCGCTTCTGGTGGCCGTCGGTATAGGGGTCGCGCATTTCGATGGCGCGGGAGAGGACGGTCACGGTTTGTTGCAGCGTATTCAGAATCTGTTCCCGGGCGCGCGCCACTTCCAGTTGATTGAAGCGGATCCGTGCGCTTTTGTAGATGGCGGCCAACAGCAGGTCGGCGTCGATGGGCTTGGTGACGTAGCGATCAATGCCCAGGTCGATGGCGCGGAGCAGGTAGTCTCGGTCGCTGTAGGCGGTGATGACGATAATGGGAACGTCATGGTTGGGGCTTTTCTTGATGTGCTCCGCCATTTCAAGGCCGTCCATCACCGGCATCTTGATATCGGTGACCACCACGTCGTAGTGGTTCAGGTTGAAGGCATCGAGGCCTTCCTGGCCGTTTACCGCCATGTCGAGCTGCTTTACCCGCCGTGCGAGAAAGTGGGACAGCAGGTCGCGGATTTCCGGGTCATCCTCCACGTAGAGGATGGTGAGCGTCTTGAGAAACTCCAGGTCGATGGGCTGTTCGGCAGTATCATTCATCATGGACGTCCTTCCCGGTTGGCTTGTCGGGAGCGGGTTGAAGGGGAACGGCCATCGTGAACCGCGCGCCGCTGGCTGAATTGGCGGCAGTGACATGGCCTTCCATGTTCCGTTCGATAATCATTTTAGTCATATAGAGGCCGATTCCGCTGCCCTGTTCCTTGGTGGTGAAGTAGGGGTCGAACACCTTGGGCAGGACGTCGTCGGCGATGCCTCCGGCATTGTCTTCAATCGTCAGGGACGCGAAGCCGTCGGCTGCTTCCAGGCGGACGCGCACCAGGCCGGGGTCTATTTTACGGGCTTGGATGATTTCCTTGGCGTTGGCCAGGATGTTGAGCACCGCCTGGCTGTACTGGGAAGGGAAACCGTCCACGACCAAGTCCTCCGGCAGGTCCATTTCCAAGGAAATGTGATTGTTGCGATAGGAGGCTTCCATGATGTTGGCCGCTTGTCGGACGGCATCGGCCACATTGAACAGCTTCTTTTCCTGGTCCGGACGGAAGAAGTCACGGAAATCGTCGATGGTGGTGGACATCCGGTTCAGCAGGTTCTGGGCGCTGTTGACCGCGTGGTCGAGAGATTCCTGCCCCAGCTCGCCGAATTCATAGTCGTCCTTGATGTTGCGGATCACCAGGGCCAGCGCATTGAGAGGTTGGCGCCATTGATGGGCGATGTTGTGCACCATTTCCCCCATGGCGGCGAGGCGGGACTGTTGGATCAGCAGCAGGTCCTTTTGCCGGTTTTTTGCCAGTTCCTCCCGGACGCGCTCTTCCAGGCTATTGTTGAGAACGATCAGGTCCTCTTCGGCCTGTTGCCGGTCATGGATTTCCTTGCGCAGGGCCGTTTGGTTCTGGCGAATTTCCTCCCGCATGGCGGCGAAGCTGTTTATCAGTTCGCCGACTTCATCGCCTCTGTCCCGCGGAAGTGCGGTGTCGAACTTCCCTTCCGCCAACTTGTGGGAAGCCTCCGCCAACTTGGCCATCGGCCTGATGATGGCGGCTTCCAGGAGGATGGCGAGCATGACGAAAAAGAGGATGGGCGCCACCAGCAATACCAGCAGGAGGTGACGGTGAGCGGTACGGATGCTGGCAAGAAGATGCCGATGGGTTTCGGTGACGCGTAGCAGTCCCAGGGGGTGGCCCTCAAGCGTGATTTGGCGCTGGTGGATGTCGATGTCCGGGTCGTTGGCGGGAGCGGGCGGGGGCGCCAAGGGGTAAAGCCGCTGTCCCTTGGCGTTGAAGAGTTCCAGATTGAGCCAGTCCGGATTCTCCCGCTTGAAGGCATCCAGGGAAGCGTGGATTTCCGCCAACTGGTCCGCCAGGATCAAGGGAACCAGGCCCTCGCCGATGTTGACGAGTTGCTTGTCCTGCATCCGGTGGTAGAAATCCTTGCTGTACTGGATGGACTGGGGCGTCCATACCCACTGCACGTAGGCCAGCAATGCCAGGAAGACAATGACCAGGGGGGCGAACAGCTTGAGCCGAAGACTTCTGCAGCGGGGGCAGGGAAATTTCACTTCTGCCATCGTTTCTTAGGGGGCCTCTCGCTGGAACATGTCCTCCAGGCCGAGCCCCCGCATCA
>JBFXHL010000033.1:0-22429 GCA_050177075.1 Sulfuricellaceae bacterium | reverse complement strand
TTGACCTTGGAGACGATGGCATTCTTCTCCTCGTTGACAGTATAGATCGTCAGCCGGTCCGCCTCGCACAGGGCGCAGATGTCCTTGCTCACCTCCAGCATGATCTCGTCCACGTTCTTGGTGGCGTGAATCTTGTTGGTCACCCCCTGCAGCTTGCGGGTGAACGCCAGCTTGGAGCTGATCTCCGAGATGTCGTCCGTCTTCTGGGTCACGTCAGGTGCCATGCTTTTCTTCCACTGTTGCGCCCGTTATTTGAGCACGATCGCCCCGCTGATGGCAGCAGTTCCAGGTACCGTGGCGCTGAACGAAGTCAGCGCCCCGTTCACAGTAGAGCCGGAACCGATCAAGACACCATGGGCCTCACCCTTGCCACCCGCTGCGAGGATATTGATAGTCGATCCAGCGTCATAGGTAGAACTCGATAGCAAGCCCAGTCCGCAGGGACCTGTTGTGCAACCACCACCATAGAACTGCTGTATTCCTTCTCCGGAGTTGCCATAGCTCAGGCTCCATGACCTGCCACTCGTCGAAGCGGAAATGCTAAGTGAAATATCCTTAGTCGGATAATTTATCGTCAAGGCCCCACTGAGGGTGGAATACACATTGCCCAGTTCATCCGTTACCGACCCACCGACAAGAGTGGAAAAGGACTTGTTCGCCGCCAGTGAATTGACGTAGTTATTCGCCTCAAGATAAGTCAAGACAGAGCTGGCCCAGGCCAAGTTCATCACCAATGGGTCCCGTGCTATACCGTCTTTGTCCACCATGGAATCGGCCCCAACATAACGCCCCCATGCCACTTTTTCCCCCGTGGGAAGCGTCGTCGAACCATAACCGTAGACAGCGGCCGTCCCCGCCGAATACTGGAAATTGTCGTAGGTATCCTGCTCTGCCAGGAGAATGGGCATCCCGGTTGCCGAATTGACCAGCATGGTCTGGGTTTTCCCCGCCTCCCGGACAATCGCGCCCGCCCCGGCCCAGTAGCCAGTGTATGAGGTACAGGTGGGAGAGCCCACGCATTCGGTGCGCCAGGAAATTTCCGACCCCACGCCACCGTAACCGTAAGGAGCATCAACATATGAAGCGGCCGGAGCAACCCCACCACTAGTAACCGTGCCGCCGGTAACAATGGTAGTCGTGGCCGGCGGAGGGGCCGTTACTGTCGAAGCTGCTGTCGTCGTGATCGGGCTACTGGTAGAAGAGGTTGAGGACGTCGAACCATTGTCGGAAGCGGCCTGACCACTATCTTGCTGACTATCCTGCGAGGAGGAAGAGGCGTTTTTCTTGCTACCGTCCTCACCGTTCTGCTGCTGGTCTTTTTTATCCCCCTGCTGCGCCTTCTTCTCCCCGTTGTCCTTCTCTTCCTTTTTCTGCCCCTGCCCCGGCTTTGCCGCCTCGAAAATCGGCGGCATCGCCGGTAGGATGACGGCCGGGGTCTGGAGGTTGGGGGTATAGCCCACCTGATTGGGATTGATCACCGTGCCGTTCATCACCGTGGCGCCGGTATTCACCTTGTTGTAGGTACCCTCCGGCACCCCGGGGAGGGGGGTCACCACGTGCACCGTCTCGCTGTCGGTGCCGCGGATGCCGATGGTGGCCGACGGGGTCTTGATGCCGTAGTTTTCCTTGTGCTTCTTGCCGATGAGGCCGGTGATGGAACGGAAACCGCCCTTCACGATGGAGAAGAAACTGCGCTCGCTGCCGTCGTCCTTGCCGTCGAACTTGTACTCGTCGATCTTCATCCGGGTATCGGGACGCACCGCGAGAATGCCGCCGTCCGCCAGCAGGATTTGCGCCGTGCCGGAAGCCCCGGAGAAAATGGACTCCCCTTCGTTAACCTCGCCACCCTTGCGGGCGGGGCGCTCCTTGCCTGCCGCGTCCAGCACCTTCACTTCGCCGACCACGAACTGAAAGCGCCCCGCCGCCGCTTCGGCCAGAGAAACGAACAACAGCTGGAGCACCAGCCCCAACGCCAACCACCCGAAATTCTTCCGCCTCATGGCGTTCGCTCCTTCATCACGCCTGATCATTTGAAATCCCGCCGCACGGTTACCGAGGCGTCAACCCGGTCATAATCGTTGATGGCCACGTTGGAATCCACCCGGGTATAACTTACCTGGGGACGTACCATCCAATTCAGAACCGGCCGCCAGTTCATGCCGAGACTCAGATCGTATTGTTCGTCGTTGCGGTAATCGCCAAAGAGGAAATTCTTCTCAGTGTAGTTACCGAACTTAACACCGGCCACGGCAAAGGCATCCAGCTTGGGACTGAACGTCATCTGGCCGCCGACCCTCGCTCCCCAGAAACGCTGGTCGCCGTCAATCCGGTCCACCGGGCCGGTGGTGCGCTCCTGGCCGTTGTACAGGCTGGCGAAGAGAATTTTCTGCCCGGCGTCGTCCAGGGCGTGAATCCATCCCCCACCGAGCACGTACTGGTTCACGTCCTGGGAAGACAAATCCACCCCCGTCTTGTCATGGCCGTAGCGCAGCATGGTGTACTGGCCGAACAGGGCCAGCTGGTCGCGACGGCCGAGGTTGTGACGCCATTCGCCGACCGCCCCCGACGTTTCGCGGTTGAACTTGTCGTCCAGATAGAACACGCCCTTGTTGACCGTCAGCTTGTAGGTGTCGTCGCCCCGCTCAAGCATGGCGCCGCCGTGGAAATCCGCGGTGTCGGTGTTGAAGGTATCCTTGAAGAAATTGATCCTTTTTTTTCCATCCAGACCTGCCAGGAGTGACCAGCCTTCGCGCAGGGGATACTTGTATTCGAAGCCTCCCCCCAAGGACAGGTAATTGTCGCGACTGGCGACGCTGGCGGAGGAAAGGGTGAAGGTGGCGCCGAACAGGGGCATGTAAATCTGGTTGGCATTGGCGGCGCTGTTGACGTTGGTATCGTAGCCAAACGAGCCTTCCAGATAGCCTGTGAAGCTAGGATGGGGATTCTGCTTGTCTTCGATAGCCGCCAAATATTGCTCGCACAGGGCTTTGGCTTTGGCGGGAGGATTCTGGCCAAGGACGACGTTGAATTCCGTTTTGGCCCGAACATAGTCGCCCAGGTCAAAATAGGCACGTGCCAGGTCGAGGCGCGCGCCGGCGAAGTTGGGATTCACCGCCAGGACCCGCTCCAGGGCCAGCGTCGCCCGGTCCGGCTTGCCGCTGTCGAGGGCGGTAACTCCCAGCATGTAATCGTATTCCACATCGCCGGCGCGGTCGAATTCCAGCGGCGCCAGCAAGGCATAGGCCTCCTTGGCCTTGCCTTGCCGCTGCAAGGCAGCGGCCTTGGCCAAGTCATCGGCGGCGGCCCAGGCTGATCCGTTCCCTCCCAAAAGGGCCAGCAGCAGCAAAAGCCCGCCCGTCGTCTTTTTCATTTCTATCCCGTTCCCTATCAAAATTCCAGTATCTGGTTGTTTTGCAGCATGCGCGGCTTGAAGGCCGCTCCATCCTGCTCGATTTCCTTCATCGTCAGTTCCACCTCCCCCGGCTTCAGGTGGGTGACGTAGATTTCCGCCGGCACCTTGAGCTTTTTCAACTCCTCCGCCAGCATGGACGGGCACAGATGCTTGGCGGCGACGGCCAGTTCCTTTTCCCGGTTGCAGAATGCCGTCTCGATGATGAGATAACGGAGATTGCCGATGCGGTTGACGACTTCCCACAGGGGGTCATTGACGGTGGTGTCGCCGCTGAAGACCAGGCTGCCCGCGCCGCTATCGAGATGGAAACCCACTGCCGGCACCACGTGATTGGCCGGGACGGGGGTGATTTTTCGTCCCCCCAGCGTCAAGGTTTCGCCAACGGAAAAAGAGCGGAACACCATGACGGGTGTTTCGGCGCTAGGAATCACGCTGAAATCCGGCCACAGTTTCCAATTGAACATGTGGTCCCGCAGGATCCGGATGGTGGCTTCCAGGGCGTGAACAGTAATCGGCTTGTCCCGAAAGAAACCCACCGTATCCACCAGAAATGGGATGCTGGTGGTATGGTCGAGGTGGGAATGGGTCACGAACACATGGTCGATCTTCATCAGGTCGTCGAAGCTCAGGTCTCCGACTCCCGTTCCGGCGTCGATGAGAATATCGTCGTCCAGCAGCAAGGACGTGGTGCGCATCCCGCTCCCGATACCCCCGCTGCACCCCAGTACTTTCAGTCTCATCCGCTTAATCCACGCTTGTCGTTATTTGGTTTTGAACACGAACACGCCGTCCCAGTTCTCGCCCGGCGGGTTGGCGCGGAAATACGCCACCCGCTCGAGGTAAAGCTGGTAGAGCGCGCAATCAGGGGTTTGCTGCGCCAGTTCGCGCAAGAGCGCCTCCGCCTCGTCCCAGCGGCTTTCCCGGTAGTAGCCGAGTGCTTCCTCGAAGGAATCTAGTTCATCCAGAACCTTCTTGTCTACTTCTTCCTCCAAGCCCAGGGGCTCGAAAATCGCCACCGGCTCGTCCTTGCCCTTCACCCGCACCCGGTCCAGTTCCCGGAACACCACGCCCGTCACCTTGTCGCGGGTATGCTCGCTGACGATGATGCCCACGCCGTACTGTTTGGTGATGCCCTCCAAGCGCGAGCCGAGGTTCACCGCATCCCCCATCACCGTATAGGCCATGCGGAACTGGGATCCCATGTTGCCGACGCTCATGACGCCGGTATTGATGCCGATGCCGATGCGGATTTCCGGCCAGTCCTTGGCGATGAACTGGGGCCGCAATTCCGCCAGGGCGGCCTGCATCTCCATGGCCGCCAGGACGGCGTGGAGGGCGTGGTCCTCGTCCGCCAGGGGCGCGCCCCAGAAGGCCATGATGGCATCGCCGATGTATTTGTCGATGGTGCCGCGATGCTTGTGGATAATGCGGGTCATCGGCGTCATGTACTCGTTCATCAGATGGCTGAGGTCCTTCGGCTTCAGCCCCTCGGAAATGGTGGTGAAACCGCGCACGTCGGAAAACAGCACCGTCATTTCCCGGCTTTCGCCTTCCATGGTGAATTTCTCCGGGTCCTTGCTCATCTCGTCCACCAGCTCGGGAGGCACGTACTGGCCGAACAGCCCGGTGATCTGGCGCTTGGCGCGGGATTCGACGAAAAAACCGTAGGACATGTTGAGGACGTAGATCAGCAGGACCATCAACAACGGCGCCGCCAGGGGCAGCACCATGTTGCCGTAATGCCAGACGGCGAAGTTGGACCCCACGATGCCTCCCAGCACCAGGAAGGTCACGAGGCTGGCCCTGACCGGGCTCAGCAGCGGCAGCAGCAGCGTCAACAACAGCCCGGCGGCCAGCAGGGTCAGCACCTCGACCGCCAGAACGTAGGCCGGCTTGAACTTGATGTTCTGGTCCAGCATCCCGGCGACGAGGTTGGCATGCACTTCCACCCCGGGGAACACCGACGATACCGGCGTCGCCCGCAAATCCATCAGGCCCGGAGCCGTGGTGCCCACCAGGACGATCTTGCCCTCCAGCAGTTCGCGCGGCACGCGGTTGTGCAGCACATCGGCGGCGGAGACGTAGGGAAAGCTGGCTTGCCGCCCGCGATAGGGAATCAGGGCGGCCACATGCTCGTCCACGGGCACCTTGAGGTCGCCGACGCCGAGCCACTCCAGCAGCGTGTAGCCGCCACTGCCCGCATCCGCGGGAAAGCCGGCGATCAGCGGCGGACCGCCCAGCAGGGTCCGCACCACGGCCAGGGACAGGGCTTCGTAATAGGCCCCTTGGTATTCCACCAGCAGGCTGACGCGCCGCGCCACGCCGTCCCGATCCGGCTCGAAACTGAAGTAACCGGCGCTGGCGGCGTTCTTCTGCAGCTCAGGCAGGTTGGCGCCGTAGCCGTTGACCGTGGAAAAGGGAATGCCCATGCCGGCGAACGTGCCGGCGGGAAAAACCGGGGGAGGAAGAACGCCGCTGACGTTGCCCTGATTGGTAAAGTAGTAGCCGAGCACCACCGAGCGGTCTTTGATCTTCTTGGCGAACAGGGCGTCGTAGTCCAGTTCCGGGCGCAGGCGGGTCAGAACGCTCTGGTAACGCTCATCGCCCTTCAGGTCCTTGCGCGCCAAGCCCTCGAGCACTTTCAGGCCGGAACTTTCGTCCCGTTCCGCGTACACCACGTCGAAACCCGTCACCGCTACCCGGTAGTGGTCGGACAGGTTGTCGAGCATCTTCGCCAGCTTGACCCGCGGCCAGGGCCAACGCCCCTCTTGCGCCAGGCTTTTTTCGTCGATATCGACGATGACGATGCGCGGGTCCACCGTCCGCGGCATGGTGAGATTGAGGCGCAGGTCGTAGCTCAGATCCTCCAGACGGTTGACGAAGCCCAAGGGGAGGATGTCCACCGCGTCGAGCAGGAACGCCAGCAGCACCAGCATGCCCATGGCGACGCGCATGGCGTGTCTCTTAAACAGCATCCGGCCCGTTCTCCCTGTCCGTCCGCGGCGCGGCGCCTATTTGAAGAAAAATTCCATCTTGATGCCGGCCAGCTCGATCACGTCGTGATCGTTCAGGGCGTGGGCCTGGGCATCGAGCGTCTGGCCGTTGACCAGGGGGAAGCTCGCCCCCTGGACGTGGGTGATGAAGTAGCCCTGGGGGCGGCGGGTGATCACCGCCACCTGCACGCCAGGCTTGCCGAGGGAGGTCAGCGTCTTGGTCAGCTCCAGCTCCTTGCCCGCGTTGGCGCCGGTGAGAATCTGGATGACCGCCACCGGCTGGTTTTCCTCGGGTTTGGCGGCAACCGCCGCTGGGGGGACGGGCTCCTCCTCGTCGGTCCGCACTTCCTCGTAACGGCTCACCGGCTGGGTACTGGCGTGGCTGGCCGCCACGGGTTCCTCCACGGGCGCCGGCTTCGCCGCCAAGGGGGACGAGCGGATGATCATGGTGCGCTCGAAATCCTGGGGTTCTGCTTCCGGCGCGGCCGCCACCTGCCCGGTGAAGTAAGTCAGGCGGTATTTGCCGATTTCGATCACATCGTCATTCTGCAGGTAATGCTTCTTGACCGGCTCGCCGTTGACCAGGGTGCCGTTGGTGCTGTCCAGGTCCTCGAGGAAGGAATCGTTGAGGATGGTGGTGATCACCGCATGTTCCCCGCTCACCGCCAGATTGTCGATCTGGATATCGTTGCTGGGCCGGCGGCCGATGGTGATCCGCTCCTTGTCGATCAGGTATTCCCGTACCGTTTGCCCGTCCAAACTCAAAATCAGCTTTGCCATAATCTTCCCCAAAACATGCCCTTCATAGCCCAAGCCAGCTCAGCAAACGCGACCACACGTTGCGCGGAGCGGCAAAATCCTGCAGCACCTTCACCAGAATCACCGAAACGTTATCCCGTCCGCCATTGTCGTTGGCCATCTGGATCAACTGTTCCGCCGCCAGGGGCAGGTTGGGCCCCATCACCGTCAAGGTAAGACGGATATCCTCGTCTTCCACCATGTCGTTGAGGCCGTCGGAACAGAGCAGGTAAATATCGCCGGGCCGTGCTTCATGCTCGCCGAGCGCCACGTCCACCTGGGGGTCCACCCCCAGGGCCCGCGTCACCAGGTTGCGGTTATGGGACAACCGCGCCGCTTCCGGGGTTATCATGCCGCTGTCGATCTGGTCCTGCAACAACGAGTGATCGCGGGTAAGCTGCGCCAGCTCTTCGCCGCGCAGGCGGTAAAGGCGGGAATCCCCCACATGGGCGGTAAAAATCCGGTTGTCGTGAAACAGCGCCATCACCAGGGTCGTCCCCATGCCGGCGCATTGCGGCTGGCTCTGGGCGGTTTGATAAATGACGCCATTGGCTTTCATCGCCTGTTCCCGCAGCAGCGCCCCCATGTCCGGCTGACCGCGCCCCGCGGCGTCCAGGCCGGTTCGCAGGCCTTCCGAGATCAGGTTGACGGCGATGCCGCTGGCCACCTCGCCGGCGTTGTACCCTCCCATGCCATCCGCCAGCACGGCGAACCCCCTGGCGGCATCGGCCACCACTGCGTCCTCGTTGTGGGAACGCACCATCCCTGGGTGCGTGACGGTGACGATTTCCAGAGCTCTGTCGAGGCTCATGCTTTCCTCCCCATCGCCGCAGTAATCTGCGACGCACATTTAACGATGGCCTGCGCCACCTCCTCGCCGGTCTGGTAGCGCTTCTCCGGCTGCTTCTCCAGCATTTTCCCGACAATCTCCACCACGCACTCCGGCAGGCGCGGGTTCAGCTCATGGATATCCCTGGGCGGCTCGTTGGCGATGCGGAACATCAATTCCGCCATGGATTCCCCCTGGAACGGCAGCCGGCCCGTGAGCAACTGGTAGAACATCACCCCCAGGGAAAAGAGGTCCGAGCGGCCATCCACCTTCTTTCCGGCCAGCTGCTCGGGAGACATGTAGGACGGCGTGCCCAGCACCATGCCGGTCTTGGTACGGGACGAGTCGGTGATGCGGGCGATGCCGAAGTCGGTGACCTTGATGGTGTCCGCCCCCGGTTCGTACATGATGTTGGCCGGCTTGATATCCCGGTGCACCACGTGCTGACCGTGGGCATAACCCAGCGCCACGGCCACCTTGGCCATGATTTTCATCACCTTACCCAGGGGCAGCAGGTTATCAGGCTTGGTGTAGGGGGTCAGGTCCTTGCCCTGGAGGAACTCCATGGCGATGTAGGCCAGGTCGTGCTCCTCGCCCGCGTCGTAAATGGTGACAATATTGGGATGGTTGAGCCGGCCGGCGGTCTCCGCCTCGCGGAAAAAGCGGGCTTTCACCTCCTCCAGCTCGTCGGCGTCGAACTCCTGGGCCAAGGCCATGGTCTTGATGGCCACCACCCGGCCGATCTTGGGGTCCTTGCCGTAGTAGACCACCCCCATGGCGCCCTTGCCCAGCTCCTTCTCCACCTGGTAGCGGCCCAGCATGGGTTTCTCCACCTGGCCGTTCTCCAGGATGCTGACGTTGGTGCGGCCGCCGGCCGCCCCCAGCATCACCGTCTCCTCCAGGGCCTTGGAACGGGCCAAGCGGGTTTCCAGGTCGCGGAACTTCGGGTTGTATTCGGCCATGTACTGGAACACCGCCGTCGCCTTGCCGAACTGGCGCTTGCGCTCAAAATCCAGGGCCAGGTTGTAGAGCAGGTCCAGCATGGAATCGTCCACCGGGCACTTGCGGAACTTGTCGAACGCCATGTCGAGCTGCCCCTGCCCCTGGAAAGCCAAGCCCAGCATGCGGTTGCTCTCGGCGGACTCCGCTTCGGATTTGAGCTTGCCCTTCTCGGTCAACAGGTAACGCTTGGTGGTGAGGACGGCATGCCCCGCCAGCAACAGGACCAGCGGCGCCATCAGCTGAAGCCACATCCCTTCCACGATCTGCAGGCCGAACTGGCCACCCAGCAGCACCAACCCCAGCAGCACCGTCAGGGCGGCCGCCATCCCGGCCCGCAAGCGGGGAACCAGCAGAATCAGGTACAAAGCCACCAGCAGAAAAACACCCCACTCCGCCCAGGGCGCCCATTCAGGAACGGTGTAGAAGTCCTGCTGGAGGATGCTGGAAACCGCGTTGGCCAGGGTCAGTACCGGTGGCATGGAGGCGGAAACCGGGGTCACCTGCATCGCGCCCACCCCGGCGGCGGTGGCGCCGATGAGAACGATCTTCCCCCGGTACTTCTGGGCCGGAATCTTGCCGCTATAGACGTCGTAGAAGGAATCCACCGGGAAAGGGGGCCGCCCGTCCGCGCCCACGTAGAAATTGCCGTGCATCATCAGGTTGGGCCCCGTGGTGATGCGCAGCTTGCCCAGAGCGACGCCGCCGGGCTGGACCTGGATGTCCCCCGCCTTCAGGTTGAGGCTGGCGGCGGCCAGCAGCAGGGAAAGGGACGGGAAATACTGGCCGTAGTAGTTGACCACGAGAGGATCGGCGCGCACCGCGCCATCCACATCCGGCACGTAATTGAGGTGGCCGATGCCGGCGACCGCCTGACCCATCTTCGGGATCGGCACGTAGGCTTCATTGGCGGCGAGAGGAAAAGGTCCGTCTTCCCCGCTTTTGACCGCCAAGGCGTTTTTTGCCACGTAATCCGGCAGGGGTTTGTCCGGCCGCCCCTGGGGCTCGCCCAGGCGGAACAGCATGCCGAGCTCCACGTTGCCCGCCGTTTGAAAGCTGGTTGCCAGTGCGCTGTCCGCGTCCAGGGAACGCTCCGCTTCCTGCAGCATTTCGCCGAGGCGCTGCGATTCGTCGGCGGGGGACGCATTTTTAAGGGAGGAACTGGCGTAGAAATCGCGCAGCTTGCGCACATAGGCAAGACCGGCGTCCTGCTGGGGCTCCAGCAGCAGAACCGTATTGCCGACCACCTTCGCTTCGGCCTGGGAAAGCTTGTCGACCATCTTCGCCATCACCTCCCGGGACCAGGGCCAGCGCCCGATATTGGCGATGCTCTGGTCGTCGATGGCGATCACCGCCACCCGGTCGCTGGGAACGCGGGTAGCCGCCAGCAGAGCCAGGTCATAGGCCTTGCGCTCCAGGCTTTGCATCAGGCTGCTGCCGGAAAGGAGCAGGAAAAGCAACGCCACGGCGACCCCGACAAACCAGTCGGTCTTCCAGAATGAAGAACCCGCTTTCACTCCCTTTTCCATGTATTTGTTCTGCTTGATATTAGCCTAATCATATTGCCCTTTTCCGATTCACGCAAAAAGATTTTTCCATCACGGACCCATAAAAAAACCCGGATATTCATTCCGGGTTTTTTTTCGCGTGGCAAAAGCCTTGCTCAATGCCACTTTTCGAAGATTTCCTGGGCGGTGTGCCGAGTCTCCACCAGCAGGTTGAGCAGGTTGTAGTCGTCCACTTTTTCGGTGCTCAGCGTCTCCGTTTCCAGGCCGTAGAAGTAGCGGGGAATGGTATCGTCCTCCTTGCCGCCCGTCAGGCGCATGGTTTCGCGTTTGTGGGCTTTCAGGTTGGCGGGGAACTCGTTCCACTCCGCTTCGTCGGTAAGGGGGCGGAAATAGGCCGCCTCCGGCCCGTCCGCCAGCCAGATCCATTCCTTGCGAAACGCCTCGGCGCGGCTTTTCAGTTCTTCGTAAAGGGCCTTGTCCATGGCCACGGGAGCCGGCAATTTATCCCCATCGAGGTTGAACACGTACTGGTCCCCGAGGCCGTCGGTGAACAGGCACTGCTCCCGGGAGCCCTCCACGTAGGCCAGGGGCCTGGAATTGGCCATTTTCTCCAGCAGTTCCGGGTTTTCTTCCTTGAGGCGCTGGTAAGCGTCGGGAGGCAGGTGGACGGTGTTGTCCACCACTTCCTTTCCCTCCTCGAAATGCTTGCGGAACAGGAACAGAAAAGCGAGGTTCTGCTGGTTGAAATAAAAGCCGGCATAGCTGTCGCCCAGGTCCTTGAATTCCACCGCATCGAAAGCGCCGGTGCCGGCGCTGGCTTCCACATAGGTTTTCCACTGACTCATGCAATTCTCCCTATTATCCAGCCACCGGTTCATTCCCGGCGGCAATTCCTGACTAATACACTTGGTTAATATACCCTGTCTTGGCGGCGACGGCCAGAGGGCAAGGTGTCATAGGGGAAATCCCTAATATCCCCTTGCCGGAACCCCTTCTATTATGACCCGGCTCACATCCCATGTGACAGGCGGCGGGGCCCCCGAACCCTGCACGGCTCCCGCCGCCAACCCCTTTCCGCCGCCGTCGCCTGCCCCCGCTTCGCCTTTCGGTGGTAAATTACCCTCCCACGGCGACCCCATGCATACCTACTACCCCCGGTCATTCCTCAAACTCATTGCCATAGGCTTTGTCCTCGTGGCCCTCCCCCTCGTCATCGCCTTGGCCAGCGCCACCTTTTCCATCGGCCGCCTGGCGAACCACAGCGAGCATGCCGTCAACCAGGCGGCCCGCATCGCCCGGGACAGCCGGGTGCTGGTGGAAGAAATCACGGCCATGGAACGGAGCATCCGCCAGTACGCCATTCTCGGGGACGAAACCCTGCTCGAAAGCTATCATGGGAGCCGCGCCAAATTCCAGGCCACGGCGCAGGAATTGCACGCCTTGCTCCACGACCCGGCACGCCAACAGGAAGTGGCTGCCCTGCTGGCCGGAGAAGAGTCCCTCTACCGCTCCATTATCGCCCAGCCGGGGTCCCAGGACCTACCCGAACAGTTCGCGGCTCTCGCGGTCCAGGCCCGGGAAGTTTTGACCCAGGCCAACGACCAGATCGACCGGGAGGTGGAAACCCTGCAGGCCATGGCCAGCCGCACCCGCCGTCTGCTGGCGCTGCAGCTGCTGGCCCTGGTGCCGGTCGCGGCCATGCTGATCGCGGGTTTCACCTTCCTTATCGTCAAACCCATTCGCCATCTCGACAGCGAAATCCGCCGCCTCGGCCAGGGCAAGCTGGAAGACGCGGTATCGGTGGACGGCCCGGAGGATCTGCGTTATCTCGGCGAACGCCTGGACTGGATGCGAAGCCGCCTGCTGGAGCTGGAGCAGCAAAAAACCCGCTTCCTGCGCCATATTTCCCATGAGCTGAAAACGCCCCTTACCGCCCTGCGGGAAGGGGCCGAACTGCTCAGCGAGGGCGTGGCCGGGGAGCTTACGCCGACCCAGGTGGAGGTGACGGGCATCCTGCGCAACAACACCCTGCGCCTGCAGAAGCTGATCGAGGACCTGCTCGACTACAACACCCTGCAAGGAGGGGCCGTCCCTCTCGCCCTTTCCCCCGTCAAGCTGGACGACTTGGCGCGGGAGGTGGGGGAACATCAGGGATTGGCCCTCCACGCCAAGAACCTGCGCCTCGACCTTACCGGCCCCGCCATCGAAATCGAAGGGGACCACGCCAAGCTGCGGACGGTGGTGGACAACCTGCTGTCCAACGCCATCAAGTTTTCACCCCCCGGCGAAACCATTAGAATCACCCTGAGCCGGGATGCCGAACATGCCCGGCTGGAAGTAGCCGACAGGGGACCGGGAATAGCGCCCCAGGACCGGGAACGGCTGTTCGACCCCTTTTACCAGGGGCAACGCCAGCCCACCAGCCACGTCAAAGGATCCGGCCTCGGACTATCCATCGTGAAAGAACTGATCCACGCCCACCACGGCAGCATCGAACTCGTCGAGCCCGACGCCCCCGGCGCCCGCTTCCGTCTCAGCCTGCCCCTGGTCCAGCCGCGAGAGTCATCGTGAAAAAATCCTTGGTTGCCGTTTTTCTCGTGGCGCTCCTCGCGGGATGCTCCCTGCTGAAGCCGGTTCCCCCCGCCAGCAGCTGGTCCGGCCCGGCCCTGGGCGCCAACGCGGTGGAAGAGGCGCTGCGCTATTATGCCTATGCGAAAAAACTGCCCGCCGCCGACCTGAACCGGGAGCATGAAGCCATTCGCCAGAGCTTCACCCGGAGCCATGACGACTTCGCCCGCATCCAGTACGCCCTCCTCCTTTCCCTCCCCGGCACCCGCTTCCACGACGAAGGCCGCGCCTTGAAAATCCTGGAAGGATGGCAGAAGGACGACGACACCGGACTGCGCCGCTTCGGCGCCTTCCTCGCCGCCCAGTTGGCCGAACAGCGGCGCCTCGACGATAGCGCCGACGCGCTCCGCGCCCGCCTCAAGGAAGAACAGCGCCGCGCCGACGAGGCGGAAGCGAAACTCAACGCCCTCAAATCCATCGAGCGCAGCCTGCTGCGCCAGCGCCGCGCCCCATGAACGACAAGCCCCTGATCCTGCTGGTCGACGACGACCCTGACCTTCTCAAGCTCCTCACCCTGCGCCTCAGCGCCGCGGGCTACGCCGTCGCCACCGCCGGCAGCGGCGAGGAAGCCCTCGCCCAACTCGCCGTCAGCCAGCCCCGCCTGGTCATCAGCGACATGCGCATGGGGGGCATGGACGGCTTGGCCTTGTTCGAAACGGTGCAAAAAAGCCGCCCCGGGCTGCCGGTCATCATCCTCACCGCCCACGGCACCATCCCCGACGCCGTGGACGCCGCCCGACGCGGGGTTTTCGGTTACCTCACCAAGCCTTTCGATAGCAAAGCCCTACTGGGGGAGGTCGAGCGGGCGTTGAAGCTCAACGCCGAGGGAAGCGGCCCCAAGGACCAGGATTGGCGCGCGGAAATCATCACCCGCAGCCCGGCCATGGAAAGCGTGCTGGAAAAAGCCCGCCTGGTGGCGGCCGGGGATGCCGGGGTCTTCCTCTACGGCGAGAGCGGCACCGGCAAGGAATTGCTCGCCCGCGCCATCCACCAGGCCAGTCCCCGGCATGGCAAGCCCTTCGTGGCGGTCAACTGTGGCGCGATTCCCGAGCAATTGCTGGAGTCCGAGCTCTTCGGCCACGTCAAGGGCGCCTTCACCGGCGCCGCCCGCGACTACAAGGGCCTGTTCCAGGCCGCCGACGGCGGCACCCTGCTGCTGGACGAAATCGGCGACATGCCCCTCCCCTTGCAGGTGAAACTGCTGCGCGTGCTCCAGGAGCGCCAGGTGCGGCCGGTCGGCTCGGTTCAGGCCATCCCCGTGGACGTGCGCATCATCTCCGCCACCCATCGGGACCTGGCCGAGGAAATCGCCGCCGGCCGCTTCCGCGAGGACCTCTACTACCGCCTCAACGTGGTGGCCCTCTCCCTTCCTTCCCTGGCCGAACGGCGGGAGGACATCCCCCTCCTCGCCAACCACATGCTGCGCCGCCTGACGGCGCGATACGGCAAGGACATCCGCGGCTTCGCGCCGGAGGCCATGGAACTGCTGATCGCCTCCGCCTGGCCCGGGAACGTGCGGCAGCTGCTCAACGTGGTGGAACAGACCGTCGCCCTCTCGACCACTCCCCTCATCTCCGCCACCCTGACCCGGGAGGCCATTCGCCAGGGCACGGAAGAATTCGCCTCTCTCGAGGATGCGCGCCGCCGCTTCGAGCGCGAATACCTGATCCAGGTGCTGAAAATCACCGACGGCAGCGTCACCCAGGCGGCGAAGCTGGCGAAACGCAATCGCACCGAGTTCTACAAGCTGCTTCAGCGCCACAGCCTCGACCCCGCCCTGTTCAAGCCTGCCCCCTAGCCCCTGTCTCCACCCGGCGACAATAATAAACGTCAATTTTTCAACGGGTTAAAACAACCCCCTCCCATTCTGTCGCCGCGAGGCGACAGACCGTCCCCCGTCCCGCCCCGCACTGGAACGCCTATCCGATTGTAATAACAAGGTTTTCAGGACTTGGCACGCCCCTTGCCATAGTCAGGGCAAACAACTTCGAGACAGCCAAGCCATGAACCCGCAAACCCTGAGCGCATTTCTCGACGTCTCCCGCGCCCACCTGCTAAGGAAAGGAAACCCCATGGAACCCCACAATGTCTACAAGCCCGGCGGCATCCTCTATCCCATCATGGTGATCGCCGGCGTCTCGGTGACGGTGTTCAGCCTCCTGGGCACCGCCACCCTGATGGGTCGCCTGCCCGCGGCCCAGTCCGCCGTATTCGACCATCCGGAAGCCGCCGCGACACCGGCATCGGCGCCCCAGACAACACCGACCGTCAACCATGCCACCGATCGCGGCAAGGTTTCGCCGGCCGTCGCCTGCGCCAGCTGCGGCACCATCACGGCCATCAATGCCACCGAGGTAAAAGGCCAGGGCAGCGGCCTGGGGGTGGTGGCGGGCGGAGTGACCGGAGCCATCCTGGGCAACCAGATCGGCAACGGCAACGGCCGAACCGCCGCCACCCTGCTCGGCGCGGCGGGCGGTGCCTATGTGGGCAACGAAATCGAGAAAAACACCAAGACGACCACCCGCTATGCCATCACGGTGCGCATGAGCGACGGCAGCTACCGCATCTTCCACCGTTCCACCCTGCCCCAATTCGCCATCGGCCAGAAGGTACGGGTGGAAGGCGATACCCTCCGGCCCCTCGTCGCCAGCTAGGAGTCCGACCATGGGAAAACATCTGGCAACTCTCGCGCGCCTGGGTACCGACGCGCTGCTGTTCGCCCTCCTGGCCCTGGGCATCGGCAGCGTCGTTTACGCCCTGGTGGCGCCGGACGAGGGCTGGCTAGCCCTGTGGCTGGAGCAACTGTGGCATCGTGCCCCGACGCTCATTCTTCCGCTGATGGCGGTGCTGGCCGTGCTGTTTTTCTTCTTCAAGCCCCGCCTGGACAACCTCAACCTCCGGGAGCGGACCGGCAACCTGCTGATGGTCGGCTGGGCACTGCTGGGCCTGATCGTCGGCCTCCACTGGCTCAGCGCCGCAGCCATTCTCTAACGAATCCATTCCTCCCTCCGTACGGCCGTCGCTCCCCCTCGGGACGCGGCCGTTTTTTTGTCGACGGAACCGGAGCAGGCCTATAATGATCCAATTTGGCGATTTCGTTGGCTTTTGGGCGCAGCATGTCACTTCTCGAATGGAACGATGAATTAAACGTGGGCTACGGTCCCATGGACCATCAGCACCAGCAGCTTGTCGCCACCGTCAACGCCCTCTACGACGCCATGCTGGAAGGGCGCGGCATGAGCCTGGTGGACAGCACCTTCAACGATATCGTCGACCATGCCGTCGCCCATTTCCAGCACGAAGAAAAGTTGATGCAGGAAAGCGGCTACCCCGACTATGCCGCCCACAAACACCAGCACGACCAGTTGATGGAAGAAATCGTCGAACTACGGCGATCCTTCGAGGCGGGGGAATCCATTTTTTCCACCCGAGTGCTGCAATTCCTCGCCGACTGGCTAACCGTCCACATCAAGACCGACGACAAGGCCCTCGGCGGCTATCTGGCCGCCCGGTCCTGATTCCCGCTTACCCATGCGCCCCCCGAACTGGTCGCCCGCCCTCGATTCGGACCGTGCCTCGCCGCCCCCCCGCCCGAGCGAGGACTGGATCAGCCGCATGCTGCTGGCCGCCAGCAGCGCCGTGCCGGAGGAACTGCTGCGTCGCTTCGCCAAGGATTCCCATTACGCGGTACGCCGCGCCGCCGCCGGCAACCTCCGCCTGAGCCAGGAGCTCCTGGCCGCGCTCGCCAACGACCCGCATTGGCAGGTTTGCGCCGCCGTGGGCGGCAATCTTCGTACTCCGCCCACGACCCTGCTGCAGCTGAGCAGCCGTCCCCGGCTGGAAGTCCGCCAGGCCGTGGCGCGGAACCCCAACACCCCGGAAAACGCCCTCCGAGCGCTGGCTCAGGATGTCGACCCCCGAGTGCGTGCCGCCGTCGCCGCCAACAGCGCCTTGCCCGAAGAGCTTCTGCGCCGCCTGGCAGTTGGGGAGCTGTGGGGAATCCGCGCCTTCGTCGCCGCCAATCCCCACGCCCCCGCCGACCTGCTGCAAGCCCTGGCCGGAGACCGGCATTGGGCCGTGCGCATGGCGGTGGCCGGAAACCCCTCGTCGTCCGGTGACTTGCTCAAAGCGCTGTTCCGGGATGCCGATTCCCGGGTGCGGAGCGCCATCGCCGACAACCCCGGATTTTCGCCGGATATGCTGCAAACCTTCTTCAAGAACTAAGGGACTTTCCACCGGTATTTGCTATGGTAAGTGGACGTCCCCAACCGGAGCCCAACATGGAAAACACCCCGTCACCCAGCCAAGCCGTGTCCCCCGAGCTTTACGCCCTGGTGAGCGAACTCATCACCGCCACCGGCCAGGTGCTGGAAAAGCGCAACCTGGGTGATGTGGATGCCCGCACCGAGCTGTCCTTCCTCGCCTTTACCATCGGCAGCATCATCGGTATCGCCATCCGCGAGGACCAGCGGGAAGAGACCATCCGGCAGCTGGAAGACACCATCCGGGCCGGCATTCTCTCCACCCGCGACCATTGCCTTGACAAGCCCACTCTGAACTGAATTTTTGGCGCCCTGAAATCCTGACCGATGTCAACTTATGCACACCGGGAACTTCCCCGGGGCGAAAATGTCTTGATCCGTCAGTGATTTTTATATCAACTTGATAAACAAAGATTATTTTCCGCGCCCATTTTCTGAGCCGGGAAAATTTTCCCTATCGGCAAAAGCGGTTACGATTTTATGAAGCCGCAATCCACAATCTTATCCACAGGTTTTGTGGAGAACCGGGATTCGCCTTTTGGCAGAGCTACTTGGTGACGGTTGCCAAACACCCCCTGAGGAATTTCACGTAACCTGCCCGACAGGGGTGGTCGAGATTTTCGCCGCGCCGTCCTCCGACCCGAAGCAGACGCGATAGTCGTCGCACACCGCGCAGGACGGGGCGGCGCAGGCCTTCACCTCTGCCCGGTCGCAAAGCTGCTTGTAGAAGAATTTCTTCCACTTCATGTTGCCCGTGTTCTTGGCGAACAGGGGGCCGAAATGGTCCCGCAGCAGGGCCGAGAGCTCGTCGCGGCTGGCCAGGCCCAGATCCTGCCACAGGTGGTCGTTGCCGAGGCAGGCGGCGGCCACGGCACTGGCCAGCCAGGTGGTTTCGTCGCCGTCGCGGGAGCGGTGTTCCAGCAGCAGCGCCACCAGATCGTCATACTCTTCCGCCCGCAGGGCCGTACAGCCGGCATTCATGTCCCTGGTCGTCCACTCCGGCGCATTGCTCGCCTCGGGAAAATAGCGCCCCAGCAGGGACCGGAAGGACTCGTCCATCAACCCCAAGGGTCTCGGCAGCGCCCCCGCCGAGACGCTCAATGCACCGGCGAAGGCACGGGTGGCCACGTCGGCGGGGTCCTTGGCCCATTCCAACAACAAACGGTAGTGGCTCATGACGCTCCCTTTCCTAAATTGCTGGCTTTCAGACCGGCATCGGCGAATGGGTGTAGCACTTCTTCGGGCATATCTTGGCGCAGGCCTCGCAGCCGGTGCAGTTCTGGCCGTTGGCGACGGTCAAGACCTTCTTTTCGTACTCGTCGTCATCGTCGTCGTCCGGATCCACGGCGATCAGTTCGCCGTCCTCGTCCACTCCCATCAGTTGCAGCACGTCCCGGCCGCACACCTTGAAGCAGCGGCCGCAGCCGATGCATTTCTCGGCATTGACCTCTTTGACGAACTGGGGCACCCAGACCACGCCGCTGGGCAGGGTTACGGAAAATACCGACATCATTCGCTCCTCTATCTTGAACCCAGATTATCCATTAGGCGGCCCTTCGGGCCTGCGTGAGCGCTAGCGGACGGTTTGCGGCCATTTTTGTCCCTTGCTCGGCGTCCATGGAATGACCATGGACTTCTCCCAAGTGACAAAACTGTCTCGTAACCCGTCTCGCCATCCTCTCACGCCCTAATGAATAATCTGGGTTGAAATCAACCGCCCGCCATCTGCTTGCGGGCTTCGGTCAGGGCCTTGTAGGCTTCGAAGGTTTTCTGGGCCACCTCGGGAATTTTTTCCCAGTTGGTGGGCAGCTCTTCCGACAAATCGTGCAGGTCCATCTTGAGCTGGGTCGCCTGGGCGTTCAGCTTCTTCACCTGCGCTTTCAGTTCTTCCATGTCTGCCATGTGCGCTCCTTGCAATCAACCGTAGTTAGCCACTTCGGGAAATTTCTCGATCATCTCCACGGCGGCGTCCACCAGCTTGCCGCCCTCCTCCGCCATCTTCTCCAGGCTGAGGAAGCCGAAGCGGTGCACGTCCCGCAGGCTCTTGTTGAGCACCACCAGGCGCCCGGCGAAGAGCACCATCTTGCCGAAACCCTCGTGGGACATTTTCATCATCGGCGACACCATGATGCCGGTGCGGCGCTCCACAGCCAGGCCCACGGCGTTGTAGTACAGCTCCAGGCGCCACAGGGTTTCCGGGTCCGGGTCGCCGATGATGGGGATTTCCTTCCGCTGCTCCTTGGTAATGATGTAGGGGGCCAGCAATTCCTCGTCGGACTTGCCTTCCCAGGCGCCGTAGGAATCCTGGGCGCGCCACTGCTTCACCAGCTCCGTCAGGAACGGCGATGCCTTGATGTCGAATGCTTCCATTACCTCAGACACTTTCCACCTCCTCGTCGTCGAAGTCGAAGTTGCGCTCCTGGCCCTTCATCATCGCCTTGCGCAGCCAGGGCGGCGGCATGCCTTGCAGCACCAGTTGGAGCTTGTCCAGGATATCGGAGATCGCTTCCGGGGTAGGCACCTTCACCGGATGAACCTTGGCGTTCACCACCTTGGCCGCCGCCGACCCGCCGATGGCCGCCACGTAAACGATGGCGCAGTCCCGCACGGCGTCGATCTTGGGGGCCAGCTTGTCCTCGCTGCCGTCCTCCTTGAGGTCGCCGTCGAACTGCACCACCTCCAGGAAGCGATAGCCCTCGGGGGAAATTTCGTAGATGGCGAGGTTCTTCGCCCAACCGAAGTGGGCGTCCACCCGCTGCATGTCTTCCGTAGCAAAGGCGATTTTCATGGTGTGGCTTCCTTTCCCGCCGTCAGTGACGAGCGACAGTTTGCGTAATTTCATGGTCATCCTCCGGCAAGCGCCAGTCATCGGGATGGGGTTCGTGGGCCGTGGACAGGAGCAGATTGGCCAGCTCGAACACCAATTCTCGGGTGCCCCGATAGCCCACGGTCACCTTGTGGGCCGCACCGAGGCGGTCGAACATCGGGATGCCTGCGCGGTGGAAGGGAATGCCCAGCCGTTCCGCCGCTTGCCGCCCATGGGAATGGGTGACCAGCAGGTCGCAGGTGGCGGCACGCCGCTCCAGGTCCTCCAGGTCCCCCACCAGCAGCTCCTTGGCGATGAGCTTCTCCAGGATGGGGGACTCCGTGGTGGTCACCGCTGCCTCCACCTCCGCCCCCATCTCCGTCAGAAAAGCCCCCAGGGCGTAGAGCAGGTCCGGCTCGGCGCCGATGGCGGCCTTGACGCCGCCGAAATAGAAGTGGCCGTCCAGCATGGCGTCCTGCAACTGGCTGCGCTGGCGCTTGATCTTCTTGGTGGCCGGATGGCCGGTGAGGTCCATCAGGCGCTGGATGAAGGCGTCGCTGGCCTCCAGGCCGGTGAGGCGGTCGAACAGGGTGTAATCCACGCCGGTCTTGGCCTTCAGGGCCTCCGCCGCGCCCCGCATGGATTCGCCCACCACCAGGGTATGGCAGGAGCGGCCCATGGCCCGGATTTCCTCCACCTTGGTGCCCCCCAGGGTATGGGGAACGAAGGTCTCGGGGATGTGGCCGTCCAGGGAGCCGGACAGGTCCGGCAGAATGATGGGCTGGAGGTTGAAGCTCTCGACGATGTCGCGCAGCTCCTCGATGTCCCCCGGCGTCAGGTGGCAGTTGGCGAGGAGGTTCACCTGGGTGGGCAGGCGCTCACTGGCGGGTTCGGCGAGGCGCTCCACCATGGCCGTCACCGCCGCGGCCCAGCCGGTTTCCAGGCTGCCCACGTAGTCCGGGGTGGAGGCGTAGACCACTTCCATGCCTTCCCACTCGGGGTGCTTCTCCCGCATCAGCTTGAGGTAGCCTTCCACGTCGTCGCCCTTGGTCTCGGTGAGTCCCGTGGAGGCCAGCCCCAGCAGGGAAGGCTTGGCGCGCTTGTAGATGTTGTCGATGGCCTGCTCGATGTTCTCCAGCCCGCCGAGGATAGTGCTCACTTCGTTCATGGCGGTGGTCTGGAGGGGAATGGTCTCCTTGAAGTGGCGCACGTACACCACCAGGCCGAAGGCCGTGCAGCCCTGGGAGCCGTGCAGCACCGGCATCGCCCGGTCCACGCCCAGGTAGGCCAGGGCCGCGCCGATGGGGGCGCTCATCTTGAGCGGGTTGACGGTGCAGGCTTTCTTGTGGGGCGTGAGGGTAGCCATGGCTTCTCCTTAAGCCGAGAGCTGAGAGTCGTGAGTCGTGAGGGGCGCTGCGGTGGCTTGCTCTCGGCTCTCGACTAGCGGCTCTCGACCGTCCCGCTCCCACGGCGCGGGTCGCTTCACCTGCTCCCACACCGGATTGGTGATGGACTTATGGATTTCCTGCACCAGGGTGACGAACCCCGCGTAGCCGGCGTAGGCGTGGTGGCGCTCCTGGTTCACGTCCAGCCAGGGGGTCTTGGCCTTGAGGGCGACGAACTGGGAGCGGGGACCGGAAAGCATGATGTCCGCCTCGCTGGCCTTGAGCATGCGGTACATTTCCCGGGGCGGTAGTTCGTCGAACATGTGGGCGTCGGTGCCCATGATTTCGATCACCCGCTCCCGGTCCTCTTGGGTCGATTTCCGCATGGAAGTGCCCACTACCTCCATTCCCGCCTCCTGCAGGGCGGACACCACGGACCAGGACTTCACGCCGCCAGTGAAAAGCAGCACTTTCTTGCCCTTGAGGGCGGCGCGGTAGGGCTCGATTTGGGCCCACGCCCTGGCTTCTTCCTTGGCGATCAGCGCTTCGGTGCGCTCCCGCAATTCCTCCGGCGCGCCTTTCCGCACCAGCAGCTTGGCGATGCTGCGCAGGGCCTCGGAAGTGTCGGAGATGCCGTAGAAGGAGCCTTCGAAATAGGGAATGTCGTAGCGCTCCTCCAACTTGCGCGCCACGTTGATCATGGCCTTGGAGCACACCATCATCGCCGCCTTGGCCCGGTGGGCGCAGGCGATGTCGTGGTAGCGAGCGTCGCCGGAGATGTTGGCGAGGACGCGGATGCCGAGAGCGTC
>JBFXHL010000032.1:0-22642 GCA_050177075.1 Sulfuricellaceae bacterium | reverse complement strand
GTCCAACTGACATACGGGTTCAACACACCAAGTACGAACCGACCTCTTTGCCGGACGCCGCAACGCTATTTAACCCCTGTTTCATGCGTCGTGGGTCGCGCGACGCGCGGTGGAGCAACTGACATGAATCCGCCCTCCGCCCCCGGCCTGACCCAATCCGCCTTTCTCGCCGCGGTGAACCACCTGCTGGCGGGCCACGGCTGGGCCACGGACAAGCTGCGCCGTCACGCCGGCCGCCGGGCGGCCCTGCGCATCCCTCCTTTCGAGGCCCGCTTCGTCATCCAGGACAGCGGCCTCCTCGCCGCCGCCCCGGGCGAAGAGCCCGCCGAAGCCGTCCTGACCCTGCCGCCGACCACCCTGGCCAAGCACTTCGCCACCGGCAGCACCGGCACCGCCGACCTCCAGACCGAGGGCGACGCCGGGCTGGCGGTGGACGTGGCCAACGTGCTGCGAGGACTGCGCTGGGACGCGGAAGAGGATTTGAGCCAATTCGTCGGCGACATCGCCGCTCACCGCTTGGTGTCCTTCGGCAAGGCCTTCCTGTCCTGGAAAACCCGTGCGGCGCTCAGCCTGGGCCAGGCCCTGGCCGAGTACTGGACCGAGGAAAAGCCCCAGATTGCCAAGGCGGCCGACATCCAGCGCTTCGCCGCCGACGTGGACGCCGTGCGCGACGCCGTGGAACGCCTGGAAAAACGTGTCGAGCGGTTGAAAGGGGCGGCCTGAGCCCATGCGTCTGCTGCGCCTGCTGAAAATCGGCCACATCACCCTGCGCTACGGCCTGGATGAATTCTTTCTCGGCCATGCCCGGGTGCGCTGGCTGCGGGCCTGGCTCAAAATCACCCTGTTCTGGCGCCACCTCGGCCAACCCCGGGGCGTACGGCTGCGCCTGGCCCTGGAAGCCCTGGGGCCGATTTTCGTCAAGTTCGGCCAGGTGCTGTCCACCCGCCGGGACCTGATTCCCCTCGACATCGCCGACGAGCTGGCCAAGCTCCAGGACCGGGTTCCCCCCTTCCCCTCCGAGCAGGCCCTGGCAACCCTGCGCCGGGTCTACGGCAAGCCGGTGGAGGAAGTGTTCAAGGAATTCGACCCGGTGCCGGTGGCCTCCGCCTCCGTGGCCCAGGTGCACTTCGCCGTCCTGCCCGACGGCCGGGAGGCGGCGGTGAAAATCCTGCGCCCCGGCATCGACAAGGTCATCGGCAAGGACCTGGCCCTGCTGGACATCGCCGCCAGTCTGGTGGAAAACCTGTGGGAGGACGGCAAGCGCCTGCGGCCGCGGGAAGTGGTGGCCGAGTTCAAGAAGCACCTGCTGGACGAGCTTGACCTGATCCGCGAGGCCGCCAACGCCTCCCAGTTGCGGCGCAATTTCGCCCATTCCGACCTGCTGCTGGTGCCCGAGGTGTACTGGGACTGGTGCCACAGCGAGGTGATGGTGATGGAGCGGATGCACGGCGTCCCCATCAGCCAGGTGGACAAGCTGCGAGAACAGGGCATCGACATCCCCAAGCTGGCCCGAGGGGGAGTAACCATTTTCTTCACCCAGGTGTTCCGGGACGGCTTCTTCCACGCCGACATGCATCCGGGCAACATCCTGGTGGCGCCGGACGGCCGCTACATCGCCCTGGATTTTGGCATCATGGGCACCCTCACTGAAATCGACAAGAGCTACCTGGCCCAGAATTTCCTCGCCTTCTTCCAGCGGGACTACAAGCGCGTCGCCCAGGCCCACATCGAATCCGGCTGGGCGCCTAAGGATACCCGGGAGGACGAGTTCGAGGCCGCCATCCGCGCCGTGTGCGAACCGGTGTTCGACAAGCCCCTGAAGGAAATCTCCTTCGGCAAGGTGCTGCTGCGCCTGTTCCAGACCTCCCGCCGCTTCAACGTGGAAATCCAGCCCCAGCTGGTGATGCTGCAGAAAACCCTGCTCAACATCGAGGGCCTGGGCCGGGAACTGGACCCGGACCTGGACCTGTGGAAAACCGCCAAGCCCTTCCTGGAGCGCTGGATGAGCGAGCAGCTGGGCTGGCGCGGCCTGGTGAAGTCCCTCAAGTCCGAAGCGCCCCGCTGGGGCGTGCTGCTGCCCCAGCTGCCGCGCCTGTCCCACCAGACCCTGGCCGCCCAGCACCAGCAGGCCACCGCTCCCCAGCCCTTCCAGGACATCCACCGCGGCATCCTCCTGCAGAACCGCCTCTTGGCCGTCATCGCCCTGCTTCTGGCCGGACTGCTCGCCAGCCGTTACTTCTGACCCACGCAACGCCTTAAGTTTTCTCGCATTTCGGCCCGCCTCGGATATAATTCCGGGGTTTTTCACTCCCTTCGTCCGGGGTAAATCGCCATGCTGCTGTGGTTCGTCATCGCCTATTGGGTTATTTCGGTCGGTATCGGCCTCTACGCCTCCCTGCGGGTGCACAACACCAAGGATTTCGCCGTCGCCGGCCGCCACCTGCCGTTCTACATGGTCACCGCCACGGTATTCGCCACCTGGTTCGGTTCCGAAACCGTGCTGGGCATCCCCGCCATCTTCCTCAACGAGGGCCTCCACGGCGTGGTGGCCGACCCCTTCGGCTCCTCCCTGTGCCTGATCCTGGTGGGCCTGTTCTTCGCCGCCCCTCTCTACCGCATGAACCTCCTCACCATCGGCGACTTCTACAAGAAGCGCTACGGCCGGGGCGTGGAAGTGCTCACCACGGTCGCCATCGTCATCTCCTACCTGGGCTGGGTGGGCGCCCAGGTCACCGCCCTGGGCCTGGTGTTCAACGTGGTGTCCGACGGCGAGGTGAGCAAGCTCGCCGGCATGTGGATCGGCTCCATCACCATCCTGATCTACACCTTCTTCGGCGGCATGTGGGCGGTGGCCGTCACCGACTTCCTGCAGATGATCATCATCGTCCTCGGCATGCTGTGGATCGGCGGCGAAGTGAGCGGCATGGTGGGGGGCGTTGGCACCGTGGTGGAGCACGCCCGTCAGGCCGGCAAGTTCGCCTTCTGGCCGGCGCCGGACGCCAAGGAGGTGATCGGCTTCGTCGCCGCCTGGATCACCATGATGCTGGGTTCCATCCCCCAGCAGGACGTGTTCCAGCGGGTGCAGTCGTCCAAGAGCGAAAAGATCGCGGTGTGGGGCTCGGTCCTGGGGGGCGGCCTGTATTTCGTGTTCGCCTTCGTCCCCATGTTCCTCGCCTACTCGGCCACCCTGCTCGACCCCAAGATGGTGGCCGACCTGATCGACACCGATTCCCAGCTCATCCTGCCGCGGCTGGTGCTGGACAAGGCCCCCCTCTTCGCTCAGGTCATGTTCTTCGGCGCCCTGCTGTCCGCCATCAAGAGCTGCGCCTCGGCCACCCTGCTGGCGCCGTCGGTGACCTTCACCGAGAACATCCTCCGCCCCATGGTGCCCCAGATGAGCGACCGTCAGCTTTTGCGCGCCATGCGCGCGGTCACCCTCGTCTTCACCGTTCTGGTCACCCTCTACGCCATGAATTCCGAGGCCAGCATCTTCAAGATGGTGGAAAACGCCTACCAGGTCACCCTGGTGATGGCTTTCATCCCCCTGGCATGCGGCATCTACTGGAAGCGCGCCACCAACCAGGGCGCCTTGGTGGCGATTTTCCTCGGCCTGTCCACCTGGCTGTCGATCCTGATCTTCGGGCCCGAGGACCCCTTCATTCCCGCCCAATTCGCCGGCCTCATCGCCAGCGCCGTCGGCATGGTGGTGGGCTCCCTCGCGCCCCAGCTGGTTCGCCACGACCCCCACATCCACGAGGCCCTGCGCCGGGGCCAGGCCTACCTGCACCACCATGCCGCGGGCCAGACTTCCCACGTGACGGAGCACGTTCCCTCCCACGCCGAACACGGCTGATTTCCCCCCCGCCGCGTCTATACTCCTAGGGTCATGGCGCTACTCGAAATCAGCAACGTCACCCGCCGCTACGGCGACCTGGCGGCGGTGGACGACGTCTCCTTCGCCGTCGAGGCGGGGGAATTCTTTACCCTCCTCGGACCCTCCGGCTGTGGCAAGACCACCCTGCTGCGGATGATCGCCGGCTTCGAGGACCCCGACGCCGGCCGCATCCTCTTGGACGGCAAGGACCTGGCCGGCATTCCGCCGGAAAAGCGCCCGGTGCACACGGTGTTCCAGAGCTACGCCCTGTTCCCCCACATGACGGTGGCGGAGAATATCGCCTTTCCCCTGAAAATGGCGCGGCGCCCCGCCGCAGACATCCACCGCCTGACCCGGGAGGCTCTTGACCAGGTTCACCTCAGCGACAAGCGCGACCATTATCCCCATGAGCTGTCCGGCGGCCAGAAACAGCGGGTGGCCCTGGCCCGGGGGCTGGTGAACAAGCCCCGCCTCCTGCTCCTGGACGAACCCCTGGGCGCCTTGGACGCCAAGCTGCGGGAACGCATGCAGCTGGAACTGATCGCTTTGCAGCGGGACGTGGGCGTGACCTTCGTCTTCGTCACCCACGCCCAGCAGGAGGCTCTGGCCCTGTCCCACCGCATCGCGGTGATGAACGAGGGCCGCATCGAGCAGCTGGACGAACCGGACCGGATTTACGGCTTCCCCAAAAACCGCTTCGTGGCCGACTTCATCGGCAGCATCAACCTGCTGGAGGCGGAGGTGGCCGCCTCCACCCCCGCCCATCTGCTGCTGCGCGCCCCCGGATTGGGGGAAGTCACCGCTCCGCCCGCCCTCGACGTCCCGGTCGGGACGAAAGGCACCCTCGCCCTGCGCCCCGAGCAGGTACGCATCGCCGCCCGCGGCGGCCCCCACGAACTGAAAAACCATTTCCACGGCACGGTGGAGGACTACCTCTACCTGGGAGACGTGACGGTATACAAGGTGCGCCTGGACAACGGCCAGACCCTGGAAGCCCTCCTCGCCAACTCCGCGCCGGGGCGGGCGAAGTTCTTCGAAGCCGGCGACCCGGTGTCCATCGCCTGGCGCCACGACGCGGGGCGCTTCCTCCATGACTGACATCCCCCCCGCCGGCCAGGAACGGCGTCTCACCCGCTGGCTGGTGAGCGCGCCGCCGAGCCTGTTCCTGACGGCCTTTTTCCTCCTGCCTTTCCTCATCGTGGTGGCCGCCTCCTTCCGCTACCCCGGCGAATTCGGCGGCCTGGCCCCCCTGTTCCCGCTCCACGCTCTGCCCGGCAAGGACAGCGGCCTGACCCTGGAAACCTACCGCTTTTTCTTCGGCGACTTCACCTACACGGAAATCTTCCTCAAGTCCTTCGCCGTGGCGGGCCTCACCACCTTGATCTGCATCGTCATGGCTTACCCCCTGGCTTGGCTCATCGCCCGCAGCCCGAAGAAGCGCCGCGACCTGCTGGTGCTACTGGTGATCCTGCCCTTCGCCAGCAATTTCCTCATCCGGGTCTACGCCTGGATCATCATCCTCGGTCCCTTCAACCTGCTCTACACCTCTTTCGCCGTGATCGCCGGCATGGTCTACGTGCACCTGCCATTCATGGTGCTGCCCCTCTACACCAACCTGGAAAAGCACGACCCCGCCCTGCTGGAGGCGGCCCAGGACCTGGGAGCCAACGGCTGGACCCGCTTCTGGCGCATCACCTTTCCCCTCTCCCTGCCGGGCATCTTTTCCGGCTCCGCCCTGGTGTTCATCCCCGTTCTCGGCATGTTCGCCATTCCCGAGCTGCTAGGCGGCACCGGCGACATCCTGGTGGGCAACCTGATCAAGGAGCAGTTCCTGGACAACCGGGACTGGCCCCTGGGCGCCACCCTTTCCATTCTTCTCACCCTGGCGGTGCTGGCCCTGGCCGGACTGTCGGCCTGGGCGGGACGGGGCAAGGGGAGGGGGGCCTGATGCCCGGGCGCTTCTGGCTGTGGACCGCTTCCCTCGGCGTCTACGCCTTCCTCTACGTTCCCCTGGCGGTGGTGGTGCTGTTTTCCTTCAACGATTCCGCCCTCAACGCCGCCTGGGTGGGCTTCACCCCTCGTTGGTACGGCAAGCTGCTGCACAACCCGGACATGCTCCACGCGGCGGGCAACTCTCTCCTGATCGCGATGATTTCCTCCACCCTCGCCACCCTCCTCGGCACCATGGCTGGCATCGCCATGCACCGCTACCGCCCGCGCCTGCTGCCTTTCCTCGCCATCACCCCGGTGGCGATGCCGGAAATCCTCCTTGGGGTATCCCTGCTGCTGTTCTTCCGCCAGGTGCTGGACCTGACCCTGGGCTTCGTCTCCATCGTCATCGCCCACATCACCTTCAGCATCGGCTTCGTCGCCCTCATCATCCGCGCCCGTCTGGCGGGCATGGACGAGAGCATTTTCGAAGCCGCCCGGGACTTGGGCGCCAGCCCGTGGGAAACCTTCCGCCGCATCACCCTGCCCCTGATCCTTCCCGGCGTGGTGGCGGGCTTCCTGATGTCCTTCACCCTCTCCATCGACGACTTCGTCATCACCTTCTTCACCGCCGGGGTGGGCGTTTCCACCCTGCCCCTGCAGATCTATTCCATGATCAAGGTGGCGGTGACGCCGGAGGTGAACGCCGTCTCCACCCTGCTGATGGCCCTGACCCTGACCCTGATCGCCCTGGCCTCCCGCGTCGCCCCCGAAGTGCTGAAGGGGGAAGCATGAGGCGCGGGTTCGCGGCCCTCCTCGCCCTCTTCCTGGCAGCGGTCGCCGGCCTTGTCCGGGCCGAGGACGTGCTCTACCTCTACAACTGGAACAACTACATCTCCGACGAAACCGCCCGCCGCTTCGAGGAAAGCTGCCGCTGCACCCTGAAGCAGGACTACTACTCCGACAACGAGGAGATGCTGGCCAAGCTGGAGGCGGGGGCCAGCGGCTACGACATCCTGGTGCCCACCGGCAACGCGGTGGAGTCCCTCATCCGCCGCGGCGCCCTGCGCCCCCTGGACAAGGCGCTGTTGCCCCACCTGAAGAACATCAACCCGGCCTACCTGGACACCTGGTACGACCCCGGCAACCGCTATTCCGTCCCCTACGCCTACACCGTGACCCTCCTGGGCTACAACGCGACGCGGCTGAAGGCGCTGAATCTCCCCACCGACACATGGGCCCTGATTTTCGAGCCGAAATATCTGAAAAAGCTGAAGGGCAAGGTGACGGTCCTCAACAGCCAGCGGGAGCTGATGGGCGCGGCCATGCTCTACCTCGGCCACTCGCCCCAGGACAAGGACCCGGCCGAATGGGAGCAGGCGAAGAACCTCATCCTGCGGGCCAAGCCCTACTGGGCCACCTTCTCCAACAGCACCTACATCAAGGATCTGGCCATTGGCAACATCTGGGTGGCCCATGGCTACTCCAACGACATGTACCGGGCCCAGCAGGACGCCCTGGCCGCCCACCGTCCCTTTGCCATCGGCTTCACCACGCCGAAAGAGGGGGCGGTGCTGGCGGTGGACAATTTCGTCCTCCACCGCTCCGGACGCCGGCCGGACCTGGCCCACAAGTTCATCGACTTCATGCTCGAGGGGCGCAACGCCGCCGACGTGTCCAACCTGATCGGTGCCGGCAACCCCAACGCTGCCGCCCTGCCCTACATCCGCCCGGATATCGCCGGCAACCCGGCGATTTTCCCCGCGGACACCCAGGGCCTGGTCATGCTGCGGGATTTCGACGCCCGCAGCCGGCGCCTGCTGTCCCGCCTCTGGACGGAGATCAAGGTCAAATGACCGCCACCCCTCCCCGCCCCGTCGACAGCCCCCAGAGCGGCCCCCACGAGAAGCTGGCGGAGGTGGTGGCGCGCCATCTGGCCGAACCCTTCCGCAAGCCCTATGCCGCCCATACCCTGGAGGCCTTCGCCGCCATCCGCCCCGTGGTGGAGAACGCCGGCAAGCCCCTGATCTTCGACTCCTGCTGCGGCGTGGGGGAGAGCACCGCCTGGATTGCCCGGCAGCACCCGGAGGCCCTGGTGGTGGGCATCGACCAGTCCCTGCACCGCCTGGACAAGCACGACCGCGCCTATCGCGCGGAAGGGGCCGACTATCTGCTGGTGCGGGCGGACCTCAACGACTTCTGGCGCCTCGCCCGGGAGGCAGGCTGGCGCCTGTCCCATCACACCCTCCTTTACCCCAACCCCTGGCCCAAGCCCCGCCACCTGATGCGGCGCTGGCACGCCGCCCCGGTATTCCCCGCCCTCCTGGGTCTGGGCGGGCGGCTGGAAGTGCGCAGCAACTGGCAGGTTTACATCGAGGAATTCGTCCTGGCCCTGGCGGTGGCGGGCATCCCCTCCGCCGTCGAGTCCTGGGCGCCGGAACAGCCCATCACCCCCTTCGAGCGCAAGTACCAGGGCAGCGGCCAGCGCCTGTGGCGCTGTGTGGCCGAACTGCCTTCGCGGTAGAATGGCGTGCATCGCCCATAACGGAGACCGCCCCATGCTGAACCGCTTCCTGCTCGCCCTCGCCGGCCTGCTGCTGACTTACGCCGCCCACGCCGCCAACCCCCAGGTGGAGATGAAAACCAACCAGGGGGACATGGTGATCGAACTCTATGCGGACAAGGCGCCGAAGACGGTGGAAAACTTCCTGGAGTACGCCAACAGCGGTTTCTACAACGGCACCGTGTTCCACCGGGTGATCGACGGCTTCATGATCCAAGGCGGCGGTTTCGACACTCGCCTCAACCAGAAGCCCACCCGGGCGCCGATCCGCAACGAGGCCGACAACGGCCTGAAGAACACGATGTACACCGTCGCCATGGCCCGCAAGATGGACCCCCATTCCGCCAGCGCCCAGTTCTTCATCAACGTGGCGGACAACGGCTTCCTCGACCATACCGCCCCCACTTTCGACGGCTGGGGCTATTGCGTGTTCGGCAAGGTGGTAAAGGGGCAGGACGTGGTGGACAAGATCGCCCGGATGCGCACCGGCGCCGCCGGCCCTTTCCCCAAGGATGTTCCCCTGGAGCCGGTGATCATCAAGGAAGTGAAGCTGCTGAAGAAATAGGCTCTTAAAGCAGGGCCGCCTGGCTGTTTTCCCCCAGGGCGTGGATGGCGGCCAGAAGGCGTTTCACCGCTTCCACCGCCTCGCCGCGGTTCTTGGCCTGAGCCCTTTCGCCCAGCCGGGCGTGGATGGCGGCGAAATCCTTGAGGTCGCCCTGGAGCACTTCCCGGGAGCGGTGGCTGAGATTGGCAAACACCCGTTCGGACAGGGCGGGGTCGTCCATGAACCAGAGAGCCTTGACCAGGTCCTCCGACTGCACTTCCCGCAGCAGCAACTGGATTTCCCGGTTTCCCATGTCCATCAGACGCCGCATGGGGATGCGGTAAACGTCCTCGTCCTCCGTCACCTCGACGCCGGGCACCAGACCGGGCAGGTGCTTGACCGCCTGGAGGACCAGGGTTTCCAGCTCCGCTCGGGAAAGGGAGATGCGGGCGTGGTCGAAAGTCAGGTGGTAGAGGCCGGCTTCAGGAGCGAAGTCGATTTTGACGTCCATGGGTTTTTCCCTCCTAGCGATGGCGATAATTTACCATCAATCCCCCTTTTTCCGCCAAGCTAAATGACATCCGGGTAGGCGGCGCGGAAACGGGCAAAAAACGTTTCCAGCTGGTCCGCCGGCAGCCGGTTGATGCCCGCCGCCCCCTTGCGCCCGCCGCCGGTGGGGAAAGCGCGGCACAACTCGTCCGCCCCCGAGGGATTCGCCAGGGGGGCCCGCACGCTGACGGTATAGGCACCGTCGCTGCGGTGACTCAGCACCCCGTGGGCCCGGTTGGGATGGGCCGTGGCCAGGTCGTTGGCGAAGACCCCGGACACCCGCCGGCTCCACGGCGCGTCGGGCAGCAGGTAAATCGCTCCGCCGGCCGTCTCCGCCTCCGGCTTCAGGGCCGCAGCCTGGGCCATGTCTTCCCGGTAGCCGTCCCGCAGGCGGGCGTAGGCCGCTTCCTCGGCGACGAAGGCAAAGGGATCGGCATAGCCGCTCACCAAGCGGTAAAGGTCGGCGGGATGGAAATGCAGGTCGGCGAGGGATTCGCCGTAGCCGTTGTAGTTGAGGCACTCCCCCAGCTCCCGCAGGGTATTCAGCCGTTCCTCATCCAGGCCGAGGGGCGCGGCGGCCCGCCGGGCGCTGGCGTGGAGGTTGTCGCCGAAGGCGGCCGCTACTGCCCAGGGGCGGAAGCGGCCGCCGAGGTGGCGGTCCACCAGCAGGCTGGTGCAGGCCTCGGGGGCGGTGTCGATGTGGGCCTCCAGGCGGGGATGGACGGGAATGTCGCCGGGGAAATGGTGGTCGAAATAGCGCACTGTCGCTCCCGCCTCCAGCAGGCCCAGGAGGGCATCGCGGTTCTTGTCCAGGGAGACGTCCAGCACCGTCACAACTTCCCCTTCCCCCGCCGTGACCCGCTCCAGAAGGGCGATGTCGCGTTTGACGCCGGTGACCAGCTCGGATTCCCCCGGTTCGGCGAGACGCAGCTGGTGCAGGGCGCAAAGCCCGTCGGCGTCGCCGTTGAAGACGTCGATGCGCCTCATGACAGGTCGATCTCCCCTTCGAATACCGTCACCGCCGGGCCGGTCATCAATACCGGTCGGCCTTCGCCTTCCCAGCGGATCACCAGGTCGCCGCCCCGGGTATGGACCGTCACCGGGCTATCCACCAGGCCCCGGGCAATGCCCGCCACCGCCGCGGCGCAGGCGCCGGTACCGCAGGCCAGGGTTTCCCCCGCCCCCCGCTCGTAGACCCGCAACTTGATGGCGTGGCGGTCGAGAACCTGCATGAAGCCGGCATTGACCCGGTTGGGAAAGCGGGGATGGCGCTCGATCAGCGGCCCCTGGCGCTCCACCGGCGCGGTCTCGGCGTCCGCCACCACCTGCACGGCGTGGGGGTTGCCCATGGACAGGGCGGAAACCTCGACGGTCTCCTCCACCAGGTCCAATTCATAGGTCAGCGCCCGCCCTTCAGCGACGAAGGGCACCTCCGCCGGCTCGAAGCGGGGCGGCCCCATGTCCACGGTCACCTGGCCGTCCGCCTCCAGGCGGGGCTGGATGATGCCCTTCAGGGTCTCGACGCGGATTTCGGATTTGGCGGTCAGCCCCTGGTCGTGGACGAAGCGCACGAAACAGCGGGCGCCGTTGCCGCATTGCTCGACCTCGCCGCCGTCGGCGTTGAAGATGCGGTAACGAAAATCGGCTACGGCGGAGGACTCCACCAGCAGCAGCTGGTCGCAGCCGATGCCGAAATGGCGGTCGGCCAGGAAGCGAACGCGCTCGGGGGTCAGGGATACGGCCTGGGAAACGCCGTCGATGACGACGAAATCGTTGCCCAGGCCGTGCATTTTGGTGAATTTCAACTTCATGCCGGATCGCTTCCGTGCCTCAAGAAATCCCTACGCCAGCCGTAGGGGAAACCCCGAATTCTCCGTTTCGCCGTCCCGCTGTCAAGCGGATTAGCGCACGCATTGCCTATACTTAGTGAGTGCATTGGAACCAGGCGCGGAATCCCTGCCGCGCCTCTCAAAGGGAGAAAATCAAAAACCATGGCGCTTCGCCCTTGCGGATCGGTCGCGGTGCTGGGCTTGTCCTGTCTGGGACTTTCCTTCACGCTCCCCGCCATCGGCGCCACCCTGTGGCAGGAAGGCGCCGACGAAATCGGCTCCACCGGCTATCTGCGTGCCGGCGGGGGAAACTCCGGCAGCCAGAACCAGGTCTGCTTCCAGGCGCCTGGAGCGGGGGCCAAGTACCGCCTCGGCAACGAATGCGAGGTGTACGGACGGGCCAGCCTCTACTACCGCCATCGCTTGGCCGAAGGCGACAGCGCGCCGTACGTTCGCGCCGAGGTTCAGCCCGAATTCAAAGGCCCCTACGGCGATACCCTTGAATACCAGACCTTGGCCCAGGCCTATGTCGAGGTCGGCAATCTGCGGGACACTCCCGCCAAGCTCTGGTTCGGGCGGCGCTATTACCAGCGCCGCGACATCCACATCAACGACTATTTCTACATGAATCTGAAGGGAGACGGCTTCGGCGTGCGGGACATTCCTTTCGGCTTCGGCGACCTGGCCTACACCTATCTGCAGATGCACGACACCCCTGCCGGCCTCGGCCTTTCCTGGCCGGAGAACAAGGTCGCCCTGCGCAACCATGAACTGGGCCTGCACAATATCAGGACCAACCCCGGCGGCAGCATGATGCTCGACTGGCGTCACGCCGAAATATCGGGAGTTTCCTTCAGCGGCGGCAGCGGCCCCGTGACCCTCTACGGCGCCCGTGGCTGGGCGGCCACCATTCAGCACCGCCAGGAGGGCTTCGCCGGCGGCACAAACACCCTGGCGCTGCAATACGGCAAGGGCGCCGCCCGCAGCGCCTGGAACACCCCGACGGAAAGCGCCGCCTCCCTGGCCCGGCTGACCTCCCCGGCCAGCGCCGCCGCCCTGGAGGCGGCCGAAACCTGGCGGGTGGTGGATTTCCATCTTTACGAAGGGCGCCGCTGGGCAATGCAAAGCGCCTTGGTGTGGGAGAAGCGGGACCATGCCGCCTTCGACGGCACGGACAGCACCTGGCTCAGCCTCGGCGCCCGCCCCATGCTGTTTCTCGGCGATCATTGGCGGCTGGTGGGCGAGGCGGGCTACGACCGGGTTACCAACCATGCCACCCGAACCCGGGGCAGCCTGTGGAAACTCACCGCCGCCATGGAATGGGCGCCCCGCAGCGCGTTCTTTTCCCGCCCCGCCCTGCGTGCCTATGTCACCCGGGCCGGATGGTCCGACACGCTGCGGGGACAGGTAGGCGGCCCCGTTTTCAGCAGCGACACCGGCGGATGGAATGCCGGTTTCCAGCTGGAAGCCTGGTGGTAGCCCGGAAGCGCGAGAATTCATAGGACCGGACAATGGCTCGTAGAACGTGGATATCCCTCTTCCTCCTGGCCGCCTCGCTGGCGGTCGGGGCCTTTTGGCTGGCCCCAGGCCACCGGGAAGCCGCCAGGAAGCCGTGGCGTATCAGCGTGATCCAGCTCACCGCCGTGGATGCCCAGACGCTGGAAGGCTTCAAGGAAGGAATGGCGGCCCTCGGCTACCGGGAAGGCAAGGACGTCACCTACCTCTATAGCGGCCCCGCCGGTACCATCGACAACCTGGAGCCGGCGATCCGCCGACATTTGGCGGAAAAACCCGATCTGATTTTCGTCTCCAGCACCCCCGCCACCCTGGCGGTAAAGAAGGCCGTGGCGGGGACGGGCATTCCGGTGGTGTTCGCCCCCGTCAACGACCCCGTCGCCGCCGGCATCGTTGCCAGCCTGAAGGTCCCCGGCGGCCAGTTGACCGGCATCCGTCTTCCCCTGGGCGACGATCTGCGCCTGGAATGGCTGACCCGCATCGCTCCCCGGGCAAAACACGTTTATCTGCCCTACAACCCCGCCGACAAGAGCGCCCTGACCTCCCTGGCCCTGGTCCGGCAGGCCGCGCCGGCACTCGGAATAACCCTCCTGCCCCAGGCCATCCACGCCCCCGACGAAGTTCCCGCGGCGCTGGCGGCCCTGCCCAAAGAAGTGGACGCCATTTTCCTGCCCCGGGACAGCACGGTGGAATCCCGCATCCGGGATTTCGTCGCCCTGTCCCTGCAGCGCAAGCTCCCCTTATGCGCCCCCAGCCTCCTGCAAACCGAGGCCGGCGCCCTGTTCAGCTACGGCTTCTCCCACCGCCAGATCGGCCACCAAGCGGCTCGGCTCGCCGTCCAAATCCTGCACGGCACCCCGACGGCCGACCTCCCCGTGGAAGCGGCGGATAGCCAACTCGCCATCAATCTGCGTACCGCCAGCGCCATCGGACTGGATATCCCCAGCGATATCGTCCTGCAGGCGGAGGTGGTGGTCCGTCCATGACGCCGAAAGCCCGCCATGTTTGAGCCCACCCTGCGCAACCGTCTTATCGCCGCCTTCGTCGGTTTGGCCCTCCTGCCGACGCTGTTGGCGGGCGGGCTCCTCGGCTGGCACACCTACACCCTCCACCTGGCCGATTCCTACGCCCGCCAGGAGCAAATGGCCCAGCGCGTGGCCGTCCAGCTCGGGGCTTTCCTGCAACGCTTCGACCTGCGGCTGGAAGACGCCGATACCCTGTCCCATTTCTCGGCGCTGCGCAGCCAGGAAAAAATGCAGGTGATGTCCCGGATGCTGGCTCGCACTGCCTTCATCCGCGAAGTCTGGTACCAGGGCGTCGACGGGCGTGAGCGGCTGCACGTATCGCGCGCCCATGCGAACTTTTCCCACGCCGCGGAAAGCGGCGCCGCGGACTTCTTCCAGCACGCCCTGGGCAGTGGCCAGGTTTATTTCGGCCCCATCTACTACGACACCGCCAGCGGAGAGCCCCTGATGAATATTGGCCGGCCGGTGATCGCGCCCCTCAGCGGCAAGCCCGTCGGCGTCCTGGCCCTTCAGGTTCGGGTCAAGGCCATCTGGGAAATGATTTTCGACCTGAATCTCGACCCCGGCGAGGAGGTTTACATCCTCGATGCCCAACAACGGGTCATCGCCCACCGCAATCCTTCCGTCGTCCTACGCGAAACCCGGGCAGCCATCCAACTCGACCGGCAGCGGCAGGTCGGCCTGGGGGGAGAAGACGCCTTCATCGCCACCCAAAGCGCGACGGTGGGGCGGCAATCCTTCACCGTGGTGGTCGAACGCGCGGCCAAGGAGGCCCTGATCCCAGCCCTGACCGGTCTCAAGATCGTCGGCCTGGTGACCCTGCTCGCCCTGGCCATTGCCCTCGCCCTTTTCTATGCCGCACTCCGTCACATCGTCCAGCCCATCCAGCAGGTGGCCACCGCCGCCCGCGCCATCCGCGACGGCGACCTCGCCCGGCAGGTGGCGGTGACCCGCAACGACGAAGTGGGGGAAATGGCCGAGGCCTTCAACAGCATGACTGCCCGCCTGCGCGAAACCCTTGAATCCTTGCGCCATGAACGGGATTTCATCCAGGCCGTGATGGAACGGGCCAATACCCTGGTGGTGGTTCTCGACCGCCGCGGCCGCATCGTGCGCTTCAACCACGCGGCGGAGGAGTTGACCGGCTACACCTTCGCCGACGTCGCCGATATTCCCTTCTGGGAACCCTTCCTGCCGCCAGAGGAACGAGCGGCCGTCCTGGCCGTGTTCGACAATCTCAAGGCGGGACAGGTCATCAGCCGTTACGAAAACCATTGGCTGATGCGGGACGGCTCCCGGCGCCTGTTCGACTGGTCCAACGCCGTGCTCCTGAACGACCAGGGAGACGTGGATTACATCGTCAGCGTCGGGGTGGACATCACCGCCCGCCGCCAGGCCGAGGACCGGCTGGCGGAAAGCCGCCAGGTGCTGCGCACCATGATCGACTACGCGCCGATGTGGATTTCCTATTTCGACCGGGAGGGGCGTTACATCGTCGCCAACCGCCGCTATGCGGAAACCTTCGGCAAGCCGGTCGAAGAAATCGAGGGCGCCCGCTTCGCCGAGGTGCTTCCCCCCGCCCTGGCCCAGGGCCATGCCCCTTACGTCGCCCGCTGCCTGGAAGGCGAACTGGTGAATTTCGACGAAGCCGCCGATATCGGCGGCGGGGAAGTCATCTACACCACCGGCACCTATGTCCTGGTCCGCGACAAGAAGGGCGAGGTGATCGGGGGCGTCGTGGCCGTGGCCGACATCTCCGAATTGAAACGCACGGAACAGGCCCTGCGGGATTTGAACGCCCATCTGGAAGAACGGGTGCGTCAACAGACGGAGGAAAACCTCCTCAAAGAGCGCCTGATGCTGCAGCAGTCCCGCCACGCCGCCATGGGCGAGATGGTCAGCGCCATCGCCCACCAGTGGCGCCAGCCCCTCAACGCCCTCGCCCTCCTCCTGGCCAACATCCACGACGCTTTCAACTATGGGGAACTGGACCGTCAAACCCTGGAGGACTCCATGGCCACGGGCAAGAAGCTGATCCAGAAGATGTCCACCACCATCGACGATTTCCGCAATTTCTTCCGCATCCAGGAAAACCCGGAAGCCTTCGACGTCGGGGAAGCCATCGACGAAACCGTGGACCTGGTCCGCGCCAGCCTGGCCAACCACAACATCCGCCTGGAAGTAGCCGCCCCGCCGGGCATCCAGGCCTACGGCTCGTCCAATGAACTGGGGCAGGTGGTGCTGAATCTGATCATGAACGCCAAGGACGCCTGCCTGGAACGGGCCGTCGCCAGCCCCTTCATCCTGGTCGGCCTGAGCAGCGACGGCCAACGGGCCACCCTCACCGTGGAGGACAACGGCGGCGGCATTCCACCGGAAATCGCCGAGCGCATCTTCGACCCCTATTTCACCACCAAGGAAGTGGGCACCGGCATCGGCCTCTACATGGCGAGAATCATCCTCGAACAACACATGGGCGGGGAAATCGCCTTCGCCAACACCCCCTGCGGCGTCCGCTTCACCGTTACCTTCCCCCTCACCCCGCCCCGCCGGGCCGGTCAGGAAAGCAGCGCCACGTAGTCCTTGTAGATGCAGCGGTCCATCACCACCGTCATGCCCGCCGCCCGTGCCCGTTCGGCCGCCGCCTCGTTGACGATGCCTTCCTGGATCCACACCGCCGGCAAGCCCAGGGCCAGACACTCGTCCACCACGGCGTCGATGTGCTCGGCGGTGCGGAACACGTCCACCAGGTCGATTTTCTCCGGCACGTCCCGGAGGCTGGGGTAGGCCTTCTCCCCCAGCACTTCGTCCAGGGCCGGCCGCACCGGAATGACGCGGTAGCCGAAGCGCTGCAGGGCCTGGGCCACGACGTAGCTGGGCCGGTCCGCCTTGGGGGACAGGCCCACCACGGCGATGGTTTTCACCCGTTGCAGCAGCTCGCGGCGCTGGGCGTCATCGGGATTGCGAAAGCTCATAGGGTCCCCCAGGCAAGCAGATGGCGGTCGCTCACTGCCTCGACGCGGAAGCCGGACAGGCCGGCCGCCGCCAGTTGGTTTTCCACTTCCGCCGGCCGGTAGGCGGCGAACAGGGAATGGTGAAAATCCCGCCGCAGCACCGGCGGCGCGTCGGCGGCGTAAAGGGCGGTGAGGCGCTCCGCCTCGGCGGGGCTGGCGGGCCGCATCAGGTCCATCACCAGCACCGGCGCGCCAGGGCGGGCCGTCTGCCGCACCGTTTGCCACAGCACCATCGGGTCGTTCAGATGGTGCAGCAGGCTGTTGGAAATCACCCCGTCGAAGCGGGCCGTCCCCAGTCCCTCGTCCGGCAGGTAGCAACGGCGCAGGGCGAGACGGTGGGCGAGGCCCTTCTCCGCCACCACCCGGCGTCCCCAGGCCAGCATCGCCTCCGCGCCGTCCACCCCGGTCAGGCGAACGCCGGGGTAGGCCAGGCAGAAACGGATGCTCACGTCCGCCGGCCCGCACCCCAGGTCCAGCACCTCCCCGCCGGCAAAGGTCGGGAAACGGGCGCCGAAGTGGGCCACGAAGGCGTCGTGGGGCTCGGAAAAGTCCGCCGTGGCGTAGGCCTCCGCCTGCTCGGCGTCGTCCATCAGATCGGGCTCGGCTATCCGTTCCATCAGGAATAAATCCTTTCTTCCCCTTTGGGGCGGGTCTTGAAGCGTTTGTGGAGCCAGAAGTACTGTTCCGGCATCTCCCTCACCCGCTCCTCGATGAAGGCGTTCATGCGCCGCACGTCGGCCGCCACCTCGGCGGAGGGATAGGCATCCCAGGGCGGATAGAAGCGCACCGCGTAGCCCTCACCCCCCGGCAACTGGCGGGTGACGCAGGGCACCACCGCCGCCCCGGCCATGGCCGCCAGCCGAGGCAGGCCGGAAATGGTGGCGGCGGGCACGCCGAAGAAGGGCACAAAAAGCGCGTCCCGGGGGCCGTAGTCCATGTCCGGCAGGTAGTAGAACGGACGCCCCTCCTTCAGGGCCCGCAGGACGGGACGCAGGCCCTCCTGGCGCGACACCAGCAGGGGAGCGTTGAAGCGGCTGCGCCCTGCCAGCATGCGCCGGTTGAAGACGGGGTTCTTCTGGTTGCTGTACATGGAAGCCAGGGGACGCTCCAGGGTGAGGCGGCTCCAGCCCATGTCCAGGCCGACGAAATGGGGGGCGAGGAGGATGACCGGCTTTCCTTCCAGGGCGGCCAGATGCTCCCGTCCTTCCACCTTGATCAAGCGCCCGAGGCGGGCGGGGGAGGCCCACCAGGCCAGCCCCCGTTCCAGGAGGCTGCGGCCGAAGGCCTGGAAATGGCGCCGCACCAGGGCTTCCCACTCCTTCTCGCTCATGGCGGGAAAGCACAGGCGCAGGTTGGTGCGCGCCACCCGCCGCCGCTCCCGGCTAAGGGCATAGAGCAGCAGCCCGAAGCCCCGCCCCGCCACCGCCAGCAAAGGCAGGGGGAGGAAATGCAGCAGCCAGATCAGGAACAGTCCCAAGCGCACCATCATGGCGGCGGCTCCGCGCCCCGGGGCGTCTTGTAGCGGTTGTAGCTCCACAGGTACTGTTCGGGCTTGCGCGCCACGATGCGCTCGATTTCCCGGTTCAGGGCCGCCGCCGCCTCGGCGGGTTCGCCGGACAGGTCGGCCAGGCAGGGTTCCACCCACAGGCGGTAGCCCCGGCCCCAGGGCAGCCGCTCGCCGAAAGCCATCAGGACGGACACGCCGCGGATCTGGGCGAGGCGGGCGGCGAGGGTCATGGTGTAGGCCTGCCGGCCGAAGAAGGGCGCCCACACGCCCTCTCCCGCTCCCGGCACCTGGTCCGGCAGAATACCCGCCGCCTCGCCCTTCTTCAGGGCTTTCAAGAGGGCCCGCACCCCGGACAGGTCGGCGGGCGCCAGGGATGCATGGCCCCGGGCCCGGCCCGATTGCAACAGCGGCTCCAGCCAGCGCAGCTTGGGAGGGCGGTAGAGGATGGCGATGGGATGATGCTCGGCGTAGGCCAGGCTGGTGATCTCGAAGCAGCCCATGTGGGGGGTGAGGAAAATGATGCCCTTGCCCGCGGCGTGGGCCGCCTCGATGTGTTCCCAGCCGTGGCGTTCCTTCAGCAGGGCAAGAACCGCCGCGTGGGAGCGGAACCAGATGGCGGGCAGTTCCAGCACGCTCTTGCCGGCCTCCGCCACCGCCCGCCGCAGGAGGCGCCGGCCGCCCCCCCCGTCCGGGCACAGGCCGCTGCGGCGCAGGTTTTCCCGCAAACGCCGCCGATAGCGGGGTGAAGCGAGATAGGCCAGCCAGCCCGCCACGGCCCCCAGGGCGTGCAGCACCCCCAGGGGGAGTAGGGCTAGGCTTCTGAGCAGCAAGGAAAACATGGGTGGCGGCGGTTTGACGGGGTGGTGGTAAAAAAATACAATGACCGGGCCGCCGAGTTAATCAGGGACAACTTGCGGGCGGGATATAAATACGGCTAAAGCGTCGCCTGCTTCTGCCCCGAAGCCGGCTGCGCCGGTTGAATCAAGGGGTTTTGCAAAGGAGCAGGAATGTCTCAAGAGTTTCTTTTCACTTCCGAATCAGTGTCCGAAGGCCATCCCGACAAGGTGGCCGACCAGATTTCCGACGGCGTCCTGGACGCCATTCTAGCGCAGGACCCCTACAGCCGGGTAGCCTGCGAAACCCTCGTGACCACCGGCCTGGTGGTGCTGGCCGGGGAAATCACCACCAACGCCAACATCGATTACCAGGCCATCGCCCGCGACACCATCAAGCGCATCGGCTACGACGACTCCGCCGGCGGCTTCGACTACCGCAGCTGCGGCGTGCTGGTGTCCATCGACAAGCAGTCCCCGGACATCGCCCAGGGCGTGAACGAAGGCCAGGGCCTCGATCCCGAGCAGGGCGCCGGCGACCAGGGCCTGATGTTCGGCTACGCCTGCGACGAAACGCCGCAGCTGATGCCCGCTCCCATCTACTACGCCCACCGCCTGGTGCAGCGCCAGGCCGAGGTGCGCAAGGATGGCCGCCTGCCGTGGCTGCGCCCGGACGCCAAGTCCCAGGTTACCTTCCGCTACGTGGACGGCAAGCCGGTGTCCGTGGACGCCATCGTCCTCTCCACCCAGCACGCGCCGGAAATCAGCCACGACAAGCTGACCGAGGCGGTGATCGACGAAATCATCAAGCCGGTGATCCCCGATAGCCTGTTCACCCAGGACACCAAGTACTTCATCAACCCCACCGGCCGCTTCGTGGTCGGAGGCCCCCAGGGCGACTGCGGCCTCACCGGGCGCAAGATCATCGTCGACACCTACGGCGGAGCGGCCCACCACGGCGGTGGCGCCTTCTCCGGCAAGGACCCCTCCAAGGTGGACCGCTCCGCCGCCTACGCCGGCCGCTACGTGGCGAAGAACATCGTCGCCGCCGGCCTCGCCAGGCGCTGCGAAGTGCAGGTGGCCTACGCCATCGGCATTGCCCGCCCCGTCTCCCTGATGGTCAACACCTTCGGCACCGGCAAGATCAGCGACGAAAAGATCGTCCGGCTGATCGAGGAACACTTCGACCTGCGGCCGAAGGGCATCGTCCTGTCCCTCGACCTGCTGCGCCCCATCTACCAGAAGACCGCCGCCTACGGCCACTTCGGCCGGGACGAACCGGAATTCTCCTGGGAGGCCACCGACAAGGCCGACGTGCTGCGCTCCGCCGCGGGGATTTAAACCCGGCGCCGCAATGGCGGAACCCAAGAAGCCCCGCCCTCAGGCGGGGCTTTTTAGTTCCTCCCCGCGCAATACCCACACCCTCTTCTCCGCCCCCCTGGCTTGAACTATCATGAGCGAGTTCGCCTCTAATCAGCGACCCCGGCTCCCTTGCTTGCGCAACCACGTCCTCCGCGCCAGCCCTCTCGAGCCGCTTCCTTCAAAGAACCACGCAAGGCCCCGGCCCCATCATGAAGACCTCATGGAAAGACAGCATCTATCTGCAACGGGAGGAATTGGCGCGCATCCTGCGCGAGCCCCTGGCCCGGCTGGCGGAGAAATGCGCTCCCGCCTGGGGTGATCGGGAACGGCTGGACGAGATTCTGCTCGCCGGCTACCCCAGCATCCCCTATTGCACCTTCCTCTACTGCGTCGGCACCGACGGCGTTCAGATCAGCGACAACGTCGGTCAGGAAGGCCTTTTACCCGAACATTTCGGCCGCAACCGTTCCGACCGGCCCTACATGAAGGAAGCCGTGCCCCCTTGGGGTTTTCTCCTTTCCGACGCCTACATCAGCCTGATGAAGCACCGCCCCTCCCTCACCGCCCTCCAGGTGGTGCGCGACGGCTCCGGCGTCCTCGGCTATCTCGGCGCCGATTTCGACCTCAGCGGCCTGCCCGTCACCGCCGGCCTCTACGAAGAGCCGGGCTACTGGCGGCAAATCAAGGGCGACCCGTCGATCCGCGGCACAGTGTTCCAGCACTGCCGCGTCGCCAGCCCCCTCGACCACAACATCGGCCAGGCCATGTCCATCCTGGAGGAACTGCTGGTCCACCGCGGCGTATTCCAGTGCCAAATCCACTTCTCCAGCAGCCAGGCCACCATCTGGACCGTGGACGACCCCTACCGCTACCGCATCCTGGACCACGAAGCCCTGAGCGACCCGGACATCTGCCTGGTCTACCCGCCCCGCCCCTACCCCGGAGACGCGATGATTCCCGAATCGGAAATCCGGCAGATTCTGAGCGTGATGCAGTCCCTACGCCTGGCCGACCCCAACATCTACCTGCGCATGTCCTCCATCAACCTGTTCAACGGCATGATCAGCCTGACCTTCTCCTGCGACGGGTCCCACTACATGTCCCACGTCGAGTTCCTGATGAAGGGGAAGTCGTTCTGGTTCTGACCGGAACGACAACGCAGAACCGTCCGGCCCGCGACCGGCTTCCCACAGCGGGATTTGTTTCGCCTTAGGCCGGTCCCCACTGCCCTCGAAACCCTCCACGTAATGTACGTGCATCCCCCAATATCGTTTGCCGCGATGATTCCTTACGATGTTCAAACAAAATCGGCAATGCCCATAACAACAACGAGGGGATGCCTTATGGCAGACATCAAGAGGATTTGGATATGCTCAACATCATGCGGCTGTCGCCACAGGACGTTGTGTGCGGAACTTGTTGCCACTGGACAGGGGCCAGGATTTCCCACGACGACGGAAACATCATCGTCGTGTCCAACCTGAAGGGCATCTGCGACTGCGGCAAGAATCTGCAGTGCACGGATGGGTACTCCCTGACGCTCCGTGCCACGCCCACTCTCCCCCTTGAACCAGGGGATTGTGGCAAGTGGGCGCCCTATGGCGCCGGAGACGACGTCGGTGTAAGCTGACCCTTCCGTTGTTCACCACCGGAAGTTTTCCGACACTCGCTTTCCATGCGCCTGCCCCGTCGCCTGATTCCGCTTCTCCTGCTCACCCTCGCCATCAAGGGATTCCTGGCTCCTTTGGCCATCGCCATGCCCCATCCGGCACCACCCTCCGCCGCTTCTCCCTCGGCCACGCCATCGCCCCACTGCCATCCGGAAAAGACCACCCCTAGCCATTCCCCGCGCAGCGAAACGGCCTGCCAGCTGCAATGCGAGGCCAACCTTTCCCCTTGTCTGCCGGCAGCCCCCCAGCCCGTCACCCTCCATGGCGCCGGCCTCCGACCCTTTTCCCGCCACGCGCTCCCGGCGGGCATTGCGCTCCCCCCGGATACCCCCCCGCCCACAGCCTGATTCTCCCTGCCCCACCCCCTTTCGACGGGACGCTTGAGCTGCCCGTCCGATTTTCATTTGCAAGGAGAATTTCATGCCCAT
>JBFXHL010000031.1:0-23883 GCA_050177075.1 Sulfuricellaceae bacterium | reverse complement strand
AGCGACGCGCCAGAGGCTTCACACGCCTGAACACCATCAGGACCGTCATCTTCCTGATCGCCGGCAAGCTCGACTTCTCGAAGATCAACCCTCATGCCGTTTAACCACTCGAAATTCAACAGAGCCTCTATTGTTTCATGTACACGAACGTGAATTTGACCTAGGGGAGATTGACGCCATGATCAAGGCCCTGAAGCTCCAGTTTCTCGGCTTTGAGTTCAACGATCCGACAGTGCTGCAAGCCTATGAGGCGCAATATCCGGAGGCAACCAGCAAGGATGCGCTGAGATTGTGGCAGCATTGGGAACAGGCGCACCCCGCGCAATTCTCGGGCATGTACCAGTTTTGGCTCCGCCGGCCTGCGTTAACCTAGCGTGACAACGTTGGCTCGTAACCGAGCTGTTCAGGCAAATCACCGAACAGCTCCACGTAAGTCCGGCGTAACGCATCGTCAAAGTGGTTTTTCCAGTCCCCGGATTTCCCTTTCCGCCAATGCGCCGACACATCCTCCACGCCCGCCGGACGCCCGCCGGAAAAGGTTTCGAAGCGGAAGCAGGTTAACAGCTCCTCCAATTTTCCTGGCGGAAACAAAATATCGCAGTGCTGAAACATCGCTTCGATAACTTGAAGCTGCCTCGGACCGAAAGCATCCTCGAATTTGATCACCATCAGTCGAGAATTCTTAGAGGCCAGCGCCGCCCAGCCCCTCATGCTGGCATGGTATGGCACTTCCATGTTTTGCCGCATGATCTCCACCATCCCCTCGGCCATCGGTAGCGTATTCAGGCGTTCACGCAGCAATTGGAACTTGTCTTGGCGACCGACGACCGGATGGGAGTGTTTGAGGGAAAAATACTGTGACACAATCAGGTCGCGAGGATCGCGAATCACTGCCACCGCTGCATAATTGTCCAACGGCGCGCACAGTTCAGAGAAATATTGTGGGGTGCAATAAACAGGCGATAAGAGCTTCCGCTCTCCAAATTCCGCCATGATGTCCACCTTCGGACCATCCAAGCGTTCAAAGGCATTTTGCCCGGTCTCGCGCAACTGCCAGTCGCCAAAATTAACGTGCTCCATGGCGCTCAGCGCCGTGACCCAGGGATGCATGAACAAAGCAGAAAACCAGACACTCCCCGCCTTGGGGACAGTGGCATGGAAAATATGGGAAAATCTGGATGAAATCATATCTGTATCTATTTCCTTGCTGGGTCAACAATACTGAACTGCTCGCGATGGAGCTTGAAACTAGCATATCGAGAAGGGATTGACCACAAAAAACCAAGGTTCGCAAAGGTTTGTATGGTAACCTCGAAGAATAATGCCGATTGGCCCGGAGCCTAAACATGTCCGCCCCTCGCCGTGTCATATCATGACAGACATTTCAAATTTCAACTGGGTACAACTTAACGATCTTCACTGGCAAGCGCTCCAACTTCTGGAGACTCGTCATGGCGATGTTTGGCCTTATTCCGCCAAGCGTGCAGCCAGAATCGCCCGGCAGGTCGCTGCTGCAGTACATGAAGCAGCTCCCGGGTGGCAGCCATCGGTCATACTGGAAATCGGCGCAGGCCCTTTCCATCCCCTCAGCCATGGGCTGGTGTTCTACCTCAATGGTGCATCCACCCTCATTGCCACTGACTTCCCCGAGCAATTGCACGATACTGCCCAGGCTGCCCGTGCCAGCTTTAACCTTGCCGCGGACGCCCTAGCCTTTCCTGAGAATTTCGCTTTTGAGGATACGCCGGAACGAAAAGCCGGAATCCTCACCCGGGCAAAACAACTCCCCCTCGCCGCCATGCAGGAAGGCGACTGGAGTGCGCTACTCCGTTTTGGCGGTGCGCGCTTTGCCTATGCCAGCCTGAACCAAGCCCAGCAACACCTGCCTCCCGGCCAGTTTGATTTTCTGTTTTCGATCGCGGTGCTGGAACACGTGGAACAGCCCCAAGAGGTACTTCGATGGCACCACCAGCTGCTCAAGCCGGGTGGCATCGGATACCACCTGGTCGGCCTGGAGGACCACCGCTATTTCGAAACACCCGATACTTTTCCTCCATGGCACTTCATGATCGACGGCGAATACGGGCACGCCAGCACCATTCGCCAGGACCTGCGCATCAACGGACTACGCTCGTCCCAATGGCGGGAGCAATTTGCCCTGGCCGGGTTCGATTGTCTGCTGTGGCGGGAAGAAAACGTGTATCCCGTTCCGGCCGGGCTTTCGGAGCAGCTGCGCGCGGAGTTCCGCATACTTCCGCCCAAAGACCTGGAATGCTTCCGTATCGAAGCCGTTGTACGTAAACGCTGAGGCGGAGTACAAATGGACATCAAGCTGCGCGACGAGATTTGGCACGAAGCCCGCCAAACAATTGCTTACGACGGTTTTTACGGTAGGGCCTCCCTCAGTCAGCCCCGTTTCAGCCCGTCCTCCATTCACTATTCTATCGCCTACGCCCGGCAGCATGCCGCAGGGCGCAGCCTATTCCTGCTCACCGACACGGACTTGTCGGGACTCGCCCTGGATATCCCTGTAATCCACGATCCGGACAACGTTACCATGGCCTCATCCCTGTTCCTGCTTGCCTTCCACGCCGATGACAGGATGCTCGCCATGGCCAGAAAAATTCTGGCCAACGGAGGGAAAATCATGGGCCTCCGCTCCCCGTACTGGAGTTTTCCACCGGCCAGATATTTCCATCAGAACGGCTTAGCCCGCGAAGTTCTGGAAAAGGAGGCGGAATCCGACTTGCTTCACTTCGATTCGGCAGACTTCGAGAATATTTTCCAGGCACTGGAGCTTACGCGAGACGTGCCTGGAGATTATGTCGAAATAGGTGTCTATAAAGGCGCCCGCGCCAAAGCCGCACTTCACTATATGGCGTTGTCACGGATTCACCGCCCGACATGGCTCTTGGACACATTTGAGGGCATGAGTGGAGAATTCACTGAACAAAGCGCCGAGGCTGGATGGGACGGCCGCTTCCCCGACTACTCCTTGGAGGAAGTGCAGCAACGCCTGATGGAATATCCCCAAGCGAAACTCGTGCGCGCCAACATCGTCCATGAACCGTTGCCAGATGAAATCGAACGAATTGCCGTCGCACACATTGACGTCGACATTCTGGAAGCCACGTCAGCAGCTCTTAGCAAGGTACACGCCAAGATGAGCCCCGGCGGCATCATCATTATGGACGATCAGGGACACACGCCCATGCTGTGCGGAGCCTATATCGCGCTACGGGATTTTCTCGACGGCCCGGAAGGTGGTTCCTACCGGACGATTCACTTTCCTACCGGTCAAGCTTTCCTATTGCGGCGCTGACCCGGCCCCTATGGAACCGAGGGAAAACCCCAATCTCCTGTTCACCCGAGCGCTGGAACAATTCCGCGCCCAGCATTTTGCCGAAGCAGACGAACTCGTTGACCGTCTGCTGGAAGCCATGGGTGACCAGCCCGTGCTCTTCAACCTCAAGGCCGCCATCGCCTACGAAACCAGCCGGCCGGAGCAGGCTCTCCCGTGGCAATGGCGGGCAGTGAACCTGGCACCACATATTGCGACGTACTGGTGCAATCTGGGCCAGATTCTCGCTTGCCTAGACAAGCATGAGGAGGCCTATGCCTGCCTGGAACAAGGTCTAAAACTTGCTCTTGATCAGGCAGGAATAGCGGGCGAAGGGGAATATCCCCTTCCCTTGCGACTGGTCCGCCACCTCCGGCACGCGCCGCAGGATTTTCTCCAGACCTACCAGCCCTATTTCGAGCGCTACTGCCACCTCGCGGACTGCCACCCGACTCTCGTCACATGTCGGCCACAGCTGTTGAGCGAGGTGGGAAATTGGCGCATCGATGACCTGCAGAAAGATAATGCGGCCAATAGTCACATTGTTTGCATCGCCATTCTGGACCTGCTTGGTTTTGCCGTTCACGCCGCTCAGGAGTGGAATCAGCTCATCGCCGAACGGATCGTCTATCCCTGGCTAAAAGCCGCCTTGGCGGCTAAAGATTATGACCTTGCCCTACGGCTAGAGTACGAACTGGACATACGGCTCGTTCATCAGGCGGAAACCGAGGCGAATTTCACTGATTTTTATCGGTACTGGATTCCGCAGATGCTGGAAGCCGCCCGTAGCATTCCCTCTGCGGCGCCGACCGCGCGTCCTCCGGCCTCCGAACCCCGAATTGCAATCCTGGTGCATAACCTCGATTTGCAAGGACCCAACGAAGTGGTCTTGAGTCTTGTCAAGGAACTGCCTCGCCTGGAAGACCCCGCGCCAAAATTCGTCATCTACGTGCTCAACTTGGCGCCCGCCCACTGCCTGGAAACCTTTACCCGAGCAGGCGCCGAGGTCGTCGTTTTGCAGCAAGCTTTTCCCGAACACCAACATGCCCCCTTCAAGCTGCTTCTTGAGCTGCGAAAAACGCTTGCCGAACGGGGCACCGACGCCCTCCTCTGGTCCTCCACCATGGCCAACATGGCGTTCGCTTTCGGCTTGCGCCTAGCGCCGGTGCAAATTTGGTGGTCCCACAAGTACCACACCATTTCCTTCGAAGAAATCGACGGCTATCTCACCGGCGGCAGCATCACCGCCTTCCGTCCCATTGGCGACCGCCTATGGCGCTCACACGGCTTAGGCAAAACGGACTGGTTCGCCCCGGAATTAACGCCACAGGCACAGAAAATCCGCACGGAGAAATTCTCGGAATACGATGTGGTGATCGGGACGCTGGCTCGGGAGGAGAAGATGACGGCGGAATTCTTCGAGGTCATCTGCAGAGTGCTAAAGGATTACCCCCGTGTGGCTTTCATATTCGCCGGCCGCTCCCAGCGCGCCGATTTGCAAGAAATTCTTGCCAGCCATGGCGTGGAAAGACAGACCGCCTACTTGGGCTGGATTGACACCAAACTGTACGCCCAGGTTCTCGACATCTTCGTTGACACCTTTCCCTTCCCCAACGGAATCAGCCTCTACCAAGCCGTGGCTGCGGGCAAACCCGCCGTACTCTTTAACAGCATCGAAGCCAATGCCACCGGCCTGGTCGCATTCGTTCGCCCCGTTCTGGCTGGAAAAACGGGCAGTACAGAGGAACAAGAGCAAATAAATGGGATATTCACCACTACCGAGGGCTCCTCTCTGTTTCCTCTTGCCGATTCTCCGGCGGAATACGAGCGCTTGCTGCGGCAGCTGGTTACCGATCCGATTTATCGTCGCAACGTAGGCCGAGCCATGAAGGAATTCGTTGATACCTACATGAGCAATCCAACACGCATGGCCAACCTTGCCATCGGCCACATACTCGACATCATCCGGGAAAAGCGGTACCCAGCCTGAGCGCCCCGGCGGTTTCAGCGAGGACAGCCCCTAACTCGTCCTCAGTCATCTCGAAATAGAGCGGAAAGCGCAACAGCCTCGCCCCTACCGAGTTGGTGACCTCCATGCTCCCGGCGGCCCGGCCGTATTTCAATCCGGCCGGTGAGGAATGGAGGGGGACGTAGTGGAATACGGCATTAACACCACGATCGTTCAAATACCGCAACATCCAGTCCCGTTCCTCGCCGCTGCGGGCCAGGGCATAAAAAATGTGGCCGTTCAACTGGCAATGCGGCGGTGGGGAAGGAAGCGAAAGATTTCCAGCGTCTGCAAAGGCCTCTAGGGACCGGTAGTATTGCTGCCACAACACCATCCGCCGCGCCGTAATCTCTTCTACCCTTTCCAACTGTCCCCACAGGAACGCGGCGACGATTTCGCTGGCGACGAAGGACGACCCGATATCCACCCAGGTATATTTATCGGTTTGGCCGGCAAGGAACTGGTTGCGGTTAGTTCCCTTCTGGCGGATGACGGCGGCCCGCTCCACCAGTTCGGAGCGGTTCACCACCAAAGCGCCCCCCTCGCCGGAAATCACATTCTTGGTTTCATGGAAGCTGAAACAAGCCAGATCACCAAAACTTCCGAGGGGCCGGCCTCGATAGCTGGCGCCGAGGGCATGGGCAGCGTCCTCGATCAGGGCCAGGCCGTGCCGGTCAGCGATATCCCTCAGGGTTTCCATTTCGCAGCCGCAGCCGCCGTAATGCACCGCCACGATGGCACGGGTACGAGGGGTGATGGCGGCTTCCACCAGACGCTCATCCAGATTGAGGGTATCCTCCCGGATATCCACGAATACCGGCACGGCCCCCCGCAGCACAAAAGCCGTTGCCGTGGAAACGAAGGTGAAGGACGGCATGATGACCTCGTCCCCTGGACCGATGTCCAGCAGCAACGCCGCCAATTCCAGGGCATCGGTGCCGGAGGGGGTGAGCAGCGCTTTCGGCGCATCGAGATGCTGCTCTAGCCATTGCTCGCAGCGGGCGGAAAAGGGGCCGTCCCCGGAAAGGTGGCCGCCCATCACTGCCTGGGCGATATAGTAGAGTTCCTTGCCGGCGATAAAAGGCTTGCCGAAAGGGATATTCTTCTTTTCCGTCATTCCATCTCCCACACCGCCAGGCCAAAGCCTGTCCGGCCGTAACCGTTGCCGCAATAAAGCAAATAGCGCCGCCCACCGTGCTCGAACACGCTGGGGTAACACACCTCATCGCTATCCCAGCCCACGCCTGAAGGCGACAGCCCCCCAGCCTCGTCCAAACGTCGCCAAGCCACTCCGTCTTCAGATTCGGCGTATCCGATACGATAACCTTTCCCTGTCTTGCAGGCGAACCACATACGCCAGCCTTCTTTCTCCTGCACGACACAGGGACGGGAGTGGGCGTCTTCCCCTTCATTTAGCGGCAGGACAATGCCCTCATGGGGCTGCCAGTGGATACCGTCACCGGAGCTTGCCTGGTGAAGGACGTGAGTCATGGCTCCACCCTCCCCCCAGGCGGTAGTGGAACCATACCACATACGCCATTCCTCACCGTTCTGCACCACCCACGGATAGGATAGGGTCAGGGGGTCCAGCTCGCTACGATCCAGCACCGGAGCCCGGCCATGGCGCGCAAAACCCGATACCGGACTCCCTTGCGCCAAGCCGATGCTGTTGCGGAACGGCACCGACACTCCCAGGTTCCAACCCAGATAGTACAGGCGCCAGACGCCGCCGTGGAGTGCCAGGCTGCCCACCGACACCCCCGCATCGTCGAATTCCCCACGCCCGCCGGGGGACAGCAAGGGACGCTCGGCCAAGGCCAGGACGCGGGATGGATCGGCAGGAGAAATATCCAGCCAGGCGACGTGGGAGCGACCCTGCCCATCTCGGCAATTGAACAGGATGCGTCGTATCTCACCTGTACCCGGGACCACCAGGGGGTTGGCCCCATGGGACGCCATCCAGGGCCGCTCCCCCGAAGCGCAAAACACCGGCCCCAGCCGTCTCCAGCCCATAACCGTTTTATTCCCCTGTCAGGCGCGCGCTGCGGCGGTCGCGCCAGCTCACGTCGTCGTCCGCCACGCGGGAGTCGTAGCCGAGGAGACGCGCAAGCCGTGGATCATCTGACCACTTCCCCCTCAAGGCCTTGGGAAAATCGTACTGCTGCTTGATGATGGGGCTGGTGTACAGGTGGTTCATGGCCCGTCGCGGCCGGCCAGAGACGTTGTTGCCAGCCCGGTGCACCAGCCAGGAATTGAACACCAGGGCAGAGCCTGCCGGAGCTTCCGCCACCAATTGATGGCGCTCGAAAAAATCCCAGCTCGGCAGTTTTTCCAGCCGGTGGCTGAAGGGCAGCAGCAAGGTGCCTCCGCTGGCGACGGTAAAGTCGTCCAGGGCGTAGAGGACATTGATTGCCACCGGTCTGCTCGGCACCCATTCCTGGTAGGGCAGGTCCCGATGCCATGCAGTCTGGGGATGTTCCTCGGCATTATTAAGAATGGCGTTCTGCAGGTTGAGGATGAAATACTCGCCAAGGAGCGCCGTCACCAGTTGCAGCACGGTGGGGTGGGTGGCAAAGCGCAGAAAATAATCATCGTGAAGCAGTAAAGCCCGTGCAGTCGAAGCATCGCCGATGGCCGCCAGGCGTTCGGCACCGTATGCCTCTTCTTGGCGAGTGTATAGGGCGTCCACTCGCTCCCGTACCGTCTTCAGCTCCGCCTCGTCCAGCAAGCCCGGCAACACGGTGTAGCCCAGCACCTCGATGTCCTCGATGGCTCGGGAAAGCCAGTCCTGCTTCGATTCCGCAACGGTCAAGTGCCCGTAGGCTTTAGGGTCCATGACATCACTCCTTGGCAAATACGGTGAACAGTTTATAGCCCTGCAAATGGCGGTGCAGCAGCTCCGGCGCCAACTCGCCTTCAACCGGGAGGTCCCGCCCGAAGGCCTGCCGGATTTTCTCCCGGTCATAGGAGAGGATCCGGTCCAATTCGGTGATATAGGTTTCCTGGTGAATGGCCCTCAACCCCGCCGCCGCGCCGGCTTTTTGCAGGCTGGCAGCGGAAAAATAATTCCAGTGCCCTGGGCAAAAATTGTTATTGGCCGCGCCTTCAAGCCGCAGCAGCAGGCTGTTCACGTTGGGCACCTGCACCGCAATAAGCCCCTCTGTCGTCAAGCGCTCTCCGACGTGCCTCAAAAAGCCCACCGGGTCGACGGTATGCTCCAGAACATCGAGCATGGTCACGAGCGCGAAACGCCGGCCATCATCGGAATAATCCTCAGGGAAGGCGCCGTAGGATACCGCCAGGCCCAGCTCCTGGTGCACGTTCCGGTAACCACGGTTGAGTTCGATTCCCCTCCCCGCCCAGCCGTAATTCCTGGCAACGACGAGCAGCCTCCCGTCGGCCGCGCCGATGTCGAGCAACTCGCCGTCCCGAGCGCCCAACCCCGCCAGGGTCTGGAACAGATAATGCAACTTGCCTTCCTCCAGGCGCCGGTAAGCAGGGCTTTGGCGCAGAGCCACATGAGCAACGGCGGCCGGGTCGTTTTCGTAGCGCAGCCGATCCACTTCCGGCAGCAACACGTTGCGGGAATAGACCAGGCCACAGCTGTCGCAGCTCACGATGTCCAGTCCCCGTGCGAATAGATAGTGAGCGGCGGAGCCACTGCCGCAGAGGGGGCAAGGGCGATCGAAATACGTTCCGGGAGCAAAACATCCATCTGGGCCCAGCCAAGAGGAAATGGCCGCAGCCTCATCATGGCGGAAGGCGCGATAGGCCTCGGCTAGTTCAGCCCGGATGCCCGGCAGCAGTGCGGCATCGAAACTGTTCTTGTCCAGACTTTCCATGGATTCAAATCCGCCGCAACCGGTCGCTGGGCACCTTGGACAGCACCGATTCGGGTGCTACCATCACCGACTTGTCCGCCAAATCCCGGGTCACCACGGCCCCCGCGCCTATAACACATGCCTCCCCCACCTGAATGTGATCCCGCAAGGTGGCATTGACGCCGATAAAGCAGTTACGTCCCACCGTCACCCCGCCGGATACCACGACGTGGGAAGAAATGAACGCGTTGTCACCGACCCGCGCATGGTGGCCGATATGGTTACCGCTCCAGAGGAACACGTTGTCGCCAATCTCGACGAAGGGCTGGAGGGTGTTGTCCTCCAGGATGAAGCAGTTCTCCCCCATCACCAGTCCCGGCCAAGCGGTGGCCTTGGAACTGATATAGGAAGCCAGGGCATACCCCTTAGCCCTGGCTGCGGCACATTTCTCTTCCCGCAGACGGTTAAGCTTGGCGTAGCCGGTGGCAACAAAAAAATCGTAGTCCGCCGGCGGATACTGCTCCGCCACGGTTTCGAAGGGCACCACGGGGCAACCGCAAAACACCGTTGCCGTCTGGTGGTCCTGGTCAACAGTGAAAGCTGCCACACTGCGCCGGGCATCGACAGTAAAGTAGAAATGGGCCACCTCGGCAATCTGGCCAAGGCCGAATATAACCAGAGGCTTCATGGCGACTCCTTTAAAGTTTTACGGACAATGAGTGTGAACTCGTATAACCCATAGTCATGCAGCAAAGCCACATGGCGCGAAACCTCCCGCTTGGCCCAGTCGAACAGGCGACAGGGATCGGCGTAATGGAGATCGGGACGCATTTTGTCCTTATCGGCATAGGCAGTGAGAAGGTTAAATGCAAAACCACGACGAGCAGTGGCGGCGAAAGCGCGCAGGGTTTCCATGAGATAGTCCTGCCATTCCTCCTCTCCCCGCCCCAGGCGAACGTTGAACACGCCGCTGCACAGAATGTAGTCCACCTCGGCGGGAACTCCCACTCCTTGGCGGAACTCTGCCTGAGGATCGGCAGCATGGCGCTTCGCAGCGACCGCCACCATCTCCGGGCTCACGTCCAGCCCCAGGTAGCGACAGCCGTAACCTTTATCCCTTAGGTAGTCCAGCAACGCCCCGTAACCACAACCATAGTCCATGACAAGATAATCCCCATCCAACGGGAGAAGTTTGACAAGTTGTTCGAAACGCAGCGCCTGGGAGACCTCATCCTTCCAGTCCACTCCCTGGGCCGTTTCGCCGTGGGCACGCAACTTGCCGGAGTAGTAGTCGGAGACCTCGGCGTAGAGCGAGGGATCAGCCATGGAGTTTCTCCCCCTGCGGAGAGCGGTCGAGGAAGTGCCGTGCCTCCCGCCCTTCGTTGAACAGCAAATCGAGCACCGATACCCCGTGTTGAAACTCGCCATGGAGCTGGCGATAAACCGGGTAGCCCGAATAATCCATGTACTCCACCTCGATGCCCGCGCGATGGAAACGCTCCAGGTCCATGTACGCCTTGGCGGAGGGTCCGGACAGATAGCGGGTAGCCCCCGCCGCTCGGCACAGTTCCACCAGGCGCTGGGTACGGTCATCGCTCTGAACCGGGTAGTCCCAGGACCAGGACAGTGGGGTGTCGATCCCCAGGTAGCCACACAGGGCCGCGATGAAACGGCGGTTCACTTCGCTCAGCCGGGTTTCCGTGCAGCCCCGATACAGGTCCTCGATGAAGGGCGCCACCTCATCAAAGCAGGCCGCCTTGCGGTAGGCATGAAGCAGCGACTGCCAGTGCTGTCCGGCCCAGGTCGGGTCGGCGACCAGCATGTCGCGAATAGGTGCGTGGTAGTGCCCCTTGTTTATTACCGGAATGGTCAACCACTTGAGCCCCTCCGCGGTCTTGATCAGGTTGCGGTTGCGCCAGTCGCGGCGTGTGAACTGCACCTCGTCGTAGAGGATGAATTCGTCCACCTGCCGGATGATGTCGAAAAAACCCTTCCAGGGGATGTAACAGGACTGGAGGATGGCGACAGTTTTATCCGCCATGGGCAAGGATCTTATCCGAGTATAAAAAGTGAGTATCGCGGGTGCGCTGGAATATCTCCACTGCTCTGAAGGCAGCCTTCTCCATAGTTTGCATGTATTCAACAGCCTCCGCTTCGAAACGGGCATCGAGCTCCCTCGATCGCGCCACGGCACGCTCTCGAAAAGCAGGGTCCCGGGCCAGGCGGATCGCCACATCCCGGTAGGCGTCGAGACTGTCCAGCATATCCTCTTCCGGCACCACCAATTTCAGCCCGCTTTGCCGGGCCACCACCACGGGAAGGCCCTCGGCCAGGCACTGGCGCACCGTGCCGCCGTTGCGCGGGACCGGCGCATGGAGGAACGCGTCCCCCAGGCGCAGCACTGCTCGCAACCCCGGCTCGTAGGCAAAGAAATGCAGGCGGTTACCCCGCCAGCGTTCCAGGCGCGGTTCCAGCCAGGAAACATCGGACTCTCTGGTGCCAATCACCAGCATACGGGCCGACTCCACCTCTTCCAGGATATCCGCCAGGATGCGCTGATAATCCGGTGTGAAGGCCGCCCCCATCTGCAGCCCGGCGATGAGATAGACGAAATCGCCATTGCCCAGGCCAAATTCGGCCCGATTGCGAGCCTCGCCAGCATGGGGCAGCACAAAGGGAAAAAGCCGCCCGTAGGGCAGCAATTCCGCATCAGCCGGAACCGCCTGACGAAAAACCGAAACGACAGCCGGGTCATCGGAAGGAACATGGTAAAGATGGCCGTAGCAATAGGGCGGATGCCAGTTCATCGGCACCACCATGGTCGGCCAGCAAGCCGCCAGAAAATCGGCATAGGGGTTGAGCTCGGTGCCTGCGGTGAAAATCGCCTCGGGCGCGAAGTCTTCGAGAAAGCGGCCGATTTCTTCGAAACGCTGGCGTAATCCGCTCCCTGCTGGCGTGAATACCTCGATCTCCCGGCCGGCAAAGGCATAGCGGGACCTTCCCGGGGGCAGTTTCACGACGCCGTGAACATCCGCCAGGGCTTGGTTGTAAAAGGAGTAGTCGCAGTTCAGCAGCACCGTCTCCCAACCCAAATCCTCGGCAAAACGGATGAGCAATCCCATGACCAGCACGGTGGGGCCGAAGTGCTCATTGATGAAGCCCGGCACCACTACCGCCAACCGGCGCCCCGGTGACGGCCGTGGGTGGGGAAGCAGAGCCCCGCAGGACTGAAAGGCTTCGCGAAAACCAAGGATGCAGCTTGGCCGAAATAGTGCCTCGAACTCCTGTCCCCACTTCTTCTGCCGCAGCACATCCAGCAGGTAGAACATGGCGCGGAAATACTCCAACTGTACATCGGGTGAAGGCCACTCCACATGGGCCAATTTGAGAGAAGCCAGACCGTGGCCTTCCGCCTCATCCCAGCGCTCCACCTCCAACAGGGAGCGGGCGGTCAGCAATTCCACCGCCGCGGGATGGAAGCCTTGGGGCAGGCTGCTCAAGACGTCGTCGGCCCTGCCCTGGACAACCATGGCGCGAATGTAGTCCTCCAGGATATCGTCCCGGGGGCCGAAGCGCTGAAGCAGGGACAGGAAATGCCTGGCCGCCTCGGTGGGCCGTTCCAATTTTTCCAGGAGGTGGCCGAGACTGCGGGCGGCGGCAAGATGATCGGGAGCCAGGGCGAGGGTGTTGAGGAAGGCGTCCCCCGCCTCCTTCCACCGCTCCAGGGACATCAGGGCTACCCCCAGGCTGTTCCAGCCGTTAGCGTTGCGGCCGTTCAGGGACAGGCTGCGGCGGAAGCACTGCACGGCCTCCTCATGGCGCTTGGCCTGGAAGAACAAGGCCCCCTTCAGCTCGTAACCCTCGGCCATTTCCGGCCAGCGGCGGATCAGCTCCTCGCTGACGGCCTCGGCCTCATCAAGCCGTCCGGCATGATAAGCCGCGATCCCGGCCGCAAGTAACTGTGATGCCTCCACCCGTCTCCCCGTCTTGAATTTCGGTCATTATGGCCCAGTCGCCCATGAAGGGTCCACATCATGGCGAAATAAGCTCTTCCAGCGCCTGGGCAACGTCGGCCACCACCGCGCCCCACCCTCTCCGCTGGCCCTGGCGGAACACCCTGGCTGAAGGGTACCAGGGCGTGGCACTTCCCTCGCCCCCCCAGGCCCAGTAAGGCAGACCGTGGACCAGCACCCACACCGGTTTCCCAAGGGCCCCCGCCAGGTGGGGGATCACGGTGCAGGTGGAAATCACCAGGTCCAGATTCGCCATGAATGCCGCGGTATCATCCATATCGCGCCACCCGCCGGCGTAGTCGCGGAGGTGGAAAGGAGCGATTTCCAACTCGTTTCTTCGCACACCCTGATGGAGGTTGAACCACTCCACATCTGAAACCTCGCCCAAAGGGGCGAAATCGGCCAGGCTGGCCGAGCGCCAGCGGTCGTTGCGGAATGCCGGGTTACCCGCCCAGTTCAGGCCTACGCGCAATTTCCCGGCCTTTCCCAGCCGTTCTCCCCAGGCGGCGGCCCTGGCCGGATCGGCGCGCAAATAACCGCCATAGGACGGAAAATCGCCCGGGGCGCGACGAAAATGGCGCGGCAGCGACCCCAGGGCCAACTGCCAATCCGCCGCCCGTGCCTCCGCCACCGGCGGATCCTGGCGGGGCACCACCCGGACAGCAGTGAAAGAGCGCTGAAACAACGCCACCAGGCGCGGGTCGCACTCCACAATGAGCCGACCGCCCCGCGCCAGCAGCTCGGGAATCACGCCGGCGAAAAGAATCTGGTCCCCCAGCCCTTGTTCGGCCCACAGCAACAGCGACCCGCCGTTCAAATCCTCCCCCTGCCAGGCTCGCTGGGAATAGCGGCGCGACCCGATGGCCGAACGGCTGTCGCCGCAATGCTCGGACAGCCGCTGCTCGTATTCGTCCCAGCCCCGTTCGAACTTTCCCTGGAGGAGCAGGGCATGAGCGAGGTTGAGATGCGCATCGGCATCGCCGGGGCGAAGCCGAATGGCCGCCTCGAAGCATTCGACGGCCTCATCCAGCTCGCCGCGGCTCATCAGCGCCACCCCGCGATTTCCCCAGGCCTCCGGGTAATCGCGTCTTAGGCGCAAGGCCTCGCGGTAACTGGCCTCCGCCTCGTCCATATGGCCCAGGTCGGCCAGGGCCTGGCCCAGATTATTGAGGACCTCCGCATCCTGTGGCGCCAGTTCCGCCGCCCGCAGGGCCGGAACCAGCGCTTCCCCGTAGCGGCGCAAGCGGCGAAGAACGATGCTCAGATTGTTGAGGGCCGGCACGTAATCGGCCCGCGAAGACAAAGCCGCCCGGTAGGCCTGTTCCGCTTCCTCGTCGCGCTGGAGTTCCTGCAGGGCAACCCCCAGGTTGTAATGGACCTCGACGCAACGGGGATCGAGGCCCTGGGCCCGGCGGAACCATTCGACGGCCGTCGCCGCATCGCCGGCCTCGTACCAGGCGTTGCCGATGTCGAAGGGCACGTGCAGATCGTCCGGGGATTTTTTTGCCGCGAGATCTAAGCTCTCCCGGGCACCGTCAACATCCCCCTGGAGCAGTCGGCTTCGCCCCTCGGCCAGCAGGGCGGCGGTTCCCGCCTCAAGCGCCATGGACGCCCCCCTTCTCGGGCACCGAAATGGCGGCGGGCCCCAGGCCCTGCCGGGCGCGCTGCCAGATCGACCGGTAGGCCTCCTCCAAATGGCGGGTAAAAGCCTCTGCATCGAAGACGGGTGTCTCACCCCTCGCCTCCCGCAGGTGGCGGCGGAAGCGTTCCCTCTGCGCCGGGTCGTTGGCCAGGGCCACGGCCCGCTCGCGGTAGGATGCGGCATCCGGCGCAATCAGTTCGGGCAGCCCCAGGGCCGTCAGCATGGATCCCGCCACCCGTGCGGCAAAGCTTTGGCCGCAGAGGGTGAGGATGGGCGTTCCCAGGCGCAGGGCATCGAAGGCCAGGGTGTGGGCGTTGTAGGGGTAGGTGTCGAGGAAGAGGTCCACCCGAGTCAGCCGGCCCAAATAGCGGCCATAGGCCGCCGGCGCCGAAAACACCAGGCGCTCGGGAGACACGCCCGCCTCCGTCGCCCTCTCGCGCAAAGACCTTTGCAGGCTAGGATGCTCGGCCACCAGCCACAATACTGAACGGGGTACTTGGGCCAGGATGGAAAGCCAGGTGCCGACCATTTCCGCCGAGAACTTGTTGGCCCGGTTGAAACAGGCGAAAACGAAGCCTTCTTCGGGAAGGCCACAGTCCTTGCGGGACAAGACTTCCGCTTCGGCGTGCCTGTGATCCGGGGCCCAGTAGCAATGGGGAAGACGCACCACTGCCTCGCTGTAGTATTTTTCCGCTTCCGGAGGAACCACGAAGCCGTCGGCGATCAGGTAATCCACCGCCTCATACCCCGTCGTGCCAGGATACCCCATATAGGTGGCCTGGACAGGCGCCGGGCGGTAGCCCAGCACGCCGAGCATGGTCCCCAGGGTATGTCCGTTGAGGTCCACCAGGATATCCACGCCGTCCTGGGCGATCAGGGAAGCAATAGCCCGCTGCGTCATCCCCGCGACATCGCGCACCACCTCCACCGCTCCCCGGACACGCCTTGAGATATCGGAACCATCGTCGGTCCGCGTGGCGTAGGCGATGATCTTGAAACCCTCACGGTCATGCCGCTCCAGGACGCCGGCCATGACGCGGGACAAGGCATGGTCGACAAAATCGGAGGACAGGTAGCCGATGGTGAGGCGCCTCCCATCGCCAACGGTCCGGGCGCCAACCGCCCCCCGTGGCAGGTCCCGGGAGGCCCGCGTGGCTGATGCCCGTTGCAGTGTGGGATCGTCCACCAGGCACAGCATCTGGAAAGGGGTCGCGGCTATTTCGCCCTCATCCACACCCAGGGCCAATAGGCGTTCCCTGACCTTGTCTTGACCCGCGAAGTCCCCGATCAGCGGCATCAGTTCCGCGGCCAGCCCCAGGGCGGGCCGGTAATCCGGATGGTGTTCGATGCAGACGCGCAGATCGGCCACCGCCTCGTCCAGCTTGTTTTCGCCGCGAAGGAGCCGAGCCCGGTTGTATCGGGCCGGGGCGCTATGGGGGTCGGCTTCCAGTGCCATGCGGAGATAACGATGGGCATCCTCGTCGTTGCCCTCGTCGTGCCGTATCAGCGCCGCCATTACCAGGGATTCGGCATCACCGGCCTGAAGGAAGGCGTCGACCGCCGCCGTGATCTCGCCCAGTGCAAACAGGGCGCGGCCGAGGAGCTTTTTCAGTTCTGTCGACGAACAGAGCGTAAGGCCCGCCAGGGCCTCGTCCCGCGCTTCCTGGGTCTTACCGAGTTCCAGCAGCAGGGAAACGGCATTGACCCAGGCCGCCTCGCTGCCAGGCTCGCGCTCGACAGCGCGACGGTAATGGCGCAGGGCGTCCAGGGAAAAACCCTGGGCCCGGTCGAGATTGCCCTGCAGCACATGGGCGGCGGGCAGGTCAGGCGCCAGGCGCAAGGCCTGCTTTGCCGCCTTGTCCGCCTCCTCGAGCCGACCGGCTAGGCGCAGCGCTTCGCCGAGGTTGAGCCAGGGTCGGCAGTCGCCGGGATTTTCCTCCGCCGACTGGCTCAGCAAAGCCACGGCCTCAGGCAGCCTGCCAAGCTGCAACAACAGCGTGCCGTAGAGGAATCGCCCCTCCCTGCCCGCTTCGCCGCCAACGAGCATGGCTTGCCGGTAGCGCTCTTCCGCTTCCGGAAAACGCCCCTGGCGATGGGCATCCAGCCCCTGATTCAGCAGGCTGTTCACCTCTTCAAGCCCTCTTGGCACCATTTCCGCCATATTTGGCGGTATGCCCGCTCTAGCCCCAGGGTAAATTCCTTTTCGTTTCTCAATGGTGAAGCTTCCATCCATTGCCTCAGCGTCTTACGTGTTTGTTCCAGGGACTCGACGTCCCTCGCGAGCCCACGGGCGATCCGGACAAACTCGTCCGTCGTGGCCGCTATCCATTCCGGCCGTCCCAGGGCCGACAGGAGGCTGCATCCTCCGCGGGAGGCCGCGCGGATTCCGCTCAGGGTCACGACCGGCAAGCCCAGCCACAGGGCATCGCAGGTAGTCGTCCCGCCATTGTACGGGAAGGTATCGAGGGCGATATCCGCCTCGGCAAAGGCTGCCCAGTACCCGTCCAGGGAAAGTTTTCCCCGGAAGTCGAGGCGTTCGCCCTCCACGCCGTGCCGCCGGAATGCCGCAATGATCCGCTGGCGCGCCCACCCCTCGGGCACCCCCACCAACAGCAGGCGCGCCCCCTCCACCTCGCGCAGCACCCGGGCCCATGCATCGAGTATCTCGCCGGAAATCTTCGCTACCTGACCGAAAGCACCGAAAGTCACGTGGGAATTCTTCTTCGCAGGCAGGGGGCTGGGTTCCGGCATGCCCTCGAAGGGGTGGTAGCACCATTGGCTGTGGGGGAGATATGCCAAGGCCTCGGAATAAAAAGCGTCATTCAAGCCCGGGGGGTCGGCCCGCTCGTCGGTGAGACGCCAGTCCATGGCCGCCAGTCCCGTCGTGTTGAGGTAACCCAGCCAGGTCGCTTGCACTGGAGCGGGCTTGCGGGCGAACGTCCCGAGACGGTTGCCCGCCGTGTGGCCGGAGAGGTCCACCAAAATATCGATGCCGTCCTCCCGAATGCGCGCCGCCAGGGCCTCGTCCGTCAGCGCTGCCACGTCCTGCCACCGGTCGGAGAGGGATTTCAACTGCACGGTAAGGTCATCGGCCACGCCATAGGTGTCATAGCACCAGACCTCGAAATGGCGACGGTCGTGGCAGCGCAACACCGGCTGGATGAAATTCGCCACCGGATGGCGGCGGAAATCCGGCGACAGGTAAGCAATGCGCAGTCTGCGCTCGGGGTCGCGGAGGTTGGCATGGGGCTGCCAGCGGGGGCGCAGGGGTTCCTCGAAGCGTGCGGCATAGTCCCGGTGCAGCGCGAAAATCGCCTCGGCTCCGGCGGTGGGGACGTAATTCAAGGCGAGCAGCAGGTTGCTGAAGATTTCCCTATCGTCGGGTTGCAGCTCCAGGGCCCGCCGATAGGCCACCAGGGCGCCTTCCATGTCGCCGCGCGCCTTCAGGGCCATGGCTAGGTTGTTGAGCGCGTCGGTATCGGAGGGTTTCAGTTCCAGGGCGCGCTGCAAATGCGCCACCGCTTCGTCCACTTGCTGCTGCTCCAGGCACAGCGTACCCAGGTTGTACCAGGCCTCGGCCAAGCGTGGGTCGGACTCCAGCGCCCGTCGGTAATGATCCGCGGCGGCCTCCCTCTCCCCCATCTGCTGTAAGAGGCGAGCCAGGTTATAGTGGGCCTCCGCCGAACCCGGACTGATCTCGATGGCCCGGCTGAAACAGGCCAGTGCTTCCTCCCTCCCCCCCTGGCCGGCGAGGACATTGCCCAGGTTCACCCAGGCCCCGCCGTAGGACGGATTGAGAGTCAGGGCTTGAAGATAAGCCTCCCCCGCCTCGTTCAGGCGCTCTGCGGCCTGGTAGGTCACTCCCAGGCTGAAGAGGGTTTCATGATCGCCCGCGTTAATTGCCAGGGCGGCGCGATGGGCGGCCAGCGCCTCGTCCAGCCGTCCCCGATCCCGGAGCAGATTGCCCAGGTTGTTGTGTGCCTCGGCGTAGCCGGGATCGTGGAGGATAGCGGCTCGAATCAATTCTTCGGCACGCTCCAGTTCGCCCCGGCGGTGGGCGATGACCCCCAGCAGGTGCAAAGCGGTCGAATGGCCGGGAGCCGCATCAAGCACCTGGCGGTAGAGTTCCTGCGCCTCGTCGAGGCGGCCTTCCTGATGGTGACGAAGAGCGAGCGCGATAGCCTGTGCGATATTCAAGTTACCCGCACACCCCTAACCGTTGCCCGACAGCCTGGCGGCAAGGGCATTACCGATCTCGGCGACCACGCTATCCCAGCGTCCCGGTTTCGGCTGGCGAAACAGCGTCATGGTGGGATACCAGGGGCTGTCGGAACGCCCTAGCATCCAGCGCCAGCAGCCGTCGAAGCGCGACAGCAGCCACACTTCCTTCCCCAGTGCCCCGGCGAGATGGGCAACGGAAGTATCCACAGCGATTACCAGGTCCAGGCAAGAAACAAGCGCCGCCGTATCGGCGAAATCCCCGATCTCCCCCATCCAATCCAGCACCCTGCCCTCATAGGCCCGGACCTGCGCACTCGCCTCTCCCTTCTGCAAGCTGATGTAGCTCACCCCGCTCAGGCCGAACAAGGGCTCAAAAGCCTCCAGGCTCAAGCTGCGCCGCTGATCGATGCGGTGGGATTCCGGATCGAACTTTCTCGGGTCCCCTGCCCATACCAAGCCCACTTTCAAACCCGGCAACGGCTGCAGCTTCTCCCGCCAGGCGTCGACGGCGCTCGGCTCCGCCGCCAGATAAGGAATGTGGGCCGGAATGTCGGCCACGGCGTTCACGCCCAAGCGGTAGGGCAAGCTCATCATCGGGCAACGCACATCGTGGGGCGGCAAGGCCTCTCCCTTGGCATACACTCCGGCCACGCCACCCACGGTGGTCAACAGACGCTTCAGACCCGGCTGGCACTCCACCACGACCCGTTCCGCCCGGCGCGCCACTTCCGGCGCAAAACGGATGAATTGCAAGGTGTCGCCCAGCCCCTGCTCCGCATGGAGCAGAATCGTCTTGCCGTGCAGGTCCTCACCCTGCCACAGGGGCGCGGCATAGCCGGCATAGAGATGGGACACCTCCGTGCGCCGCAAGCGCTGTTCGTACTCCGGCCAGCCACGGGCGAAATCTCCCAGCGTCAAGAACAGGATGCCCAGGTTCCAGTGGGCATGGGGGTAATCGGGCTCGGCGGCGATGGCGGCCAGATAGGCCGACTTGGCCTCCTCGGTCCGCTGAGCGTCCATCAGCACGCTGCCCAAACCGTTCCAGGCGATGGCATACTCCGGCCGCAGCTCCAGGGCTCGGCGGAAGCAGCTTTCCGCCTCTTCCAACCGCCAGGCATCGTTCAGCACCACCCCGAGATTATTCCAGCCCTCGGCATAGTCCGGTTTTTCCGCCAACAGGTTTCTCAACTCCGACTCTGCCTCGCCAAGACAATTGCGGTTCCGCAGCACGGCGGCCAGGCCGTTCCTGCCCTCGGCCATGCCAGGGATAGCCTCCAGGGCACGACGGAAGCAGGTTTCCGCTTCGTCCAGGCGGTTCTGGGAAAGCAGCCAATCCCCCAAGCTCACCCATGCCGCCCCATAGTCTCCCTGCAGAGCCAGAGTGCGGCGGAAATGCGCCTCCGCCTCCGCTCCCCGGCCAAGGGCGCGAAGAGTGTTGGCCAAATTAAAATGAAGTTCGGCGTCATCCGGCAATAACTTCAGTGCCTGCCGCAACACGGCCTCAGCCTCCCCATGACGCCGCTGGGACGCAAGCGAAACCGCCAAATTGTTCAGGATTTCCCCATCGTAGGGCTTCAGCATCGACGCTTGACGAAAGGCCTCCTCCGCTTCCTGGTGGCGCCCCTGCTCCAGAAGCATCGCTCCCAGGTTGAAATGGAAATCGGCGGCTCGCCCCTGCAAGGCGATGGCTTGGCGCAGCAAGGGCTCCGCCGCCGCGTAGTCCTTGAGCTGAAAATTCACCAGACCCAGGAGATGAATAACGTCGGCAGCCCCCGGCTGTAACGAGAGCAAAGCCTGATAACGGGCCTTTGCCTCCTCCAGCTTTCCAGCCCGGTGAAGCGCCACTGCCTGCGCAAATTCTTCGCTAGGAGAAATAGTTATATCTTCGGCCATTGAAAATGCGGATTACAATCCCGAGCCGCGATGGAGGCAATTCTCGCCCCCACGCCACTTTACTGTTGACCAACCGGGATTCAGTCATTATCATACGCACCTTCTCGATTCCCCGATAGCTCAGTCGGTAGAGCGACGGACTGTTAATCCGCAGGTCCCTGGTTCGAGCCCAGGTCGGGGAGCCAAACAAAATCAAGGACTGGTGTAACCCACTGGTCCTTTTTTCTTTCTCCGGCGTGCCAATTGTTGGACTTTGGCACAAAACTGGCACAGTTTGACACTGGCGACCTCGGATGTTTTTCGGGAGTCGTCGCATGGCAAGCATCACCAAACGGGGAAGCTACTGGCGCGCGCAGGTGCGCCGCAAAGGCTACCCGCTGCAGTTCCACACCTTCGATACCAAAGCGCAGGCTGAAGCCTGGGTCCGTCAGATCGAGAACGAGATGGACCGGGGTATCTTCGTCTCCCGTGCAGAAGCGGAGCGCACCACCCTGGCCGAGGCCCTGGAACGCTACTGGCAGGAAGTCGCCAGCCAGAAGCGTCACCCTGACCAGGAGCGGCGTCGCATCAACCACTGGCTGCGCCAGCCCCTGTCCTCCTACTTCCTCGCGAATCTGCGGGGTGCGGAGTTCGCCAAATACCGCGATGAGCGCCGCGCCCAAGGCCGTGCCGAGAACACCATCCGCTTGGAACTCGCGCTGATCTCCCACCTCTTCGAGATCGCGCGCAAGGAATGGGGCATGGAAAGCCTCGCCAATCCGATCCGCAACATCCGCAAGCCGTCGGCCTACAAAGACCCGCCTGAGATTTGCCGCAACCGTTCGCCGGTTACGGAAGGAACGTGACTGGTCGCAGGAGAAACTGGCCGAACTGAGCGGCCTTCACCACAACTACATCGGCGGGATCGAGCGCGGCGAGCGGAACGTCGCCATCGACAATATCGAGCGAATCGCCCTCGCCTTCGGACTGCATCCGAAGGACCTGTTCGAGTAGGTCATCGCGCAGAAGGCGCCGGCGCGTCCGAGGGCCTTCTACTTCGCCATGAACCGGCGGAGATGCCGTTTGACGAGCTTGCCGCGTTCGTGGTCCGGAGCGGGTTTGTACTTGACCAGCAACTCGGCGAACTTGAGCCGGCGCGATGCCGACCAGTAGGACTTACCGTCCTTGTCCATGCCCCAGAGATTGCTGACCTCGCGCACCGCGACAGGCAGATAGCCTTCGAGGGCGACCTCGTCGCCGCCGCGCAGGCGGGCCGTCAGGCGGATGCGCTCATGCAGGCGCCAGCGGCGATGCCACTGCTTCTTGTCGAACTTCTCGCTGCGGCCGTTGGTGACGGGAAGAATTGGGGTTCTGCGGTAGCTGCGGCTCATGATGACGTGCCTCCCATGTACCGGCTATCATAAGCGCTTAAGCGTCTATCTCAAAGGGGGAGGCATGTCCGAGACGATCCGCTGGACCATCAAGGTGTCCGGCGAAACCGACCTTGCCTTGCGCCGTTTTCTCGGTGCCCAGGGCATGAAGAAGGGCGATCTTTCCCGCTTTGTGGAGGAGGCGGTCAGGCTTCGGCTCGCCGACCTCTCTACTGGAAAACGCAACAAGCGCTCGACGAAAACCTCCGACGATGGCACGCAACGATAAGAACAACGGCGGCACCCTCGGTTTCGAGGCCGAATTGTTCCGCGCCGCCGACAAGCTGCGCGGCAACATGGAGCCCTCCGACTACAAGCACGTCGCGCTGGGCCTGATCTTCCTCAAGTACATCTCCGATGCCTTCGAGGCCAGGCACAAGGCCCTGATGGCCGAAGACCCGGCCGCCGCCGAGGACAAGGACGAATACCTCGCCGAGAACATCTTCTGGGTGCCCAGGGAAGCCCGCTGGTCGCACCTGAAGGCCAATGCCAAGCAACCCACCATCGGCAGCTTCATCGACGAGGCGATGCGCGCCATCGAGAAGGACAACGAGTCCCTCAAAAGCGTGCTGCCAAAGGACTACGCCCGCCCGGCGCTCAACAAGGTGATGCTGGGCGAGCTCATCGACCTCATTTCCGGCATCGCCCTGGGCGAGGAAGAGAACCGCTCCAAGGACATCCTCGGCCGCGTCTACGAGTACTTCCTCGGCCAGTTCGCCGGCGCCGAGGGCAAGCGCGGCGGCGAGTTCTACACGCCGCGCTCCGTGGACTCGAACCCTACCGGGGCCGCGTCTACGACCCTTGCTGCGGCTCCGGCGGCATGTTCGTGCAGTCGGAAAAGTTTGCCAAGGAGCACGGCGGCCGACTCGGCGACATCGCCATCTACGGGCAGGAGAGCACCGGTCCCGGCAGAGTTCGGCTATCCGCCGGACTTGCAGGATGCCGCCGTGCAGATGGTGTTACAGCAGGCCGAGGTACTGACGGCGGTATGGAGTGCTTCATGTGGTTGAGATTGCGCCCGATCATGGTCCGTCACCAAGTAATGGCTTCCGTTCCACTGAAACGGCACCGTGTCTTGGGAACGGCCTCGTCATTGGGTAACGGGCGGGTGATCCTTGAGCGCGAATGATCTGCTGACGTAACAAGCGATGAAAGACAACAAACTCCAAGTTGAGCAGGTCTTCCAGTTCTGGCGGGCCGTCGAGGCGTCGATGCCGCAGAAAGCCGACAAGACAAATCCCACAGACCCGACCACACCCGTCTACTCTCTTGATGAGAGGGAGACCACGTTTCCCTGGGCGAATCCAAGTCATTGCCGCAAGCCGCTCGGGAAGGGCAAAGCGTGGCGCTACACCCTCCAATGTGGGCTCTACGACGCCACTGAGCTCGCCAAGCTCTTGGAGGACAAGATCGGCGCCCATGAAGAGGTATTCGACGACCGACGAGATGGTGGTCGGAGCCGACTGTTCGATCTTGGCTTTGACGACAAAGGATACCCGATTCCGGAGAACTTTATTCTCTCTCTGGCTTGCTGGT
>JBFXHL010000030.1:0-24479 GCA_050177075.1 Sulfuricellaceae bacterium | reverse complement strand
TGAGCTCGCCAAGCTCTTGGAGGACAAGCTCGGCGCCCATGAAGAGGTATTCGACGACCGACGAGATGGTGGTCGGAGCCGACTGTTCGATCTTGGCTTTGACGACAAAGGATACCCGATTCCGGAGAACTTTATTCTCTCTCTGGCTTGCTGGTCCGCCGGGCAGGTACTGCATTATGGCGACGGGATTGCAGTTCTTGAGCAAGGGGGACAGATCGACACAGGGGGATTGCAGGAAGCCGACGAGGATATCCCCAACCCCAGTAGTGGCTACAGCGGATTCGACGACCTGTCGCGTCGGCTCGTGCAACGCCTGGTGGCCGAAGCCGCCGAGATGCGCCAATCGGGCAAGCCACCGACCCGTGAATGGCTCGATGATTTTATCGAGTTCGTGGCATCGAAGTGCTTTCTGCCGGATGGGATCATCGGGCCTGTCTGCATTGCGAAGTGCTTCCAAGTCAGGAAGGAGGAGCGACAACCCGATAAGACGAAGGCGTCTCAAGGTGACGATCTGCTCAACAGCTTTTTCATTGGCGATCTGGAAACACTCGCTTCCGCATGGAAGACGCGCAACATCGGCAAGGGCCTCACCGACTACATGATGGCGGTTGCGAGCGCGATCGACCGGAACGACCTCCGCTCGAAAGCTGGGCTTGACGCCACTTCCCGGGCGCTGGCCCCAGAACGAGTGCCACAAGGCTGCTGGCCGTCCGACCATCCACTGGCGTTCAGCCAACAACTCGCCGTCAATGAAATCTGGCGCAGACTCCCGAACGGATCGGGACTCTTCGCCGTAAACGGGCCGCCCGGTACCGGGAAAACGACATTGCTGCGCGATATCGTGGCTGCTGTGGTAACGGAGCGGGCAACGCGGCTCGCGAACGTCGGCTCCTCCGTATTCGAGCCCAAGGCATCCCACAAGCTTGGAGACGCATGGATTCCCTATTACGGCTTCAGGGAGGCGGTCACCGGGAGCGCCATCGTCGTGGCGTCTGCCAATAATGGTGCTGTCGAGAACGTCTCACTTGAACTGCCCGGCATCAAAGCCGTTCCAAAAGAGGTGGCAGCTGGGAGCGACTATTTTGCGGACCTTGCTACCAGGGTCCTTGGCAAGCCATCGTGGGGGCTATTGGCAGCCCGGCTCGGCAACAAGACTAATCGCACCGAGTTCCTCGATCGTTTCTGGTGGCAAAAACCGAGAGAGCAGAAGGAGGGAGAAGGCGGAGGGCAAGGTCGCCCGCTGTCGGGAGATCGCGAAGAAGGCTTGCGCCACCACCTCAAGTCGATCCAAGAGGGCAAACGCAAGCCCGCTATGTTATGGAATGAAGCTGTCAAACGCCTCAAGGAGGCCCAGGACCGGGAAACATCGATACGGAAATCGCTGATTGCCGCATCTAGGTTGCCTGGGTATGTGGCCGCACTCCGGGAGCGTATCGGGAAAGACGAGTTTGCTGTGAGCAGAGCCGAGGAAAGCCTCGCAGAGCATCGTGGGGTGGTTGCTCGCCTCTTGGCCGATGTGGAGAACCTGTCGGCAGAATGTGCCAGATTGCGAGACCTCCTCAAGGAGGCTCAGCTTGCATTGCAATCCCACGATTCGGCAAGGCCCGGGTTCCTGCTCTGGCTATCCACACTAGGACGCTCTCATCGCGACTGGTGGTCGAGGCGTCGAGCAATCGAAGAAGAGGTGGACGACGCCAGGCGAGAATGTAGTGGTCCGGAAGGAGCGCTTGCCGAAACGAAGGTAAGACACGCAGATGCTCACAGGCAACTGACGGACCTGGACCGTGATCTGAAGCGCAAGCAAGCCGACCTGGCGAAGGCTAGAGGGGAATTGCCGGCTCTGGAATCCGCCTTGGCCGAAGCGATGTCATCTCTCGGCACGCATTGGCCCGCGTACGGTGCCGATGACGAGACACGTGAACAGTCTTCGCCCTGGGCCACGGAGGAATGGCGCAAGGCACGGGAAGAAGTCTTTCTGGCTGCACTCGATGTGCATCGCGCCTTTATCGAAAACCATCATACCGAGATGTTGGCTAATCTCGGCCTCGCTTGCGACTGGTTGCAGGGCAAGGATATGCCGGAGGCTTTGGCACGCACCGCACTCGCCTCGCTGTGCTTCGTCGTTCCCGTCATCTCGACCACCTTTGCCTCGGTGCCGCGGATGTTCAGGCAGGTTGGCCGCGAGGGAATCGGCTGGCTGCTGATCGACGAGGCAGGTCAGACGCTACCGCAACAGGCCGCAGGCGCAATTTGGCGAGCGATGCGTACGGTGGTGGTCGGCGATCCGAACCAACTGGAACCCGTCATGCCTGTGCCAGCAGCCGTCGAGGGCGCGTTCGCCCAGCATTATGGTGTGGGGCGGCACTGGTGGCCGAGCGATACATCCTCTCAGCGATTGGCCGACCAAGCCATGGATATCGGAACTTGGCTGCCCGATTCTGAAAAGGGGAAACTTTGGGTCGGCTGCCCCTTGCGGGTACATCGGCGCTGCGATGATCCGATGTTCTCCATCAGCAATCGGGTTGCCTACGACGGCCTGATGGTTCATGGAAAACCGAAAACCGACAGCTTGCTTCCAGAATGCCATTGGATCGACGTGCGTAGCGAAGACGGCGAAGGCAACTGGGTGCCGGCGGAAGGAAAAGCCGCACGCGACTTGCTGCTGAGCCTCAAGGAACGGTATGGCCTGGGAGCGAGTGACATTTTTCTGGTTTCGCCTTTCAGAGACTGCGCCAACAAGCTCCGGCCGATGGCGCGAAGCCTGGGGCTCGATCCGGAGAAGACCGGGACGGTTCATACCACGCAGGGCAAGGAGGCTGACGTGGTCGTGCTGGTGCTGGGCGGCAATCCGAAAAAACCTGGTGCCAAAGGCTGGGCCGCCAAGAAACCGAACCTGCTCAACGTCGCGGTCAGTCGGGCGAAGAAGCGGCTCTATGTAATCGGGGATGTCGAAGGATGGCGTAAGCAGAACCACTTCCGGGTGCTGGCCGAACACATCCCCGTGGCGCAGACCGCGCCGGAGTCTCCTCTCTCGTTTCCAAGATACGGGACCGTTTCTGAGCAACGGCCCCGTCCTCAGGGAACGGTGCCGTAGCTAGGCGACGGAGGCGAAAGCTATTCCTTCGACGTGATAAAACTGGCACAAATTTGGCACAGTTGACCAGTCAAAACCGGTCATTGCCAGTTGACGCCAGTCAGAAAAAGTGTAGTATCCGCAAGCAATTACTGGTAAAACCCGGTAAGAAACAAGCCCTTGCCGGGTTTTTGCGAGATGGGGCGCCCAGGCATGCCGGCAGCGGCGGTGGCGGGCACGGATGGCGATGCTCTCCCGCAGGTAACCCATGCGCCGGGCCTCGGGAGAACACGGTGTAGTGAGGTAGGACCACCACTCGGCGAGCATTTCAACGCTCCGGGGGTCTCGACCAGCCTGCCGTCAACAAATGCGCGGCAACTGCTCACCGGTGAGCCAATCGACGATGCGCCGGCCACCGAAGGCGGTTTCCATCTGGACGAAATGATGGGGGTCTTCGATCACCTCGCCGACGATGGCCGCGGCCGTGCCAAGGGGATGGCCGCGCATGGCCGTCAGCAACACCTCGGCCTGCTCGGGGGGGCAAATCGCCACCAGCTTTCCCTCGTTGGCCACGTAGAGGGGGTCGAGACCGAGGAATTCGCAAGCGGCCCGCACTTCCTCCCGCACCGGCAGCCCGGCTTCCCGGATCACCATGCCGACGCGGGACTGGAGCGCCAGTTCGTTGAGGGTGGTGGCCAAGCCGCCGCGGGTCGGATCGCGCAGGCAATGGAGGTCGGGCACCGCCTCCACCATGGCCGCCACCAGGCCGTGCAGCGCGGCGGTGTCGGAACGGATGGGCAGGTCGAAGGCCAACTCCTCCCGCTGGGCCATGATCGCCACGCCGTGGTCGCCGAGAAAGCCGCTCACCAGGATGGCGTCGCCGGGCCGGGCGCGGTGGCCGGAAATATCCACCCCCTCCGGCACCACGCCAACGCCGGTGGTGGTGATGAACACCCCGTCCCCCTTGCCCTGCTCCACCACCTTGGTGTCGCCGGTCACGATGGGCACGCCGGCTTCCTGGGCGGCTCTGGCCATGGATTCGACGATGCGCTTCAGGTCCGCCAGGGGAAAGCCCTCTTCCAGGATGAAGCCGGCCGACAAGTAGAGGGGCTGGGCGCCGGACATGGCCACGTCGTTGACGGTGCCGTGGACCGACAGGCAGCCGATGTCGCCGCCGGGGAAAAACAGCGGCGACACCACATGGCTGTCGGTGGCCATCACCATCCGCCCGGCGGGGGGAAGAAAACGCGCCTGATCGTTCATCTGGCGCAGAAATTCGTTGTCGAAGGCGGCCATGAACAGTTCGTCGATCAGCTGCGCCATGGCCCGGCCACCGCTGCCGTGGGTCATGTCCACGCGGCCATGCTTGAGGTCGAGAGGACGAACATAATCTTTACGTACCTGGCTCATGAGCTGTACCCCTGTTAGCCTGCGACGAAACCCGGTTGGCGGAACCGGCCATAAGTGTAATAAGCGGCGCAGGCACCCTCGGATGAAACCATGCAGGAACGCGCCAAAAGGTTTCGTCTTCGGCCGGCGCTGCGCACCTTAACATTCGCTCCGCTCATGTTAGCCTGCGACGAAACCCGGTTGGCGGAACCGGCCATAAGTGTAATAAGCGGCGCAGGCACCTTCGGATGAAACCATGCAGGAGCCAACCGGGTTTTCCGGGGTGCAGACGTTGCCGAAGAGTTTGCACTCTCGGGGATGCTTGACGCCCCGCAGGATGGCGCCGCATTCGCAGGCCTTGTGGTCGGCGATGGAAAATTCCGGTACCGGGAACTTGCGCTCCGCATCCCAGGAGGCGAATTCCTCCCGGATGCGCAGCGCGCTCTGGGGCACCCTGCCGAGGCCGCGCCATTCGAAGGATTCGCGCAACTCGAAGACCTCCTCCACCAGCGCCTGGGCCTTGCGGTTGCCGTCCCGGGAAACGGCACGGGTAAACTCGTTCTCCACCTCGGCGCGGCCTTCGTTCACCTGCCGCACCAGCATCAGTATCGACTGCATGACGTCCAGGGGCTCGAAGCCGGAAATCACCACCGGCTTGCGGTTATTGGCGGCAAAAGGCTCGTAGGGCCGGCTGCCGATTACGGTGGAGACATGGGCCGGGCCGATGAAGCCGTCCAGGGGGACTGTGCCGAGGGTGCTTACCTCCGGTGATTCCAGGATGGCCTGGATGGCGGCGGGAGTCAGCACATGGTTGCAGAAGACGCTGAAATTCCCCAGTCCCAGGGCCTTGGCCTGCTGCAGCACCACCGCCGTGGGGGGGGTGGTGGTTTCGAAGCCGATGGCGAAGAACACCACTTCCCGCGCCGGGTTGTCCTGGGCGATTTTCAGGGCGTCCATGCTGGAGTACACCATGCGCACGTCGGCGCCGTTCGCCTTGGCTTTGAGCAGGCTGAGGCCGTTATCCCCAGGCACCCGCAGCATGTCGCCGTAGGAACAGAGAATCACCCCCGGCTGCTGGGCCAGCCAGACGGCGGCCTGGATTCGCCCAACGGGCAGAACACACACCGGGCAGCCGGGGCCGTGAACCATGCGCACATTGGACGGCAGCAGGTCTTCCACCCCATAGCGGGAAATGGCGTGGGTATGGCCGCCGCAGAATTCCATGAAGGCGTAGCGCCGTCGCGGATCGGCTTCCCGGCCGATATCCGCCGCCAGCTTCCTGGCCAGGGCGCCGTCGCGGAATTCGTCGATGTATTTCATTTCCGCCCCCCCTCCTCCGGTGCCTGGTAGCGCCAATCGACACGGCCGGAGGAAGCGGCGAAGACCCGGTCCTGCGCGCTGCCATAGCCCCGCAGCTTCGATTTCAGCTCCGCTGCGGGCATGCCATGAAACAGCAGCATGCCGATGGGCGAGACCATGGTCCGCACTACCGTCTCGCCCTTCACCTCGTCGACGACACAGCGGATTCCGTCGCCGACGGCCTTGCGTTCCTCCATCACGCGGATGATTTCACGCTCGCGGATGCGGATGTCGTCTTCCAGCCGGCCCACGTCGCCTTCCATTTTCTGCACCCGCAGGAGCGCCATGGCGAAGCGGTCACGGGCCTTTTCCCAGTTCTCGGCCTGGGCGGGCGTCAGCTTGATCGCCCCCTGCTTGATCTTGCCTTCCAGGGCAAGGAATTTCGCCAATTCCGGTTCGGCCTTGGTTTTGGCGATTTCCTCCCGTTTGGCCTGGATGGCTTGGCGGATTTCGGCGATTTCCTCCTCCATCCGTGCTTTTCTGCTGTCGTAGCCGGAGAGTTCGGGAACGAGGGCCGTGACGAAGGTCTCGTCATCCCGCCGCGCATCGGAAGCGCCGATATGGATGGCCTTGCCCACGACAGCGCAGCCTTCGGCGCTGGCGAGATCAACTTCCTCGGCGACGATCTCGCAGCTCACCGCTTTCTCGGCCCTCACCTTGCGGCCAAAAACGGTGCAGCCCTGGACGTTGCCGAGCGTCACTTCCCCGTCCCAGGCCTCGATCACGGAATTGAAGCTCAGCCCCTGCACCGTGACGTTGCCGCCCCGGCTCTGGGCCTTGCCGCCGGAAAGGCTGCCGCCGATCAGGATGTTCCCCCCTTGGGAAAGCACCGTGCCGTACACATCGGAACGGAAAGTCATGTTCCGGCCCTCGACCACCCGTCCCTCCTGAACCTCGCCGTGGGCGACGAATTCCTCCACATCCAGGCTCAAGTCCCCGGTGGTCTTGATGCTCACGTCCTCGCGGCTTTCGATCTTCTCCGTCACCGAAATCACGTTGGAAGCGGTATCGAGGAGGATGAATCCGTCCTGGGCCGCGACGATGAACTCCCCGTCCGCCCCCTGCTCCAGGCGGGTGCCCGGCCCCGCCAGGGTGCCGAGGTCGATGTCGAGGGGAATGGGCGGCTCGACGATCTGTCCGGAGACCTTGCGGCCGGGCTTGCCGAGGACGCGGGGTATCTTTTTCAACAACCGCTCGTCCTGGGTGATCTGGGGGAAGCGATTGGCGAACTGGCGCAGGTCCACCCGCCCGTCGGGCAGGCGCTTGGGCGCGTCATCCCGGTACAGGGCCTTGGTTTCCTCGCGCACGTAGGCATCCTTGCCGAGGGTGGGCTCCAGTTGTCGGGCGACCACGGCCCGCACCATGTCCCCCCGCTCGACGATACGTCGGACTCCCTCGGCGTCGATGCCGAAACGGACCCCTTTCTGCCACAGATCGGCGACGAACTCGTCGAAATCCAGCTTGGTGGGAACGGTCATCGTCTTGGTGACATAGCCGGTGATCGGCCGCAGGCCATCCTCGTCCGCCTGGCCGTAGAGAGGCTCTTCCGATACTTCCTCGAGGGTCACCGGCTCGAACATATATTCCGCCGATTCGCCGTCGCCGAGCACCTTGACGCCCTTGTAGAGCTCCCGCCGCTGGGGGAGGAAGCGCGCGATATCCCGGGCCAGACGCATCTCGACGGACCCGCCGTCGGCCCGGCGCCGTTCCCCCGCCGGAATGTCGTCGTAAAGCAGGTGCAGGAAAGCGCCGTAATCCAAATCAACGAAATAGGCGCCGCTGGTGAACAGCCGCTCGACGAATTGCTCGAACCCCTCGCCGCCGGGAAAATGGGCCATATCCACGAACACCCCGCCGTTGCGGCGCAGGATGAAGGACGGCAGCAGCACCTCGCCCGCTTTCAGGTCTGCCAGATTGCCGACAGGATTCGCCGCCATGCCTACAGGGCTCCTTCCTGGGCCAACTGGGCGAACATCTGGAGAGTCTTCTCGGCCTCCTCGGGGTCCAATTTATTGAGCGCGTAGCCCACGTGGACGATCACATAGTCCCCTTCCGCCACGCCATCCACCAAGGCCAGGGAAATCTCCTTCTTCACCCCTCCCAGGTCCACCACGGCCATTTCGCCGTCCAGCACCTGCACCACTCTTGCCGGAATCGCCAGACACATCGTCCATCAACCTTTCACGGAATTCATCGCTACCCACGCCTGCCCCAGGGCCAGGCCGCCGTCGTTGGGAGGCGCCTGCCGCGCCTCGTAAACGACGAGCCCGGCTTGGCGAAGATGCCGCGCCAATGCTTCCGACAGCAGCGCATTGAGAAAGCATCCTCCCCCCAGGACCACCTTCGAAATCTTTTCCCGTTCAGCCCCGCGAAGGGTCCATTCCGCGAGCCCTGCCGCTAAAGTAGCATGGAAAATGGCCGCCGCGTAGCCCGTGTCGCCTTCCTCGGCCAGTCGGCCGAGGAGCGGCAGGAAATCGAGGCCCTGTTCGCCCACCGTATACCCCTCCGTCCAAGCTTCCGCGGGCCCGTGGGCCTGGGCCAGCCCTTCCAGCAGCATCGCCGCCTGGCCTTCGAATCCCTGCACGACACTCACTCCCAACAAGCCGGCGGCGGCGTCGAACAGGCGGCCACCGCTGGAAGTGAGGGGGGAGTTCACCTTTTTTTCCAACATCTCCGCCAGCATCGCCGCCGCCGGCAGTTTGAAGCGGCGGGAAATTTCCTCCCTTCGCCCCAAGGCATGGAGAGCGCTGGCGGCCATGCGCCAGGGCTCGCGGGCAGCGCGGTCGCCGCCCGGCATGGCCAATGGCTTCAAGTGGCCGAGGCGGCTAAAGGACGCGCCGTCCACCCGCAACAGTTCTCCGCCCCACGCTCCGCCATCCGTCCCCATGCCGATGCCGTCCAGCGCCAGGCCCAGCACCGGTTCGTCCAATCCATGCTCCGCCGCCACCGCCGCGATGTGGGCGTGATGATGCTGCACCGCAACCGCGGGCACCCCCCTCTCCGAGGCGAAACGGACGGCGAAGCGCGTGCTGTGGAAATCGGGGTGCAGGTCGTGGGCCACGACCGCCGGGCGAATTTCCAGCACCGCCATCATATGGGCCGCCGTGGCTTCCAAGGATTCGCAGGTGGGGGCGTTGTCCAGCTCGCCGATATGCTGGGACAGGAAAGCTTCGTCGCCCCGCGTCAGGCAGAGGGTGTTCTTGAAATACCCCCCCACCGCCAGGACCGACGGCCCCTGCCGTGGCAAGCGGATGGAACGGGGGGTATAGCCCCGGGCACGGCGGACGAACTGCAAGGCAGGATACCGACCTTCCCCCTTCGTCCTTCCGCTTTCGTCCTTAACCCTCACCACGCTGTCGTCGCAGCGCACCAGGATGTCCCGGTCGTGGACCAGGTAGCCGTCGGCGATGGCGCCGAGGCGTCGCAAGGCCTCGTCGTTGTCCGTCACCAAGGGCTCCCCGCCGGGGTTGGCGGAGGTGCAAACCAGCAGCAGCTCCTGGGCTTCCTCGAGCCAGGCCGTACCGGCAGGCCGCCCGGCCGCCTCGTGGAACAGCAGGTAGTGCAAGGGGGTATAGGGCAGCAGCGTCCCCAGCCAGGGCATGCCGTCGGCCACGCCGGCCAGGACGGCGTGGGCCCCAGGGGCCTTGCGCAGCAGGACGATGGGACGTTCCGGACTTTGCAGCAAGGCCTGCTCCGCCTCATCCCACCGGCCCAGGCTTGAGAAAGAAGCGGGGTTGAGGGCCATGACGGCGAAGGGTTTCTCTTCCCGGGCCTTACGGGTCCGCAGACGGGCGACAGCATCGGCATTGCGGGCGTCGCACAGGAGATGGAAACCGCCCAGTCCCTTCACCGCCAGGATGTCGCCCGCCCGCAAACGCGCCACGGCATGGGCGATGGGGTCCGCCACCTCGGCAAGCTGGCCGTTGCTGCCCCGCCAATGCAGACGGGGGCCGCAGACCGGGCAGGCATTGGGCTGAGCGTGGAAACGACGGTCGGCCGGATCGTCGTACTCGGCCTGGCAGTTTGTGCACTGCTTGAAACGGGCCATGCTGGTATTCGATCGGTCGTAGGGCAAGTAGGCGGTGATGGTGTAGCGGGGGCCGCAATGGGTACAGTTGATGAAGGGATAGCGGTAGCGCCGGTCGGCGGGGTCGAACAGCTCCCCCAGGCAGGCCGGACACACCGCCGTGTCCGGCGCGATGGCCGTGGCGGCCCGGCCGCCCGCGCTGGCTAGGATGGTGAACCCTTGTTCGGCGACCGCCGCCGTCTCTTCCGCCTCCAGGCTATCGATGCGCGCCAGGGGCGGCAGTTCGGATTTCAGCCGGGCGAGGAAGGCATCCAGGGGCTCCCGTTTCCCCTGCACCTCCGCCAGCACCCCGGCGGCATCGTTGCGCACCCAGCCGGTAAGTCCGATTTCAACAGCCAGACGATAGACGAAGGGACGAAAGCCCACCCCCTGGACCTGGCCGCGCACCCGGCAACGCAGGCGCGCGTGGTCGGTGGCAAGAGGCATCCGACCCACGGCTAGCCCTTTAGCCGGGCCAGCTCCGCCTCCAGGGCGGCGATGCGCTGCTTGAGTTGGGCCACGGTTTCCTCACGGCGACAACGGGCGGTTGTCAGGCCTTCCTCCAACCAAGTCAGCCATTCTTCCATTCCCTCGCCGGAGAAGGCGGAAACGAGGATCACCCGGAGGTTGGGATTGACGCGGCGGGCGTACTCGATGCACAGGGGAACGTTGAACTGGAGATGGGGCAGCAAATCCACCTTGTTGAGCAACATCACATCGGCGGCGGCGAACATGTCCGGATACTTGAGGGGCTTGTCCTCCCCTTCCGTGACGGACAGGATCGCCACCTTGTGGGCCTCCCCCAAGTCGAAGGCGGCGGGGCAAACCAGGTTGCCCACGTTCTCGATCATCAGCAGGCTGTTGTCGGCGGGGTTGAGGCGCTCCAAGGCATGACCCACCATATGGGCGTCCAGGTGGCAGCCCTTGCCGGTGTTGATCTGGAGCGCCGGCGCGCCGGTGGCGCGAATGCGGTCGGCATCGTTGCTGGTCTGCTGGTCCCCCTCCACCACCGCCACCGGAAAGCGCCCCTTGAGGGCGTTGATGGTATGCACCAGCAGGGTGGTCTTGCCGGAGCCGGGGCTCGACACCAGGTTGACGGCGAAAATGCCCTGTTCCTGGAAACGGCGGCGGTTCTCCGCCGCATAGGCATCGTTCTTGGACAGGATGTCCTGCTCGATCTGCACCATGCGCGCCTGGCTCATCCCCGGGGCGTGAGCGCGGGCGGCTCCCTGGCCGAAGTTCAGGTATTTGCCGTCGCGACCGTGCAGATAGTCGCCGCCATGGCTATGGGCCGTGCCGTCGGCATGGACGTGGAAATGCTCCCCCTCGTGGGAATGGGCATGGCCGTGTGCCGTACCGTCCTCGTGAAGGTGGGGGTGTTCATGGGCTTCGCCCTCGATCCGTGTTTCCCCTTGGCCGCAGCCGCATACCGTGCACATGTTGCTCTCCTACTCGACTTCCAATTCCTTGACCCGCATTTCCGTACCGCCGGTGACCTGCACCTGGAAATCCCCGCAATCGGGACAGGGCTCGTACCGGGCCGCCAGGGGGACCGTTTTGCCGCAGACGAGGCACCATCCCTGGCCCTCGGTTTCAACGATTTCCAGGGCGGCGCCTTCCGCCAGGGAACCCCGGGTCACGGCATCGAAACAGAAGCGCATGGCCTCCACCTCCACCCCGGACAAGCGGCCGATTTCCAGCCACACCGTCTTCACCCTAGAATAACCTTCCTTCTCGGCATAATCCTCGACCACCTGGAGGACCCCTTCCGCCAGCGACATTTCATGCATTATGGCCGACCTCGACGCTACAGGCCACGCAAGGGTCCAGGGCCTGCACCAGCAACTGGGCCTTGCGCCGCGCATCCTCGCCGTCGATGACGGACTGCCCCGCCAAGCCTGCGGCCAAGGCCCCCCGGGGATGGAAATTCCACTCGGTGGGGGCGACGATGCGGTAGTCCCTGACCCGTCCTTCCCTCGCTTCCAGCCGGTGAACCAGCAACCCGCGGGCCGTTTCGGCCCAGGCCACGGCAACTCCCGGCGCCAATTGCATCGCCCCCAGCCAGTTCCCTTCCCCATTCTCCAGCCCGATGGCCGTCTGGGCCACTTCCAGCAGGCGGGCGACGAAACGCGCCGCGACGGTATTTCCCTGCTCCCGCAGCAATTGCGCCAACAAGGGGTGACGGCCCATGCGCGCCAAGGCGCCGGTTTCCCCCGGTTCGCCCTGCCAAGTGGGATAACGCGGATAATCGGGATCGGCGCCCATGGCCGCCGCCACTTCGGACAACCGGTCATGCACGTCCAGGGGCAAGCACGGCACCCCGCTGGCGCCGTAGGCGCCCTCCCCTCCCAGCAACCAGCCTATCATCCGCGCCGCCACCGTCTCGCCCTCCTCGGCCCAGTGCCGCAATTCGCCAAGTGTCGTCATTTCCAGCCACCGCCGGGTCGGCATGGCCCATACCTGGCCGCTGAGAAGCCCCTCCAGGCCAACACAAAATCCTTGCCATTCCCGGGCGTCGCCCCTCAGCGCCTTGGCCACGCCGTGGCGCAGCTCCCCCACGGCCGCCATGTCCGGCGTTTCATCCAGCCACTGGGGCCAGTCCACCAGCACCCGCCACAGGTGTTCCTGGAGCGCCTCGGCCTGTACCCGGCGCTTCCCGCTTGTCAGCTCGGCGCATGCCGGAGCATAGCCTTCCGCGGCCGCCGCCGCCAGGTGCGCCACCGCGCCCTGGGCTTGCCCGCAAAGGCTGAACAGCATCGGCAGCAGGGCCACCGCCCGAGGCAGAGGCTGATTCTCCAGCAGCCGCAGCGCTGCGCTGCCGCGAGAGGAACGTACCGCCACGGTGTCTATCCGTCCCCCTGCGAGGGCCAAGCGCAGAGTGATCCGCTCGTCGCCGATCATCGATTCAGCCACCGAACCATTCCAGTACCTCGGCCAGTCGGGAAGCGCTATCTTCCCGGTCTTCCCGGGCGGCGAGGGCCACTTCCGGCACGCTGGCCACTTCCAGGGTATCGAGCACCAGTCTGCCCTCCGGATTGAAATAACCCACCCGCCAGAGGTTCCGCAGGGATGTGCTGCGGATGCGGCAATCGCCGTAGCCGCCGGAGAAAATCGCGACCTTCCCTTCTCCAAGCGCCAGGTGAAGGTAGGCCAAATCGCCGGGGCTCATGGGCATCTGGGACAGGTTGATGACATGGGGCGTGGCGTCGCGGACAAAGGCCGCCACCTCGGCCAGGACGGCGGGGGCGTTCATCACCCCGGCGGGAGGTGGCGGCCATTGGCCAGGCATGCCGCCGCTCTCGGCCACGGCGGCCACGCATGCCGGAATGGCACCGACTTCGACACGCTCCTCCGTGACGACACCGTCCCCCCTCCATGCCCTGACCCGCCAGACGCCGGGGAATACCGACTCCCGGATTTCCGTCCGGGGCTCGCTGATGGCAATGCTGACCTCGCCTTCCCCCAGCACCTGGAGAACCAGCGCACGATTTTCCCCGTCCAGGCCGGCCAGATCGAAATTCGGACACCGGCCGGCTGCCGCCAAGGCCTCGCGCAATTGCCGCAGCAAGGCCAGCGCGGGGCCGAGACGGCTCGCTTGCTCGGGTTCCGGCAGGGCGGCGAGGGAAAAGCCTCCTACCGCCGGAAACGGCGTGGCGAAGTCGAACGCGCCGCTGCCGACGCCCCTATCCTGTTCGGCCGGGACCACGGGGAGGGGAAAAGGCTTCACGGCTGCTCCTCGTCCCGCCCAGGCCTGTCGGGCCGCTGGGGTTCCCGGTTCACCAAGTCGGCGAACAGGCGGTCCACATCCGGAGTTTCCCCCCGCAGCACGGCATCCACGGCATCGAGGGCGGCGTCGATGCGCCGGGCCTCCTCCTCCGGCAGCACTTGGCGGGCGGAATCGAGGAAGGTCAGGACCCAGGTTCCCGCCGCCTGGGGCCCCACCAGCAGCATGTTGACCCGCTGGCGGCCGGTACGCCCCTCGCACCAGGCGAAGGCTGCCCCTTCCTCGACCACCCGCATGGGAATCCCGACGCACATCAGGCACCGCCCTCCGGCAACCGGTTCTCGTAGGCGCGAATATTCAGGCTTTCCGGGCCGAGGGGCAGTGCCGCGTCGAGCCGGGGCTCCGGCGTCACGCCCCAGCGGGACAGCCATTCCAGGGCCACTTCCAGGGCGGGTTCGATGCATGCCTTGACGGGGTCCCGCAGGCTGCCGCCGAAGTCGTCCAGTTCCACCGGTTGCACGCCGATCAGCACCAGTTCGTCGGGATAATGGCCGGTGAGGCGGGCGCAGGCCAGAACCTCCTGGAAACCGGTCTGGTGAAGGCTCATTTTCTTCACCCCCAGGTAGAGGGGCACCTCGTCGTTGAGAATAATCTTCATCGTGCCCGGCGGCAGGCCGTAGTCGATGGCGTCGAACACGAGCAAGCGCCGGGCCTCCTGCACGTGCTGGACGAGGGATAGCCCCTGGGTGCCGCCATCGAGAAGACGCACGCGGTCGGGAAACTGCCAGCGTTCGTTCAGCGCCTCCACGGCACGGACACCGAACCCTTCGTCCGCCCAGAGGAGGTTGCCGATGCCGAGAATCAGGATGCTGTCCGGGTCCATAAGCCGCTATCGAGTTGGAAATCAGCGCCGAAGCGCCGTTCCATTGTAGTCCCGGCCACAGCGGCTTGCCAGCCGGGATTTCAGAAAGAATCCGCTTTCGCGGCGAGGCGGAAGCGAACAGGCACCACCACCCATGCTTCCACCGGCAGCCCTCCCTGCGTGGCCGGCAAGAAGCGCCACGCTTTTACCGCGCTGCGTGCCGCCTCGTCCAACAGCTCATGACCGGAAGAGCGGGCCAGCTGCACCTCTTCCGCCGCTCCTCCCGGGCTGACCCGCACCCTGAGGCGCACCTCTCCCTCCTGCCCCATGCGCCGAGCCAAGATGGGATAAATTGGAGCTGGATTGCTGAGATACTCCGCGCCAAATCGTGGCGGTGTCAATTCCGCTTCGCCACCCCCCCGCTCACTCGCGACGACGGCCGTCGCAGATGGACTGCTGGCCGATATCGCGGACAACGGTAACGCCGGTTGGCGAATCTTGGGGGAGGTCTGTCGAGTTGCTTGCGCAGGACTATCCTCCCGCGACGACAAGCCACTTCTTGGCGCCTCTACCAGGCGCACCTCAAGGGAACCGCCCGCAAGATGACGATACAATGGGACAGGGGGTAGCGCCAGTCCCACCCAGGCCAGCAGCAAGCCGTGGACCAGCAGGGAGCCCAGCAGGGCATTCCCGAAAGGAAGTGCGTTCCCCCTCCGAGGCATATCAATAGTTCAGGATCAGGCTCAGCCGCCAGGAACGGGGCTCCGCCGGGTGTGAGTGAACATCCCACGCCGGCGCCGCTTCGCCTCGCAACTGGGACTGGTAATAGTAGTCGATGTCGCTGACATCCCGGTCGAACAGGTTGTAGACGTCCAGGGCCAGCTTGACCCGCTTGTCGAACCGGTAGCCGAAGCGGGCGTTGACCAGGGTGGAGGATTTGGAACGGACGCTGTCGTCCTCGATCAAGGGGCGAGGGCCGAAGTAGCGCAACCTCAGGCCACCGAAATAGCGGTGGTAATTGTCCACCGCCACCCCCACCGAGAGGGTCTTTTCAATGGCCCCCGGGATACGGTCTCCAACTGGATCGTTATCGGTGAAACGGGCACGGGACAGCGCCAAGTCGGCGTCAACCGTCAACCAGGAAAAGGGAGTCCAGTAGTTGGCCCACTCGATGCCAGCACGCCGGCTTGGCCGACTGGGTTCGGTGGTCCCCGCGTCGCCGACGAAGAGCAGTTCGGAATCGATGTCCAGGCGCCACAGGGACAAGGCGCTTTGCAGATGGGGGACGATGGCGGTGCGCAGACCGATTTCCGCGCCTTTCGCTCGCACCAGGGGAGGTACCTTGTCCGCCGCCGCCAGGGTCTTCGGGTCCAGGGTGATGACCGTGCCGCGGGCATCGTTGCTGTGGAAACCGTAGCCCAGGTTGAGGTAATACTCGGTCCTGGCCCAGGGACCGAAAATCAGGGACAGTTTGGGGCTTAGGATGCGGTCGTTGGTCTTGCCGCTGTTGGCCGCCAGGCTGCTGTCCACGTCGAAGCGGTAGAAATCCCCCCGCAGACCGGCCACGGTACGGAATTTCTCCGCCCATTGGGTGGTGTTCTGGTAGTAGAGGGCGATGCTGCCCTGCACCACCCGGTCATCCCGTGTGGTGGCCCAGCGCTGCCGCGCCTCGGTGCTGTAAAGGCCGACGCGGATGGCATCGCGGCGGAAACGCGCACCCACCTGGTGCTCGCTTTCCCGCCCCGCCAGCTTGCCCAGCCAAGCATGGGACAGGTCCGCCCCCAGCACTCGCCGCTCGTCCGCCTGTTCGAACTGGTCGCCACGTACCGGGTTGTCGAGAAAATAGGTGAAGTTGGAAAAAAGATTGAGGCGGTAGTCGATGGCATAGGCGCTGGCCCGCGTGACGCCGTTGGCGCCGCTGCGCCGCCACTCCCCGGACAGGCTGTAGCGGCGGGTATCGCCGCCATCCGTGGGGTCCAGGCTGCCGTAGCGGCCGATCAGGCCACTGTCCACGGCGCGCAGGGGAACCTGGTCGGTGGAGTCCCATTTCCCTTGGTAGGCCATGCCGGTGAGGTTGAAGCCGTTGGCGGCATCCCCTTGGCTGTAGCGCAGCACGGTGTTGAGGCGGCGGTAGTGCTCGGGCACCTCCCAGGGGCCGTCGTTGTGGAAATATTCCGCCGCGTAAAGCAAGCGCCCCTCGCCGGCCTTCACTGTGTCCGCCGCCAGGACACGCTTGTAGCCATCCGAACCGCCAGCCAGTTCGGCGATGCCTTCCTTCAGGCTCTCGGCATAATCGATGCGCACCGCCCCTGCCGCCGAGAAATCCCCCTCGTCGGCATAATAGGGGCCTTTCTTGTACTGCATGCGGCTCACCAATTCGGGGATGAGAAAATTGAGGTCGGCATAGCCCTGGCCATGCCCATGGGTGGGCATGTTGACCGGCATGCCGGCGACGGTGACGGCCAGATCGGTGCCGTGGTCAAGGTTGAAACCCCGCAGGAAATACTGGTTGCCCTTGCCGTCGCCGCTGTGCTGGGTGACGATGACCCCCGGCACCGCTTCCAGCAGTTCCCCCGGCCGCAGCAAGGGGCGGTTTTCTATCTGCTTCGCGTTCACCGTCCCCTGGCTGGCGGCATCCGCCATGCCAATGGGGTTATCGGCGCTGTCCACCACCTCCACCGTTTCCAGGGTCTGCACCCCGCCCCCCCAAGCCGATAGGCTCCACAACGCCGCAGAGATAGGAACAAATTTGAAAAGTTCATAACCCATATTGCAGCTTTCCCCCTTAATTTTTTGTTATGGATTTCTAATGGGTATCCCGTAGCAGAACGGCTACCGGTTCTTCGGGTCGCCGGGCGGCAAGACGCAAAGCCAGAAGAAAACTGCCCGCCACCACCGCCACTACCATGACGCCGAAGAGCAGCTCCCTCCCCTCGCTGCGCTCCGCCACCACGGGGAAGAAATACTTGGCGATACCGAAGACTCCAACCATCAAGCTCAAGCCCGCCACCACCAGCCCCATCACCCGGGACGCCACCAGCGCTCGCTGGTCGGCCCGACTGACCAGACGGGAAATCCACAGGCCGTTGACGCCGTCGGTCACCATCATCCCGGCCATGAAGGTAAGCCCCAACAAGACGGAATAGCCCCAGCCGCCGACGGAAGTGGCGGCGAGGGAAAACACCGCCGCCTGGGTCATGGTGTCGAAGGAAAGGGCAAACAGCGCCCCCACCAACACGATGGTGGCCGGGTGGCTGCTGCGGGACAGGCGCCCCAGCCACCGCCCCTTGAGGCCCACGGGCTGTACCACCTGACCGGGGTGGGTACTGAATACCACGGCAAGATTCAGCCACCCCAGCACCAGCAGAAACAATATGGAAATCCAAGAACCGAGATCGTCCACCCAGGCGGGAACGATCCAACGCTTGGCAAGAATACCCACGGCAACCGCAACGCCGGTCACCACCACGCCGTGGCCGAGGGAGAACAGAAAACCGCACCAGCGCGCCAGCCTCGGTTTGGCAAGGGCATTGAAACGGGTCAGGCCGTCCACTGTGGCGAGGTGGTCCGGGTCCATGCCGTGCTTCAGCCCTAGCACGAATACCAGCATGATCAGGGCCAGCCAATCATGGGGCAGGCTTTCCATCATCGCTCCTTGTCGGGGGAAGTACTCTGAGCAGTTTAGTGTAATAGGAAATTATTTCAAATCTTCACACCACTCGAGCCGGCAGCGCGGAAAGATCCCTCGGAGGAGCGCCGAGGCCAATCAGTGCGGGGAGGAAGTCTCCACCGCCGAAGGAACAGGCGCTTCTTTCTCCGCCGTGTAGCGCTGGATGGTCACCCGCCCTTCGGGAGACAGGGTCAGCTCCCACCGGTAGCGCAGGCGCTGCTCCCAGGCTGCGCCCTTATAAGTCGTGGCCTGCCAAGCGTCGTCGAAATCGGCGACGTAGTGACCGTCAGCCGCCTTGGAAACGGCGATGTCGCCGATAAGGTGGGTATTGGAGGCCACCGTCGCCCGCAGGGTCTGATACCACTTCTGGAAATCGGCGCGGCTGTGGAGGGTCTTGTCGGGCATTTTCATCAGCAGGTCGTGGTCGTCCAGGTTGCCCAGGTAGAGTTCCTCGTCCGCCAATTGCTCCATCCAGACAAACCATTGGCGCACGAAATGGCTGATCATGTTGGCGGCCAGCAGGTCGGCGACGCCGCCCCCTTCCTCCGCTTGGCGCGCCCAGTAGAAGGGAGTATTGCCGCGACTGTCCGCCAGTTGATCGTTGGCGCCCCGCTCCAGCAGCAGGCGGGCGATATTGGTGCAGCCGTTGCGGGCCGCCAGCGCCAGGGCTGTATAGCCCTCCGGCGTCTGGCGGTTGAGGTCGGCGCCGCTGTCCACCAGTACCTGGGCCGCGCCGTCCCAGCAGTTCATGGTGGCGTAAAGCAAAGCGTCGGCGTCCCCCTGCTTGAGGCTGGCACCGTACTTCAGCAGCACTTTCACCGTGTCGTCGTGGCCACGGTAGGACGCCACCAGCAAGGGGGTTTCCCCCTTGGCATTGCCTGCGTCCACCTTGGCTCCCTTCTGCAGCAGCAGTTCCGCCACGGCGGAAAAGCCCTCGCGGGCCGCCAGCAGCAGGAGGGCGTTGCCCTCGCCATCGGTGGCGTTGGGACTGACGCCCGCCGCCAGGGCTTGGCGGAGTTTATCCACCTGGCCGGACTTGGCGGCTTCCACGGCCTGGTCCTGGGCCGCAAACAGGCGGCTCACCACCTGGGCCGCATCGGTGTTCTTGCTTTCCTTTCCCCAATCCGCGGCCGTCTTGCCGTCATCGTTCTTCAGCAGGGGGTTGGCTCCCGCCTTGAGGAGCAGGTTCACCAGCTCCACCGAACCGCTTTTGGCGGCCAGCATCAGCGGGGTGGTGCCGTTATCCGAGCGTTCGTTGGGGTCGGCGCCCCGCGCAAGGAGCATTTGCGCCATGTCGGTCTGGCCGCCGAAGGCGGCATAGAGCAGCGGCGTCCAGCCTTTCTGCCTGATGGCGGCCCCCTTGTCCAGCAGGTAGAGGGCGATCTCCTTGTTCCCCTTGAATACCGCCAGCATCAGGGCCGTTTCACCGAAACGGTTGCGCTGATTCACCTGTGCCCCGGCATCCACCAGGGCCCGCACGATGTCCCCCTGCCCTTCGCGAGCCGCCTGGATCAGCAGGGTGTTGCCGTCGGGATCGGTGGCGTTGGCATCGAAGCCCTTGCCCAACAGTTCCTGCACGGTGTCCGAATTGCCGTTTTTGATGGCCTGCTGCATATCGTCCAGCAGGTCGGCCCGCGCGACGCCCGCCGCCAGTGCCAGAACGGCCAGCAGGAGCGATAGGAGGCGCTTCACGCCGAGGCCCCGCGGAAAAGGCGGAAAAAGTTTTCCGAGGTGATGCGCCCCACTTCTTCCACACTGACGCCATGCAGCCGGGCGACTTCCTCCGCCACTTGCCGCACATAAGCCGGCTGATTGGTCTTGCCGCGATGGGGAACCGGCGCCAGGTAAGGGGAATCGGTTTCCACCAGCATGCGCTCGAGGGGCACTTGCCGCGCCACTTCGCGCAAGGCTTCGGCGCTACGGAAGGTGATGATGCCGGAAAAGGAAATGTAAAAACCCAAATCCAGGGCCCCCTGGGCCACTTCCCAGCTTTCGGTGAAGCAGTGCATCACTCCCCCCGCCTCCCTCGCTCCTTCTTCCGCCAGGATGGCAAGCGTATCCGCCGCCGCCTCCCGGGTATGGACGATGAGGGGCTTGCCGCAGGCGCGGGCGGCGCGGATATGGTTGCGGAAGCGCTGTTTCTGCCATTCCGGCTGGCCCTTGATGCGGAAGTAGTCGAGACCGGTTTCGCCGATGGCCACCACCTTGGGATACCGCGCCAATTCCACGAGACGCTCGACGCTGGGATCTTCCACCTCTTCGTAATCGGGGTGCACGCCGACGGAGGCAAAAAGACGATCGTGTTTTTCGGCCAGGTCCAGTACTGCCGGCAGCTGCTCCAGGTTCACGCCCACGCAGAGGGCATGGGTGACGCCGTTGGCGGCCATGGCGGCGAACACCTCGTCCAGCTTGCCGGCGAGGTCGGGAAAATCGAGATGGCAATGGGAATCGACCAGCATGAAGCAACCGGGTAAAAAATTAAATGGTATGGGTCGGCCGGGTGGACTTCAGCGTCCCCCCCAGCAAGCCTTCGATCTTGTTGCGCGCGATGGTGCCGCCTTCGTCGGCGGCGAACTGGATGCCGATACCCTGGGTCTTGCTGCCCTGAGCGCCAGCCGGAGTGATCCAGACCACCTTGCCGGCGACAGGAATCTTGTTGGGGTCCTCCATCAGGCTGAGCAGCACGAACACTTCGTCCCCCAGGCGATAGGACTTGGTGGTGGGAATGAACAATCCGCCCCCTTTGAGGTAGGGCATATAGGCAGCGTAGAGGGCCGCCCGCTCGCGGATGCTGAGGGAAAGCACGCCGGGGCGCTGGGGTTGGATTTTCGGGCTGCTTTCGTCCATCAGGGGGAACGGCTCAGGTTACGGTAGGAAAATAATAGCTGTTCCAGCACCAACTGTGAATTGAGCGGGTGGCCGACACTCTGTCGCACGGCGGTCAGTTCCCGCTGGAAATCCAGCACCGGCCCCAGGGCTATTTTGTCCGCCAGCTTCCGCAGGGCGGCCTCGAAATCCGCCTGGTAGCGCAGCCGACCGCCCAAACGCAGGCTCTGCAAGTCGTAAACCCACTTCTGCAACCAGCCCACCACTTCCGCCAGATCGGCGCTTTTCAATGACTCCGCCATGCCGATGGGGTCCACCTTATCGGGATCGGCGATACCGCCCAGGAACTCCCGCCGCCGCGCCTGGCCTTCCTCATCGGCGAGCTTGACCGCTTCCAGGGGCGCATACCCCGCCTGGGTGAGATAGACGTCTCCCTCGGCCACTCCCTGCTGAGCCAGCCAGGCGGAAGCCTGCTCGCGGCTGGGGGAAGCCAGGGGAATCTTCTGGCAGCGGCTGCGGATGGTGGGCAGCAGGTGTTGCAGGTGATGGGTCACCAGCAGGAACAAGGTTCCCGGCGTGGGTTCCTCCAGGGTTTTCAACAAGGCGTTGGCGGCCTGCACGTTCATGGCTTCCGCCGGGTGGACCAGAACGATGCGCAGACCGCTCTGGTGGGAGGACAAATTGACGAAATCCGCCAGTTCGCGGATGGCCTCCACCTTGATCTGGCTGGAAGCCTTTTTCTCCGGCTTGGCCGCTTCCGCGCCGTCTTCGGCGCCGGCATCCATTTCCCGTTCCGGGTCGATCACCCACAGGTCGGGGTGCCCGCCCTGGGAAAACCAGTTGCAGGCGGGGCACGCCCCGCAGGCCGAGCCGTCGGGCCGGGGCTGTTCGCACAGCAGGGCGTTGGCGAAGGCATAGGCGAAGTCCAGCTTGCCGATGCCCTTCCGGCCGTGCAGCAGCAGGGCATGGGGCAGGCTTCCCCGGCGGGCGAGGAGTTGGTTCCAATTGTCCGCCTGCCAGGGATAGATCATCGCTCCAGCCACAGGGCGAGCAACGTCGCCAACTCCGCCTGAATGGCCGCCAGGGGCAAGGATGAATCCACCACCCGGATGCGCTCGGGAAAGGCCCGGGCACGGCGCAGGTAGGCATCCCGCACGCGGGAGAAAAAGTCGTTCTTCTCCTGCTCGAAACGGTCCAGGGTGGCGTTGTTGGCCAGACGCGCCCGGCTCACCTCCACCGGCACGTCGAACAGGAGGGTGAGATCGGGCTGGAAGTCCCCCTGCACCCACCGTTCCAACTGGCGCAGGCGCTCTTCGTCCAGGCCTCGGCCGCCGCCCTGGTAAGCGAAGCTGGCATCGGTGAAGCGATCCGAGATGACCCAGGTTCCCTTGGCCAGCGCGGGCCAGATCACCTGGTGCAGATGCTCCCGGCGCGCGGCGAACATCATCATGGCTTCGGTTTCCGGGTGCATGGGCTCGTTGAGCAGCAACTCCCGCAATTTCTCTCCCAGGGGCGTGCCGCCGGGTTCCCGCGTCACCAGAACCTCCAGGCCCCGCTGCCGCAGATGGTTTTCCAGCCAGGCGAGATGGGTGCTCTTGCCGGCGCCGTCCATGCCTTCCAGGGTGATGAATCGCGCGTGGTTGCTCATTGCCTTCTCAACTGGTAGCGGGCCACGGCGGCGTTGTGCTCCGCCAGGGTGTTGGAAAAATAATGTTCCCCGCCGCCCTTGGCGACGAAATACAGGGCCTTGGTCTGTTCCGGATGCAGGGCCGCCTCGATGGCCTCCTTGCCCGGCATGGCGATGGGAGTGGGCGGCAGGCCGGCGCGGGTGTATGTGTTGTAGGGCGTATCGGTCAGGAGATCGATTTTGCGCAGATTGCCGTCGAAACGCTCGCCCAATCCGTAAATCACGGTGGGGTCGGTCTGCAGCCGCATGCCGATACGCAGGCGGTTGAGGAATACGCCGGCGATCATCGGCCGCTCGCTGGCCTTGCCCGTTTCCTTTTCCACGATGGACGCCATGATCAGCGCCTGGTAGGGGTCCGTGTAGGGCACGGCGGGGTCGCGGTTTTCCCAGGCGCCGGCCAAGCGCTTCTTCATCCCCTGATAGGCACGCTTGAGCAAGGCCAGGTCGCTGCTGCCCTTGCTGACATAGTAGGTATCCGGCAGGAACAGCCCCTCGGCCTGGCTTTCGCCCGCGCCAATGGCCGCCAGGATTTCGGCCTCGCTCATGCCTTGGCTGTCGTGACGCAAATGCGGCTGGGCATCCAGGGCGGCGCGCAGCTGGCGGAAATTCCACCCCTCGATGAAGGTGATGCCCTCCTGGGTCACGTCACCCCGGGTAATTTTCACCAGCAGGCCGAAAGCGGTGAGCCCGCTCTCCAGCTCGTAGTTGCCGGCCTTCACCTGGCCCTGCATCCCCAGCAGGCGGCCCAGCAAGGCGAAGGACCAGGGATCGCTCAGCACCTGCGCCCCCCACAACTGGCGCGACACCCCCTTCAGGGTGGTGCCTTGGCGCAGCTCGAACTCGAAGGGCGAAGCGGGAAGGTCCAACGGCCGGCTGGCAAAATAGGCCAGCCATCCCCCCACGACCACCGCCAGCAAAAACGCGGCGAGAAAAAGTTTTTTAAGCATCGTATTGTTGTAAATCGTCCTGTAGCGCCGCGGTCAGCGGCCCCCTTCCCCACTCCCGGCCGGCCAGCTTCCTCACCGGCCAGATGCCCGCCAGGCTATTGCACAGAAACACCTCGTCCGCCGCCAGCACTTCTTCCAGAGGCAGGTCCCGCACCTCGGCCGCCACACCACGGCGGGCCGCCCATTCCAGCACCCGCTCCCGGGTCACGCCAGCCACGCCGCAGCGGGAAAGTTCGGGGGTAATCAGGGCGTTATTGTGACATACAAACAGATTGCTCATGACCCCTTCCACCGCATTACCCGCCTCGTCCCGCAACAGGCCCTCAACCACATGGGGGTCCTGCCATTCCATGCGCGCCAGCACGTTCTCCAGCCGGTTGAGATGTTTGATTCCCGCCAGCCGTGGCTGCGCGGCGAGGCGCAGGTCGCAGAGGTGGACCGCCACCCCTTTCCGGGCGTAATGCTCGGGGTATGCCGGCAGCGGCGAGGCCGTGACGATGCGGGTGGGCACGGGATCGCCGGGCGGCAGGTAGCCCCGCTGTCCCGCGCCGCGAGTGATGACGATCTTGACCGCGCAATCGGGGAATTCGGCCAGCAGGCGCGACACCTCATCCCGGACGAGGCCTTCTTCAGGGAGGGGAATCGCCAGGGCCGCGCAATCCGCCGCCAACTTGCGCCACTGGCGTTCCCAGGCGAGAGGCACGCCACGCTCCGCCCGCAGGGTCCGGAACACCCCATCGCCGTACATCAGGCCGCGGTCGGTGACGGAAATCGAAGCGGCGGGTTGGCCGTTGACCAGGCTGGTCATGGTCGGCTATGGGGAAAAGAAAGAGAAAAAACGGGTGGTGCCCGGAACCGGAATCGAACCGGTACGCC
>JBFXHL010000029.1:0-25420 GCA_050177075.1 Sulfuricellaceae bacterium | reverse complement strand
CGACCGCAAAGCGGCTGCCGCGCGCAAAGTCGATCTGCACCGTCAGCACCCGGGCCGCCTCGTCAAACGTAACCGTCTTCACAAACCACGGCGCCGCAATGCCCAGCGCCGCTTCGAAAAGCTTGTCATGCATGTCTCGCCTCATGTTCGTCAGGTCGAATGCGCCATCATGCCGCATTCGACCCGACACCAGCGTATCGGCATCGCAGTGGCGTCAAGGATTCGCACAGCCGGGCTTCGCCCGCCCTTGACCCCACCGCAACGCCACAAATCTTCCCCATGCTACCCACTCGAAATTTGAGAGAGGCTTTTTTTATTCCCCTCGATCAGAAGTCAATGCGGCGGTAGAAAAAGACGAAGCGGCCGTCCTCGATGTCCACCTTCAGGGCCGCGCCGTGGTTGAGGCCGTAGTCCACGTAGCCCGGCACGGCGCTATCCAGGTGGCACTCGCTGGAGTGCTGGGGCGATTCGAAATCCCGGTCGCGGTCATACCAGGAGAGCAGCATGTAGTCCCCGAGCCGGGCCTCCGCCTCGCCGTCGGCGAGGCGCATCGCTTCCCGGTAATCCTTGGGCGGCGGCTGGGGTGCGAGGGCGACCTGCGTCACGCCGCTATAGTCCGGCTCCCGGCGCAGGCCGCAAGCGGGAGCGTCGTCGCGGTCGTCGGCGCCCATCAGCGGGTCGGCTCCAGGGTGGCGTCGAGGTTGAGTTCGTCGCAGTAGTCGAGGAAATCGTCCCGCAGGGTGGCGATGTGCATGTGGGCGGGGATGCCCACGGTCATGCGCACGGAGAACATCGGCGTGCCGGTGTGGGGGGCGCGGTAGGTGTCGGTTTCCAGTTCCTCGATGTTGATGCCGCTGCGGGAAAAAAATTGCGACAGGCGATGAACGATGCCGGGATGGTCCAGGGCCACCACCTCCACCTGGTAGGGCACCATGGCCTCTTCCCGCTGCCGCTCCTGGGTGCGTCGGTGGATGACCGACAGGCCCAACTGCTCGCCGATGCCACCGATCTGGCCTTCCAGTTTGGCCAGGGCGCTCCAGGGCCCGGTGACCCGCATGATAAGGGCGAACTGCCCGCCCAGCACGCCCATGCGGCTCTGTTCGATATTGCAGCCGGTCTCGAGAATATGGCTGGTGAGCTTTTCCACCAGGCCGACCTGGTCCTCGCCGGAGGCGGTGATGACCAGGCAGTCCTTATTGTTCGTCGTGTTCATGTCTCCATCCTGTTTTTTCAACGTTCGTTCAACCGCACAGGCGGCAGGCGGCGATCAGCAGCAAGCCCTTGGCGGCCTTGTCCACCTGGGGCAGGAGGCGGCGCAGGCGCCCCCCGTCGTCCACGGTGCCCATGGCCTGGACCAGCATCGCCAAGCCGAGGGGCGGAACGCCGTATTCCGCCGCCGCTGCCGCCAGGCCCGACGGAAAATCGAGAACCGGCTCGGCGGCGTCAACCAGCCAGACGAGGCGCGCCGCGCCGTTTTCCGCCACGGCCAGGGCCAGCACGCCGCCCTCGGCCAGGGCCCAGCCCTCGGCCAGGGCCCAGCCCTCGGCCAGGGCATAGTCGCCGCCCAGGGAGGAGCGCAGCCTTTTCTCCGCATCGGCGGGGAGGCCCGCCACGGTGACGCTGGCGAAGTAGTCCGTCCGCAGGCTGGCCGCCCCTCCCGGCATGGTGGCCAGCTGGTCGGCGAGGTCGCGGTAGTGTTCGATCATGGGTCAAATCTCCGGGGGGCGCTGCTCCTGGCTCGTCTGCCAGTCCTTGCGCAGTTTCTCCAGCTCAGCATGGTAGGCCTCGGCGTCGCCGTAGTCCACATAATTGGCGTAACGTCCGTGGCTCCCCGCCACCCGCCGAGCGTGCTTGATGGGGCACCAGTACTGCTCGGTGCGGGCGACGATCTCGCGCACGTAGGCGATGAGGCCGTTGCCGTAGGTGCAGTAGCCGCAGTTCAGTTTCTCGATCAGGTTGAGGTAGGGCAGCTGCTCCCGGTCGTAGACGAAGTAGTCCTCCCGCCGCACCTTGGGAATGCCATAGATGGGGAAGCACACCATCTGGTAGAAACTGATGCCGATGTCCAGGACCAGCAGGGGCACGATCATGCCGTAGATCACCGGCGCGCTCAGGAGGTGGGACAGGCGGGCATCGATGAGGTAGCGCAGGAGGCCGGTCTTCAACTGCCGGTGGCGGCGCAGCACCTCGCGCTCGAAACGCACCCGCCGGTTCTCGAAGTGGAAGCGCAGTTCGGCGCGCCGACAGGCGAACTCGGCTTCCAGCTCGTCCTGGAGGATACGGATGCGTTCGATCAGTTCGGCGATTCGTTGGTTCATGCCTTCTCCTTCAGTCCATCCGCCGCAGGGCGGCCCGCCGCCCGCGCTTGACGTCCACCCCCGCCAGGATGGCGAGGCCGACGAGAAAATAGCTGCCGGTGATGAGCATCGCCAGCCGGTGGTCGCCGTGGGACAGCCAGTTCACGCTGCCGTAGGTCAGGGGCCCGATGATGTAGGAGAACTTCACCGCCCAGCCCCACAGGCCGAAGAACTCCGCCCGCCGCGCCGGGGGGCTGAACAGCCCGACCAGGGCCCGCCCCGCCGACTGGCTGGCGCCGAGGCAGAGGCCGGCGATATTCGCCGCCACCCAGAAGAGCCCCGGTCCTTTCGCCATCCAGGCGAGGAGGATCATCACCAGCCAGCCCACGAGGGTCAGGGCGATGGTCTGGATGTGACCCAGGGTGTCCTGCACCTGGCCGAGGAGGAAGGCGCCCACGGCGGCGGTGATGTTGACCACCAGGATGAGCATGATGGTTTCCTGGGTGGTGAAGCCCATGGCCTGCTGGGCGTAGATGCCCGCCAAGGTCACCACCGCCTGGATGCCCGCCTGGTAGAACACGGTGCACACCAGGAAGCGGCGCAGGTCGCCGTAGCGGCGGGCATGGGCCAGGGTCTGCCGCAGGCGGGCGAAGGCCTCCCGCAGCGCCCCCCGCCCCGCCGGCCGGGGTTGGGGAAGGGCACGTTCCCGCAGGTAGGCGAAGGTGGGAATGCTGGCGAGGGCGAACAGGCCGGCGGTGATGAGCATGGTCACGGGCACGAACTGGGCCGCCCCCTGGCCCGCCTTCTGGGCGGAAGTGACATAGGCCAGGCACAGGCCCAGGCTGAGCAGGCCGCCGAGGTAGCCCAGGCTCCAGCCCCACCCCGACACCTTGCCCAGGGCCTTGCCCCGCGCCAGCTCGGGAAGGAAGGCGGCGATGAGGTTTTCGCCGGTGCTGTAGAAGAAGTTGGACAGGACGACGAACGCCACGCCCAGCACCACGTCCCCCGGCCCCACCAATGCCAGGCCGGCGGTGAAGACGACGCAGCCGACGGTGGTGAGTAGCAGCAGGCGCTTCTTGGCGGCATGGGCGTCGGCGTAGGCGCCCACCGCCGGCGCGGTGAGCAGTATCAGGGCATAGGAGCAGGACAGGGCCGCGGTCCAGGCGAAGGTGGCCCACTCCGCGTTGCCCGCCACGGCGGCGACGAAATAGGCGTTGAAGATGGCGGTGATCACCACCGTGGTGTAGCCGGAGTTGGCGAAATCGTACATCGCCCAGCCCCACACTTCCCGCGCCCTCACCGTGTCGGCCAGGGCGCTCCTGTTTCTCGCCATCCGCTGCCATCCTCGCTACCGAAAGCCTGGATTATGGCCCATCAGCCCTGGCCTTGAACATCCCGGCGGCTCAAGCCCCGACGCGCCGGGCCTGGAGGAACTCGACGAACTTCTCCTCAGGCAGGGGACGGCTGTAGTGGTAGCCCTGGATTTCCTCGCACGCGGCTTCCCGCAGGAAAGCCAGCTGCGCTTCCGTCTCCACCCCCTCGGCGATCACCCGCAGGTCGAGGTTCCGCGCCAGACTGATGATGGTCCGGGCGATGGCGCTGTCGCTGGCGTCCCCCGGCAGGCCGCGGACGAAGGACTGGTCGATCTTCAGCTTGTCCAGGGGGAAGCGCTTGAGGTAGTTGAGGCTGGAATAGCCGGTGCCGAAATCGTCCAGGGACAGGGACACCCCCTGGCGCTTGAATTCGGTCATCAGCTCGATCATGCCCTCGGTGTTGTGCATCACCACGCTTTCGGTGATTTCCAGTTCGAGGAATTCCGGGGCCAGGCCGGTGCCTTGCAGTATCTCCGCCACCCGCCGCGCCAGCAGGGGGCGGAATTGGCGGGCGGAAATATTCACCGCCAGCTTGACGATGGGCAGGCCGGCCTCCTGCCAGGCCTTGTTCTTGCGGCAGACGGTCTCCAGTATCCATTCGCCGATGGTGACGATGAGACCGGTTTCCTCCGCCAGGGGAATAAACTGTCCCGGCGACACCATGCCCATCTCCGGGTGTTGCCAGCGCAGCAGCACTTCCGCCCCCACCATCTCGCCGGTGGCCAGGTCGAGCTGCGGCTGGTAATGCAGCAGCAGCTCTTCCCGCTCCAAGGCCCGCCGCAGGCTCCATTCCATGCGCAGGCGCTCCAGGGCCCGCAGGTTCATCTGGGGGGAGAAAAACAGTTGCCCGTCCTGCCCCTCGCCCAGCTTGACCCGGGCCATGGCGATGTCGGCGTTCTGGATCAGGGTTTCCGGGTCGTCGCCGTCCTCGGGATAAACGCTGATGCCGATGCTGGCGCTGACCAGGATTTCGTGTCCGCCCTCGAGGATTATCGGCTCGCTCAAGGCGAGGAGGATTTTCTGCGCCACCACCGAGGCATGTTCCCGGCGGGTGATGTCGAACAGGGCCACCACGAACTCGTCGCTGCCGATGCGCGCCACCACGTCCTCGGCCCGCAGGGCGCTGCGGATGAGCTGGGCCACCTGGATCAGCAGCTTGTCCCCCAGGGCATGGCCAAGGGTGTCGTTCACCTGCTTGAAGCGGTCCAGGTCCACGAACAGCACCGCGCCGTGGTAGCGGTTGCGCCGGGCCTCGGTGATGGCCTGCTTGAGCAGGGTCTGCAGCATGGCCCGGTTGGGCAGGCCGGTGAGGGTGTCGTAATAGGCCAGGCGGTAGATCTGCTTTTCCGCGTTCTTGCGCTCGGTGATGTCGCTGAACATGGAAAAAAAATGGGTCGCCTTGCCGTCCCGGTTGTGCACCGTGCTGGTGGACATCCAGGCGGGAAACAATTCGCCGTTCTTGCGCCGCAGCCACAGCTCGCCGATCCAGTGACCGCTGTCGGCGATGGAATGCTGCATGTCGGCGTAGAATTTTTCGTCGTGCAGGTCGGAGAGGAGGAATCCGGGCGTCCGGCCCAGGGTTTCCTCCTGCGGATAGCCGGTGAGCTTGCTGAAGGCCCGGTTGACCGAAACGATATGGTTCTCGACGTCCGCCACCACGATGCCTTCGTCGCTATGCTCGAAAATCGCCGCCTGCAGGCGCAGCTGCTCCTCGGAACGCAGCCGCTCGGTGATATCCACCAGGTAGCCGATGACGCCGCTGGGGTGGCCGTCGGCGCCGCGCACCAGGGACAGGGACAGGCTGGCCCAGAACACTTCCCCCGATTTCTTGCGCCGCCGCACCACCATCTCCCGCCCGCTGCCCTGGCCGAGAAACAGGCCGCTGAGGAGGCCGTCCTCCTCGTTCTCGTCGGCGTAGATGAAGAGGATGTTGCGCCCGATGGCTTCCTCGGCCGTGTAGCCGAAGAGGTTCTCGGCACCCTTGTTCCAGCTGGTGATGTAGCCGCCCAGGTCCATGGCGATCACCGAGTCGTGAATATGGTCGATGATCTGGCGCTGCTGCTTCAGCTCTTCCTCGCTCTGCAGCCAGCGGCTCTGGCCCTGGCGGAAGGCGAGGCGGGTGTGGAGCAGTTCGCCGACGAAATCGGCCAGGGCCCGCAACCGGGCCGCGTCGCCAGCGGTGAAGACCCTGCCGCTCACCCCCAGGATGCCGTAGGCCTCCCCCTCGCGGCCGATATGGCACACCAGCCTGTCGCTCCCCGCCTCGGTCGGGGCATCGTCCCAGGCCTCGGGCAGGAGCTGGCCACTGCCCAGTTCTTCCGCGCCGCCGGAAAGCAGGCAAACGGCCACCTTGCTCGCCACCGCATCGCGCCCGAGGGCCGCCAGTTTCTTTTCCAGGCGGGCGCCGGATTCGTTCAGCACCGCCCGGATCGCGCCACGGGCCTGTTCCAGGTCCAGTGTCGCCAAGCTTGTTTCGTCGGCAGCCAATTCCATGATCCGCGCGCGCTCCCGGCGGTTATTCCGCTATCCCCAACTGGGACACCCAGCCCAGGGTCGCCACTTGGGCACGGTTGAACTCTTCGGTGGGCACCATCATTTTTCGCAAGGATTCCAGCACCCCGTCCGCGTCGCCGCTTTCGGCCTGCTCCACCAGGGCCAGCAGTTGGCCCAGGGGACCCTTCCGTTCCAGCAGGGCCAACTCCACCGATTCGTGCAGCTGCAAGGGCTTGAGGAGCTCCGCCATGGGCGTGCCCATCAGCACGTCGAGGAGGGAGAACACTCCCACCATGAAGGCCTCTTCCTGGAAATCCACGGAGGCGCCGCCGTGGGTCTTCTTGCTCGCCAGCTCCATCAGCCGGCCGCGGGTGGCGGCGCGCTGCATCAGGATGGAAGGCCTCGTCCTGCCCTCCTGGCGGTGGGTGAAAAGCAGCAGCTGGAGCCAGCGCTGCAACTGGCGCCGGCCGAGAATGGTGATGGCCTGGCGGAAATTGGCCACCTTGCCGCTCATGCCCATGGAGGCGGAATTCACCAGGCGCAGCAATTCGAAGGCCAGCTTGGGTTCCCGCTTGAATACTTCCTCCAGGTCTCGCGTATCGGCGTCCTGGGCCACCAGCTGGAGCAGCTTCAGCAGCATCATGCGGGACGTGTCGTGGAGCTGTCCCTTGTCGGCCGACGACGGCGCGAAGGAGCCGAAATCGAGGTAATCGAAGCCATGGGCGGCTATGCGGTCGAAGTCGTTCATGCTCGGCACGCCCCGGGCAAACAGTTTCCACCCGTCGCCATGCAGGGATTTGTCGGAGAATTTCTCGTCCAGCTCCGTGGCCGGGACAATGAGCACTTCCGCCCAGCCGCCCTTTGCCGGCGCGGCGGCGCCGGCACCGGCATTCACGGCGAAATGCAGGCCTTCGGCGCGCAGCAGGCGGCAAAGCCTCTCCTCCTCGCTGCCGTCCGCCGGCATCCGGTCCAGCACCAGCACCGTCCGCTCCACCGGGAAAGCGAAATATTTTCCCTCCAGCGCCAGCCAAGCCGGCTCGGTATCCAGAAACAGGACTTGGTGGGGAATTTCCGGCACCCTTTCCAATTCCTCCGCCAGGCGCTGGAGCGTGACGCCGGGGAAGGAAGGCTGGTGCGCGGCGCGGACATGCACGCCCAGCCAGTTCGAGCGTCTGTCGAATACCGGCGTCAGCAGCAATACAGGGCAGATATCCCGTGTAAAACCCGAACTCATGGCCCGATTCCCCTACAACGTTCGTTTGACTGCCCCCAGACTAACTCCCGCCCGGCAAAAAGACAACACCGTCATAGGTCGCAACGGCCTTGCCTGCTAGAATGACGGGAATATTCTCTCGCCCCAGGGAAGCCGAATGAACACCCGCATTTCCATCATCGCCGCCATGGCCCGCAACCATGTCATCGGCATCGACAACCGCCTGCCCTGGCACCTGCCGGAAGACCTCAAGCACTTCAAGACCCTGACCATGGGCCATCACATCGTGATGGGCCGCAAGACCTTCGAATCCCTGCCAGGAGTCCTGCCCGGCCGCACGTCAGTAGTCATCACCCGCAGCCCCATCTACCAGGCTCCCGGCTGCCTGGTGGTGAACTCCATCGACAATGCCCTGGCCGCCTGCAAGGGCGACGCCGAGGCCTTCATCGTCGGCGGCGCGGAGCTTTACGCCCAGGCCCTGGCCTTCGCCGACCGGCTCTACCTGACCGAAATCCAGGCCGATTTCGACGGCGACGCCCGCTTTCCCGACTTCGACCGCAATCAGTGGCGCGAGACGTCCCGGGAAACCCACCGTAGCGCCGCCGGTCTGGAGTATCATTTCGTCACCTACGAACGCATTCCCTGACCCCTCAAGGAGATTCCCATGCGCCTCTTCGCCAAACTGCTCGCTTTGCTGGCTTTACTCATCGCGCTGCCGGCCGCCGCCGGCGATACCCTCCTCACCTGGTACGGCCATGCCAGCTTCAAGCTCACCACCCCCTCGGGCAAGGTGCTGCTGATCGACCCCTGGATCACCAACCCCGCCAACAAGAACGGCAAGGAGGACCTGGCCAAGCTCGACAAGGTGGACCTGATCCTGGTCACCCACGGCCATTTCGACCATGTGGGCAACAGCGTGGAAATCGCCAAGAAAACCGGTGCCCGGCTGGTGACCACCTTCGATCTGGGCAAGGCCATGGCCACCTACGGCGGCTACCCGGAAAAGCAGATGGGCTTTGATACCCAGGGCAATTTCGGCGGCGAACTGACCCTCCTCGACGGCGAAGTGAAAATCGCCTTCATCCCCGCCGTCCACAGTTCCACCGTCATAGCCCCCGAGGGCAGCGCCGACAAGAACATCCACGACGGCGGCAATCCCGGCGGCTTCCTCATCAGCGTGAAGAACGGCCCCACCCTCTACCACACCGGCGATACCGACGTTTTCGGCGACATGGCCCTGATCGGCAAATTCCACAAGGTGGACGTGATGCTCGCCTGCATCGGCGACCACTTCACCATGGGCCCCGAGCGGGCCGCCGAAGCGGCGCGGCTGGTCAAGGCCAAGAAGATCATCCCCATGCACTACGGCACCTTCCCCGTGCTGAACGGCACCCCGGAGGCCCTGGCCAAGGCCCTCAAGCAGCAGGGCGTGAAAACCCAGCTGCAGGTGATGAAGGTGGACGAGACGATCAAGCTCTGACTCCTCCCCTCTCCAGGAAAAACGGGCGCCGAGGCGCCCCAAACTGCTGACACCCCCCGAGTTTTTCGGGGGGGGTCAGCAGCCCCGGCAGGAAGTTCCCGCCGTTTTTTCGCCGCGCCGTTCAGCGCACGCAGTCCACGTAGTAGCGCTCCTTGCCGTTCTCCTCCTTCACCAGGCCGTGGATGTCGGTCTCGAAGCCGGGGAATTTCTCGTTGAACTCCCGGGCGAAGCGGAGATAGTTGACGATGGTCTTATTGAAGCGCTCGCCGGGGATGAGCAGGGGAATTCCAGGCGGGTAGGGGGTGAGCAGCACGGCGGTGACGCGGCCTTCCAGCTCGTCGATGGGCACCCGATCGATCTCCCGGTGGGCCATCTTGGCGAAGGCGTCGGCCGGGCGCATGGCGGGGACCATGGGGGAGAGGTACATCTCGGTGGTGAGGCGGGCCACGTCGTTGGCCTTGTACACGCCGTGGATCTGGGTGCACAGGTCCTTGAGGCCCACCCGCTCGTAGCGAGGGAACTTGGCGACGAACTCGGGCATCACCCGCCACAGAGGCTGGTTCTTGTCGAAGTCGTCCTTGAACTGTTGCAGTTCGGTCACCATGGTGTTCCAGCGGCCCTTGGTGATGCCGATGGTGAACATGATGAAGAAGGAATAGAGGCCGGTCTTTTCCACGATCACGCCGTGCTCGGCCAGGTACTTGGTGAGGATGGCGGCGGGGATGCCCCAGTCGGCGAAATCGCCGTCCACGTCCAGGCCGGGGGTGACCACCGTGGCCTTGATGGGGTCGAGCATATTGAAGCCCTTGGCCAGCTTGCCGAAGCCGTGCCAGCGCTCCTTGGCGCGCAAGAGCCAGTCACCGCGGTCGCCCACGCCCTCTTCGGCCAGCTCGTTGGGGCCCCACACCTTGAACCACCAGTCGGCGCCCCATTCCGCCTCCACCTTGCGCATGGCGCGGCGGAAGTCCAGGGCTTCCTTGATGGATTCCTCCACCAGGGCGGTGCCGCCGGGCTCCTCCATCATCGCCGCCGCCACGTCGCAGGAGGCGATGATGGCGTATTGCGGGCTGGTGGAGGTGTGCATCAGGAAGGCTTCGTTGAACACGTCCCGGTCCAGCTTGTTGTTCTCCGCGTCCTGCACCAGTATCTGGGACGCCTGGGACAGGCCCGCCAGCAGCTTGTGGGTGGACTGGGTGGCGAACACCATGGATTCCTTGCAGGGCGCGCGGCCCTTGCCGATGGCATGCATGTCCTTGTAGAACTCGTGGAAGGCCGCGTGGGGCAGCCAGGCCTCGTCGAAGTGCAGGGTGTCGATCTTGCCGTCCAGCATTTCCTTGATGGCTTCCACGTTATACAGGATGCCGTCGTAGGTGCTCTGGGTGATGGTCAGCACCCGGGGCTTGGCCTCGGGGTTTTTCTCCAGCACTTCCCGGGCGAAGGGGTTGGCCTGGATTTTCTTCTGGATGGCCTCCCACTCGAATTCCTCCTTCGGGATCGGGCCGATGATGCCGAAGTTGTTGCGGGTGGGCATGAGGAACACGGGAATCGCCCCGGTCATCATGATGGCGTGGAGAATGGATTTGTGGCAGTTGCGGTCCACCACCACGATGTCGCCGGGGGCCACGGTGGAATGCCAGACGATCTTGTTGGAGGTGGAGGTGCCGTTGGTGACGAAATACAGGTGATCGGCGTTGAAAATCCGCGCCGCGTTGCGCTCGGAGGCGGCCACCGGGCCGGTGTGGTCCAGGAGCTGGCCCAGCTCCTCCACCGCGTTGCAGACGTCGGAGCGCAGCATGTTCTCGCCGAAGAACTGGTGGAACATCTGCCCCACCGGGCTCTTCAGGAACGCCACCCCGCCGGAGTGGCCGGGGCAGTGCCAAGAGTAGGAGCCGTCGGCGGCGTAGTGGGTCAGGGCGCGGAAGAAGGGCGGCGCCAGGGAATCCAGGTAGGCCTTGGCCTCGCGCACCACGTAGCGGGCGATGAACTCCGGGGTGTCCTCGTACATATGGATGAAGCCGTGGAGTTCCTTCAACACATCGTTGGGAATATGCTGCGCGGTGCGGGTCTCGCCGTGGAGAAAGATGGGAATGTTGGCATTGCGGAAGCGAATCTCTTCCACAAAGGCCCGCAGCTCGGCGATGGTCTGCTCCTCCTCGTTGGCCAGTTCCTCGTCGTCCACCGACAGGATGAAGGCGGAGGCCCGGCTCTGCTGCTGGGCGAAGGAAGTCAGGTCGCCGTAGCTGGTGACCCCGAGCACTTCCATGCCCTCGTCCTCGATGGCCTTGGCGAGGACGCGGATGCCTAGGCCCGAGGCGTTCTCGGAACGGAAATCTTCGTCGATGATGACAACGGGAAAACGGAAGCGCATGCCCATCTCCTTCAGGCAAGAGTAAGGTAATTCGGGATATCGCTAGGCGATCAGATCTTGGGCAGGGTCACGCCCAGTTGACCCTGATACTTGCCGCCGCGGTCGCGGTAGGAGGTTTCGCACACATCGTCCGCGTCGGCCTCGAAGAACAGCACCTGGGCCACGCCCTCGTTGGCGTAAATCTTGGCGGGCAGCGGCGTGGTGTTGGAGAACTCCAGGGTCACGTGGCCCTCCCACTCGGGCTCGAAGGGTGTGACGTTGACGATGATGCCGCAGCGGGCATAGGTGCTCTTGCCCAGGCAGATGGTGAGCACGTTGCGTGGAATGCGGAAGTACTCCACCGTCCGCGCCAGAGCGAAGGAATTGGGGGGGATGATACAGTGGTCGGCCTCGATCTCGACGAAGGAGTTGGGGTCGAAATTCTTCGGGTCCACCACCGTGTGGTTGATGTTGGTGAACACCTTGAATTCGCCCGCGCAGCGGATGTCGTAGCCATAGCTGGAAGTGCCGTAGGACACGATCTTGCCGCCGTCGACCTCACGCACAAGAGTGGGCGAGAACGGCTCGATCATGCCGTGCTCCTCGGCCATGCGGCGAATCCACCTGTCGGACTTGATGCTCATCGTTCCCCCCGTGAGGAGTGAGGTGTAAGGCGTGAGGAGAAGCATTTTTCCGCCGCACGCCTGTCACCTTACGTGTTTTGTATGACGATTTTCGGAAATTTCCGGCTGTGGTCTTCCGCCTGCTTGGCGATCTTCGCCGCTACCCGACGGGCGATGCCGCGGTAGATTTCCGCCACCCGGCCATCCGGGTCGGCCACCACCGTTGGCTTGCCCTCGTCGGTGCCCTGGCGGATGGTGATGTCCAGGGGCAGCGCGCCGAGGAACTCGGTGTTGTAGTCCTGGCACATCTTCTCGCCGCCGCCCTCGCCGAAGATGCGTTCTTCGTGGCCGCAGTTGGAGCAAATGTGCAGGCTCATGTTCTCCACGATGCCGAGGATGGGGATGCCCACTTTCTCGAACATCTTCAGGGCCTTGCGGGCATCGATCAGGGCGATGTCCTGGGGCGTGGTGACGATCACGGAGCCGGTCACCGGCACCTTCTGGGCCAGGGTCAGCTGCACGTCGCCGGTGCCCGGGGGCAAGTCGACCACCAGATAGTCCAGGTCCTGCCAGTGGGTATTGTGCACCAGCTGCTCCAGGGCCTGGGTGACCATGGGGCCACGCCACACCATGGGGGTCTCGACATCGATCAGGAAGCCGATGGACATGGCCTGCAGGCCGTGGCCGGTCATGGGCTCCAGGGTCTGATTGTCCACCGCCTCGGGGCGGCCGTGGATGCCCAGCATGGTGGGCTGGGAAGGGCCGTAGATGTCGGCGTCCAGGATGCCCACCTTGGCGCCCTCGGCGGCCAGGGCCAGGGCCAGGTTGACGGCGGTGGTGGACTTGCCCACGCCGCCTTTGCCGGAAGCCACGGCGACGATATTCTTCACGCCCTTCACCAGTTCCACGCCACGCTGGACGCTGTGGGAAACGATCTTCCAGGAGACATTGACGGCGGCATCGGCTGCGCCGGCGGCCTTGAGCTTATCAGCCACCAGGGAGGCGAGCTGGCCCTGGACGGTCTTGGCCGGGTAGCCGACGACGATGTCGACGCTGACCTTGTCGCCGTCGATCTGGATGTTCTTGACGCTCTTGCCGGAGACAAAATCACGGCCCGTGTTGGGGTCGATCAGTTCCTGGAGGGCGGCCTGTACTTGCTGTTCGGAAATCGCCATTACGAATCCTCTAAATCTGGGTTCTGCACGAAAAGGTGCAAGTTTAACAAATAATCCCCCGCGGGGGACCTTACCAAGCCCCCATTTTATTCAAATCCCTTATTCCCGACAAATTTACTTTGTTATTGCCTGCCGTTTTCCGCCTGACGGGCATTTCCATTACAATTCGGGTTTTGACGTTTCCCCAGAAAAACCGCCATGTCCCGCAAAATCCTCGTCACCTCCGCCCTGCCCTACGCCAACGGGAGCATTCACCTCGGCCATCTGGTGGAATACATCCAGACCGACATCTGGGTCCGCTTCCAGAAAATGCAGGGCCACAGCTGCCACTACGTCTGCGCCGACGACACCCACGGCACCCCCATCATGCTGCGGGCGGAAAAGGAAGGCATCACCCCCGAGGAACTGATCGCCAAGGTTTGGCAGGAGCACAAGGCGGACTTCGACGGCTTCCTGGTGGGCTTCGACAACTACTACTCGACCAACTCCCTGGAAACCCGCCACTACGCCAACGACATCTACGCCAAGCTGAAGGCCCAGGGCCTGATCGAAGTACGCTCCATCGAGCAGTTCTACGACCCGGTGAAGAACATGTTCCTGCCGGACCGCTTCATCAAGGGCGAGTGCCCCAAGTGCCACGCCAAGGACCAGTATGGGGACTCCTGCGAGGCGTGCGGCGCCGCCTACCAGCCCACGGAACTGATCGAGCCCTACTCCGCCGTCTCCGGCGCCAAGCCGGTGCGCAAGTCCTCCGACCACTACTTCTTCAAGCTCTCCGACGAGCGCTGCCGCGACTTCCTCAAGGGCTGGATCACCCCGCCCCAGGTCCAGGACGCCGCCGCCAACAAGCTCAACGAATGGCTGGAGGGCGGCCTGTCGGACTGGGACATTTCCCGCGACGCCCCCTACTTCGGCTTCGAAATTCCCGACGCGCCGGGCAAGTACTTTTATGTCTGGCTCGACGCTCCCATCGGCTACATGGGCAGCTTCAAGAACCTGTGCGCCCGCGAGAATATCGACTTCGACGACTACTGGGACCGGGAGAAGGCGGCCAAGGCCGGCACCGAGGTGTATCACTTCATCGGCAAGGACATCCTCTACTTCCACGCCTTGTTCTGGCCCGCCGAACTGGAGTTCGCCGACTACCGCACGCCGACGGGCGTCTTCGCCCACGGCTTCCTCACCGTCAACGGCCAGAAGATGTCCAAGTCCCGCGGCACCTTCATCACCGCCCGCAGCTACCTGGATCACCTGAAGAACCCGGAATACCTGCGCTACTACTTCGCCGCCAAGCTGGGCAACGGCGTGGACGACATCGACTTGAATCTCGACGACTTCACCGCCCGGGTGAACAGCGACCTCATCGGCAAGTACGTCAACATCGCCAGCCGGGCGGCGGGGTTCATTACCAAGCGCTTCGGCGGCAAACTGGCGGACAATATCGGCAACACGGCCCTCCTCGACCAACTCAAGCAATCGGCGGCGGAAATTGCCGCCTTCTACGATGCCCGCGAGTACGGCAAGGCCATCCGCGAAGTGATGCGCCTCACCGACCTCGCCAACCAGTACGTGGACGAGCACAAACCCTGGGAGCTGGCCAAGCAGGACGGCCAGGAAGTCAATCTGCACGAGGTATGTAGCGTCTCCCTCAACCTGTTCCGCCTCCTCACCCTCTACCTCAAGCCGGTGCTGCCGAAGCTGGCGGCGGAGGTGGAAGCCTTCCTCAACATCCCGGCGCTGCAATGGAGCGATGCCCAGACTCTGCTGCTGGGCCACGAAATCCGCCCCTACCAGCACCTGATGACCCGTATCGACCCGAAACAAGTGGAAGCCATGATCGACGCCAACAAACAATCCCTCGCCCCCGCCCCCGAAACCCATTCCCAGGCCCGCCACGGCGAGAAGCAGCAGAACGAGGCCAAGCCCGCCGCCGAGGCCCACATTTCCATCGACGACTTCGCCAAGGTGGACCTGCGCATCGCCCGCATCGCCGCCGCCGAGCACGTGGAAGGCGCCGACAAGCTGCTGCGCCTGACCCTGGACGTGGGCGAACTGGGCACCCGCCAGGTGTTCGCCGGCATCAAGTCCGCCTACGCGCCGGAAAAGCTGGTGGGGCGTCTGACGGTGATGGTGGCCAACCTGGCGCCGCGCAAGATGAAATTCGGCCTGTCCGAGGGCATGGTGCTGGCCGCTTCGGGCAGCGAGCCGGGCCTCTTCATCCTCAGCCCGGACGAGGGCGCCCAGCCGGGCATGAAGGTGAAGTAAACCCCTCCCGGGATGGGCTACACTGGGTGGTGAATCCCATCACCCGGAAAGGCACCCTCCATGGCCGACAACGACACGATCACCATCTTGCGCGACTCCTCCCTGGGAGAAGAACTCTCCCCCGAGGAGTGCGCCGTGCTGGCGAATATCGTCACCCGCCGCACCCTGACCGGCGAGGAAATTCTCATCGAGGAAGGGCTCGTCGACCACAGCCTGTACCTGGTCATCGACGGCGCCCTGGCGGTGTGCAAGAAAACCTCCGGCGGCGAATGGGTGTCCCTCCACGTCCTCAATCCGGGCGACATGGCCGGGGAACTGGGCTTCATCGACGGCCAGCCCCACAGCGCCACCCTGCGCTCCATCGGCATCACCGAAGTGTTCATCCTCGAGCGCAGCGCCTTCGAGGCCCTGGTGAACAACCAGCCCTGGCTGGCCTACCGGGTGATGCGCGCCATCTTGCGCACGGTCCACGCCATCCTGCGGCGCATGAACCTGCAATACATCGAGCTTTCGAATTACATTTCCCGTCAGCACGGGAAATACTGATTCCTCCATGCGCGTCACCAAGCACCTCGTCATCAGGGGCCGCGTTCAAGGGGTGTGGTTTCGGGAGTCGATGCGCTTTCAGGCCGAGGCGCTGAACGTCACCGGCTGGGTGCGCAACCGACGGGAAGGATGGGTGGAGGCGATGGTCCAGGGCGAGGAGGCCGACGTCGAAACCCTTGTCGCCTGGTCCCGGCGCGGTCCGGATGCCGCGCGGGTGGAACAGGTGGAGGTATCGGAAGGCTCGGGCGAATACTTTTCCTTCGAACGACGGGAGACGGCCTGAGCCCTTTTCCGGCTTAGGCGGCGGCCGTGGCGTTGGCCAGAAGGTAGGCGGCAAACTGCTGGTCGGGCCCCAGGGCGTGTTTCTCCCACCACTCGCCGACCATGTCGCAGAAGAAGCCCGGGGTCGTCAATTCCTCCCCGGTACGCATGGCCTCCTCCACTTCCAATACCGTTTCGAGAAAATTCACATGCTCCCGGCGGTGGGCTTCGTATTGGGGATAGCCGTATTCCCGCATCAGGCGCTCTTCTTCGGCAAAATAGGTCCGCACATAGTCGGACAATTCGCGCAGGGTTTCGCACGACAAGCGGTACGCCGCCAAGGGGTCCTCGATGCTCCGCGCGCCACGGAGCTGCTGCAGCAATACCAGCAGATGCTTGTTCTGCCCGCTCAAGGCTTCGTATTCTGCGCCGTAGGCATCTACCCTTTTCATGATTTATTCTCCGTTTCGGACTTCCTTGGGAGAATAATAGGGCGGACGGCACTTGGGAGATATCAGGACAACCCGGAATATGAATTAGGGTTTTTACTAATTTTTCCCGGAAGCGCCAGGAAAAATCAGGAAGCGCACTGGAGATACGGGACGTACTGCCGGTCGGACTTCAGGATATGGTTCGTCCACCATTCCTCCAGCAGGCTGCAGAAGATATTGAGGGAGGTGACGCCTTCGCCGAAGTGCATGCTTTCCTCGAGTTCGGACACCCGCTTGAGAAAGCGGTCATGCTCTGCGCGGTGCTCGTCGAGATGCGGGTAGCCCGCCTCCTCCAACAGCCGTTCCTCCTCCCCGAAGTGGACGCGGGTGTAGTCCACCAGTTCATGCAAGGCCTTGCACGCCAAGCGATACTCCGTCAGGGGATCGGCATCCCGGGGCACCGCCCTGAGCTCCCGGAACAACGCAAACAACTTGGCATGCTGCGCATCGAGAATTTCGCAGCCCACGCTGGGACACTCCGCCCGATCCGGATTCGACATGGCTTGCACCTAACATTTTTACCCATAAAATGATAAAAATGATATTAACAAAAGGCGGGGTCGGGCAAATCCGTATAAATACTAACCCTATGCCACGGCCGGAACGGGCGGCAGTCGGCACCGGACTATCGGGCGCGGGATTTTCCGAAACAGGCGCTACGACTCGGGCATCATGACTTCAATGCGGTTGCGATTGACGTTCATGAAAGCCCCGGCGGAAATCTTGCGGCCGTCAAGGTCCCACACTTCCGCGTTGGTGACGGCAAAGAACTCCCGCGCTTCGGCCAGGTAATCGGTCACCCGTGCCCCCGGGAGCAGGTCGATGTTCCCCACGATGCGGTAATGGCCCGTGAGAATGGTCACCCGAGTACTGTTTTCTCCGCTCATCGTTACCTCCTTGGTTGGTTAGGCCTTCATCACCTGCGCCAGCAGCCCGGCGTAGTAAGTTTCTGCCCCCGCATCCCCCTCCCCCGGCGCCCAAGGCGCCTTCTCCGCGGGGAGAAGGGGCAGGTAGGGACCGGCCTTGGCTTCGAAAAACACCGTCCCCGGCTCCAAGCCGAGAACGGAATGGTAGGCGCCGACGGGAATGTTCACCGCCACATTCTCGCCGCCGGGAACAAGCCTCGCCGTCCCAAGCACCTGCCCGGCATCATCGAAAAAAACCACCCCCACAGCGCCACGCAGCACGATTATCGACTCCTCCTTGTTGGGGTCGAGGTGGCGATGGGGCTGGATGTAGGACCCGGGCTCGATGGCGTTGAGAAGCCGGTGGCAGGGCGCCTCGTTGGTGTCGTGAAAATTGCGGTTCATCCTGCGCCGGGGGCTTTCCGCTGCCGTCTGGCTGACGGCATCGAGGAGGGATTGGCTGACGAGGGCTTGGGAAAGGCTTTTCACGTTGTCTATTCCACGATGGGTGAACTAATATAAGTTTCATATTATGCCGCTATGATCGCGGCCAGCAAAAACGAATAACGAACAACCCGCCCCTGGAGCCGAAGACATGACCGCCGACACCGCGCCCTCCATTCCCGATCTGCGCAACAGCCAGCTCCGTTTCCGCGCCATGGAGTCCGGCCACCGTGCCTGCCTGGGCTGCGGCCAGGCCCTTGCCGCCCGGCTGGTGACGGAATCCGCCGGACCGGACGTGATGATCGCCAACGCCACCGGCTGCCTGGAAATCTTCACCACCCCCTGGCCCGAATCGGCCTGGCGGATACCCTGGATGCACTCCCTGTTCGAGAACACCGGCGCCATCGCCTCGGGGATGGAAGCGGCCTTGAAGGCCCAGGGCAAGTCCACCAAGGTCATCGCCCAGGGCGGCGACGGCGGCACCTTCGACATCGGCTTCCAGGCCCTGTCCGGGATGCTGGAGCGGGGCCACAACGTGCTCTACGTCTGTTACGACAACGAAGCCTACATGAACACCGGCATCCAGCGTTCCAGCTCCACCCCCCACGCGGCCATGACCACCACCTCGCCGCCGGGCAAGGAGCGCATGGGCAAGCGGCATCTGAAGAAGGACATCATCTCCATCATCGCCGCCCACCACATTCCCTACGCTGCCACGGCGTCGGTAGCCTATCCCTCGGACCTGCGCAAAAAGGTACGCCGGGCCCTGGCCATCGAAGGGCCCACTTTCCTCCAGATTCACGCCCCCTGCCCCCTGGGCTGGGGCCACGAGGGGGACCAGAGCATCGCCGTTGCCCGGCTGGCCGTACAGACGGGGCTTTATCCGATCATCGAGCTGGAGCGGGGACGTCTGGCCGGCGCCATGCCGCTCCGCGACATCAAGCCGGTGACCGACTACCTCAAGGCCCAGCAGCGTTTCCGCCACCTGTTCCAGGACGACCCCCGCGCCCGTGAGGAACTGGAGCACCTGCAGGCCCTGGCCGACCACAACATCGAGGTTTACGGCCTGCGCGGCGAAGCCCCGGACAAGCTGGACAGCGAGGGAGCCGACACGGTACAGCGCGGCGGCATGCGCTGGGCATAAGGAGACACGAACCATGGCATTGATTCTGACCCGCGGCGGCTTTGCCCTGCCCGGTACTTCCCTCAACTTCAAAACCGGCACCTGGCGGGTGCAAAAACCCTACCACCGCCAGCTGTCCGCCCCCTGCCACGCCGTCTGCCCAGCGGGGGAGGATGCCCAGGCCTACATCGCCAAGGTGGATGAAGGGCACCTCCAGCAGGCCTGGGAAACCCTGGTGGCGGTCAATCCCCTGCCCGCCGTCACCGGCCGCGTATGTCACCACCCCTGCGAATCGGCCTGCAACCGGGGACAGTTCGACGAGCCCCTCGCCATCCACAAGATCGAGCGCCTGCTGGGGGACCAGGCCATCGAACAGGGCTGGGCCTACCCGGTGGAAAAACCCCGCAAGTCCGCCCTCAGGGTGGCCGTGGTCGGCGCCGGGCCGGCGGGCCTGTCCGCCGCCTACCACCTGGTTCGGCGGGGTTACAACGTCACCCTATTCGACCAATTGCCGGAGCCCGGCGGCATCCTGCGCACCGCCCTGCCCGCCTACCGTCTGCCGCGGCTGGTACTGGACGCTGAAGTGGGCAGACTGCTCGCCGTGGGCATCGATTTCCGTCCCCAACATCGCCTCGGACGGGATGTTTCCCTGGACGAACTGAAGGCCGATTACTCTGCGGTGTTCCTCGGCCCCGGCGACCAGAAAAGCCGCGAGTGGAGCATCGACGGCGTGGTCCAGCGGGACCTCCACGTGGGCCTGGACCTCCTCAAGGAGTGGGTGGCCATGGGTTCGGTGCCCCAATGCAAGAGCGTCGCCATTGTCGGCGGCGGCAACACCGCCATCGACCTGTCGCGCATTCTGAAACGCGCCGGCGTGGGCGAGGTCCACGTGGTCACTCACCAAGCCCTGCCCGGTCCCGATGTCCCCAAGGAAGAAGCCATGTCCGCCATTCGGCGGGAAATCGACCAGGCCCTCGAGGAGGGCGTGGTCATCCATACCCATCGCGGCATTCGCCGCCTGATCCTACGGGGCGAGAAAGTGGTGGGCATGGAGCTGGTGCACATGAAGAAAATGGACAAGGGCGGCAAGAAACAAACCGTCGCCTTCGAAGGCACCGAGACTGTCCTCCACGTGGACCAGGTCATTCCCGCCGTGGGCCAGGAAGTCGATCCTTTCGGCATGGAAGCCCTGTTGCATCAGAAGAATGCCTTCGAGGTGGATCATTGGGGGCGCATTGCCGGCCAGGACGGCATTTTCGTCGGCGGCGATGCCCGCGCCGGCAGCAGCGGCACCGTCAGCGGCGCCATCGGCGATGGCCGGCGGGCCGCAGAAGCCATCGACGCCTTCCTGCGCGAAGACAAGGCGCCGGAGGAGAACGAGGCCCCCACCCTCGCCTTCGAACGCTTGAACCTCAATTATTACGAGCACGCCCCGCGCCAGCGCGAAGTGGTGCTGCCGGTGGACAAGCGTCTCGGCTGTGAGGAAATCGAAGGGGGGCTCTCCCTCAGCCAGCTATCCCTGGAAGCCCGCCGCTGCTTCTCCTGCGGCAACTGTTTCGCCTGCGACAACTGCTGGACCCTGTGCCCGGACCAGGCGGTGCTGAAAACCAAGGAATTGGCCTCGGACGGTTCCCACTACGTGTTCGATTACGATTATTGCAAGGGCTGCGGTCTCTGCGCCAACGAATGCCCCTGTGGCTTTATCGCCGTCGAAGAAGAAATCTGAGTTTCCGACAAGAGAACCTTATGACGATCAAGGAAATCTATATCCGCGAAGTGGCCGTCGCCAACGACAGCAATACCATCGTCGAGGCAGCCCTGTTCATGCGCAGGGCCCACGTCGGCTCGCTGGTGGTCGTGAACGCGCAAAAAGTGCCGGTGGGCATCGTCACCGACCGGGATATCGTCCTGTCGGTGGTGGCCGCGGGCCTGAAGCCGGACGGGCTCAAAATCACCGAAGTCATGACCCCGAATCCCACGGTGGTCAATGAAGACGCCAGCATTTGGGAGACCATCCAACTCATGCGCAATCACGGCATCCGCCGCGTGCCGGTAGTGAACGAAAAGGGCGAACTGGCGGGCATCGTTACGGCGGACGACATGCTGGACCTGCTGTCCAGCCAGCTGCACGCCCTGCTCGAGCTCATCGGCCAGGAACAGATCCGGGAAATCAACCGTCTAGGCTAGCCACCTGGTGACAATGTTCGATGTCCTCCCAGCCGCTGCAGTCTTGGTTGGAATCGTAGGAGGTGGTGTAACCCTGCCCGCCATGGTGCAGCCGCCAGCGGCAGATGCCCCTGCCGTCCCCGCCCACCGCGAACAGCTTGCCGTTGAGGCAGTTCCGTGGCGGGGACCAGTGGCGGCAGCTGCAACAATTCCTCACGTTCCCATCACATTCGTAGCTTAGCCTTGTAGCCGCCATGGAGCCCCCTTGTTCGCCCTAGGTAGGACGAATAATCCCCCCCCTCTGCCGCCGCTGCCAATTAGGACATCCCCTAACAGCAAAAATACCAAAGAAAAACCCCGCCGCAGCGGGGTTTTTCTTTCCTGACTTCAGCGTTACTGGGGCTGGACGGCTCCCGGACCCATTCCAGCTCCTGGTCCCATCCCGGGGCCTGCCCCCGGACCACGTCCCCCTCCCCGTCTCGGCCCGGGCCGCCCCGCTCCGCAGCGGGGCGCGGCGGGCAAGGTCACGCCTTTTTCTTTGGCGCGCTCGAGCATCTGGGCGTGATGTTCTTCGCACACCTGCTGGCGCTCTTCCGGTGTTTTGGCCGAGCGCATCTTAGCCCGGTAATCGGTACGTTCTTCCGGCGTCATCAGCTGATAGCCGTAGATTTGCTGGGTTAACTGCTTTTTCTGGGGAGCCGGAGCAGGCTGGTCGGCGGCTTGGGCAGCAAAAGCGGCTGAAAGAAACAGGGGCAGCAACCAGAATTTCCTCATCTTTGTTCTCCTTGAGAGCCGTTGGCGGGAAGGCAAGTAGTACCACGCCCATTCACTATAGATCACCCGGCACCAAGCAGGTCTCCTTATCCCAGAACGCCGAATTCCACCTGCTGCCGCACGTAAAACAGCTGCAGGGACGCTTGCTTCAGCGATGCCAGCAAGCTATCCGCCTCTTCAGCCGTCAGCAAGAATTCCACCACGATCGGCAAATCCCCTGCCAGCTCGAAAAAATGAGCCTCGTGCATGACGCCATGGCGGCCAAAGCCGGCAATGGCCCGGTAGGCGGAACCGCCGTTGATGCCGATCCGTTTGGCTTCCTGCAACAGCCAGTCGTACAGCAGGATGCCGTTATGGCGGCGATTTTCATGGACGTAAAAACGAAGGAAGGTTCCTGGCATGACGCATTTGCCTCGCTAGGATTTGGCCAAAAGCTTGAAGGTAAGAAAGCCGAGACCCGTCATGATCAGGGAGCCGGCCAGATGGCTCCCCACGGCGACCAAGGCCCACAGGTACTGGGCGCGCCCGATCAATCCCACCACTTCGGCAGAGAAGGTGGAGAAAGTGGTCAGTCCCCCCATGAAGCCGGTGATGACGAACAGGCGCATCTCCGGGGGCAGCCCCGCGTGCTGGGAAAAAAAGGCCACCGCCACCCCCACCAGATAGCCCCCGAGTAGGTTGGCGGCCAGGGTACCCAAGGGCAGGGTGGGAAAAATGGGGTTGAGCAGCAGCCCCAACCACCAGCGCAGCCAGGCACCCGCCGCCGCGCCGCCGCCCACCGCCAGCAGGCCGTACAGATTCATGGCTTAGGCCGCGGGCAGACAGGAGGCGAGATAGCCGCCCCGGCCACGGATGTGGTCGAAATACACCTTCACGAAATCATGCACCACCGATCCCTTGACTTCCGGCATGGCCAGCAGCGCATCGCTCCACGCCTCGAGCTTGGGAAACTCGGCCGGCTCGAAGACGCAATGAACCTGATTGAGCAGTTCCAGGCGCATCAGCAAGGGCGCGAAGGCCGCATCGGCGAGGGAGAATCTGTCGCCGTTGAAATAAGGCGCCGGCTGGAGGTCAGCCTCCAGGCGCCGCAGCTTGCCCAGCAGGTTGCTGCGGCACTCCTCGAATTGCGCCTCATCCGCCGCCACGGAGAGCATGTACAGATCGGCGAGGCAGGCCGAACCGAATTCGATCCACGCCCGGTTGATGGCGCGCCGCAACGGGTCTTCAGGGTGCAGGCGCGGGGCGGGAGTGATCTCGTCCAGGTATTCGTTGATCACCGCCGATTCGAACAGGACGGCCTTGTCGCCCACCTTGAGCAGCGGCACCTTGCCGAAGGGCGAAATCGCGGCAAACCACTCCGGCGGATGATTCAGGTCGATATGGGTGATGTCGAAGGGCACATTCTTGTAGCGCAGGGTGATGACCGACCGCTGCACGAAGGGGCAGACCTTGAAGCTGACCAGTTCCAGATGTTCCATGAAGCTTCCTTCTTTTGCGCCGGGCGCTCGCCGCGCACGGCCCTATTTACAGTAGGCGTCCCAGGAAGAGGGCGAAGGATCGGCCAGTAGCTTGTCCACCAGTTCCACAGCCTGCTCCAGGTTCGCCGCAGCGGCTGGGCTCAGCGCCTCGCCCAATTCGAATCGCTCGCCCCTCACCGCCAGCTGGAACGAGGGGGGGGCATCGCGCCCGTACACTTGCCGGAAAACGGCCAATACCGACGCCGGAGACAGGGCATGGGTAGTATAGCCCACCTCTTTTGCCGGCTGTAACCGCGAAAGCCTGAAGGGCGGCGCGGCGGCCACGCTAGCGTCGACGAACAAGGCCAGCCCGACCCCGTCGAGGTCGGCGGCGTGCTCCACCTGGAGCTGGAAATCGGTGATCAGTACCGGGGCAAGTGAGCTAGCCGAGGGAAGGGCCGCGACGCGTTCGAGGAGCAGCGGCCCCAGGGCGTCGTCGCCACGGCTGGGGTTGCCGCAGGCAAGAATGACGAGGCGGCCGTTCACCGCGCCTCCGCTTATTGCAGGTAGCAGGAAGCCGAATCGGCGGGGACGCCGTTGGCGATTTCATCCGGGGTGGCGTCGCGGATATCGGCCACGTCCACGACGAACGTAATGGTTTTTCCCGCCAGGGGGTGGTTGGCGTCGATGGTCAGTTTGCCGTCCTCGATGCGGGTGACCCGGAACTGCATGCTCTCGCCGCGCTCGTTCTCGAACTCCACCTCGGCGCCGATATAGCGGAATTCCGGCGGCACGTTGTCGATGTCATCGGTAAAGGTCAATTCGGGCCGGTGGGGGCCGAAGCCCTCCTCGGCGCTCAGGGTCACTTCCACCCGCTCCCCCACGGCCTTGCCGTCGAGGGCATGCTCAATCTGCTCGAAAAGGTCGCTCCCCACACCATGAATGTACCCCACGGGCACATCGGACTGCTCGAACACGCTGCCCGCGTCGTCGATGATGGAATAGGTGAGGTAAATCACCTTGTGTTTCGCTACCTTCTGCTCAGCCATGAATGAGGTTCCTGCTACGGGGTAAAGGGCACAGTTTACCCTATCCCTCCGTCTCTATCCATGCCGGCCGGGCGATTCGGGAGCACCGAACCGGCTACGGCTTCGGAACCACTTCCAGGGAAACCTCGATAGGCTGGGGATGGCTGCCGACTCCCCAGCTTAGGGTCAGAACCACCGCCTGCATGATTTTCTCGAAACCGGCCTCGGATTGAGAAACGGTGAAATGGGGCCGTCCGACCAGCCTGGCCGGACGGCTGGTGCGCAATATGAGCTTGCCGCCCATCACATCGTCCTCCAGCACCAGTTCGCTCATGCCCTCCAGCTCCAGCTGCTGGCCGAAGCCACAGGGCACTTCGCCCCGATGGACATAGCGCCCTGCCGGACCGTCGCAGCTCGGCATGGCCAGGTTGATCTCGGTGCTGAATTCCTGGTGCGTCTTGCCGTGAAAATGGTAGGACACCTGCAGCCGGCTGCCCTCGACGCCGATCACCTTGTTCAGGTGATTGGCCACCGACCGGTATTCCAGCGTGCCCTCCCGGCGGCGCAGCTCGGCGGCGTAATCCCGCACCGGCAGGCGCTCACCGCTTCCCGCCACGACCGCGTCGAGAAACAGCGCCCGTCCGTAGTCGTCGAACACCAGGTCCGCCGGCGTGATGACATGCTTGAAGCTCACCCGGTCGTGGGCGGAGGCGATCCCCTCCTCCCACAGCTTGTGCTGGCGGGCGCCTTCCTGGAGCTGGATCTTGCGGTAATAGTGTTCCGGCTGGCGACGCAGGGTATCGCCAAAATTGTGCTTCAGCGCGTAGGCATCGAACTCCCTTACCGCAGCGGCGCCATCCTCGGCCATCACGACCTGGATGGCGTCGTTGTGGAGAAACACCTCCTCCACCCCGTCCAGGTCCAGATCGACCCGTTCCAGGGAGATCGGAAGAGCGTCG
>JBFXHL010000028.1:0-25881 GCA_050177075.1 Sulfuricellaceae bacterium | reverse complement strand
CCCATCACTGCGACATCCTGGAAACCGGAAACGATTCCTACCGCTTCAAACAGCGTAAGAAAAACGCCTGACCCCCTGGTCAAAATTCGACGCTGTTACCTGGTCAAAATTGCACGCTGATTGACACAACCTTACCGGAGATCTTCGATGGCCTCACACCATCACCCGCATTTACACCACGTCCGTGGACTCTATCAATTTGAGTTTTCCTCGTTGTTGAACGTGCGATGAGCGTGTCCGGTCTGACGCAAAGTTAGGCTCGATGGGCCGTGCATACGAACAGGGTAAGAACCGCCGCTGTGGACCTGCGGTGCTTGAGAAAGAAATAGGGGAAAAAGTTGAAGAATACCCGAAGCGTTCGTACCGCTTGTACGAATTAACGCTCGCGTTATACGTCAAGCGTTCGCAACGCTTCGACGCTATCACAATCCCCCCTCCTTCATAAAGCCCCTGTTCTTGTGCATATGCACTCGTTCCAGTTCCAATGGGCACGGCCTATCGCGCTTAACTATTGATTAGATTTCACTTTTGAAATATAACCCCGGCGCTTCCGCCGCATAAAACCGTCCCATTCCTTTCGACGCTCGGCCTGTCCACGACGTCCGCCGCGAAACGCGGCGTAATTTTCGGCAAACACGGCGTCGGTCCTCAAACCGCCACCGGCGCCTTGATCGCCGGGTGGGGGTCGTAACCCTCCAGGGTGAAATCCTCGAACTTGAAGCCGAAGATGTCCTTCACCTCGGGGTTGATCTTCATGATCGGCAGGGGGCGCGGCTCGCGGCTCAATTGCAGGGCCACCTGCTCCATGTGGTTGGAATAGATGTGGGCGTCGCCCAGGGTGTGGACGAAGTCGCCGGGTTTCAGACCGCAGACCTGGGCCATCATCATGGTGAGGAGGGCATAGGAGGCGATGTTGAAGGGCACGCCGAGGAAGATGTCGGCGCTGCGCTGGTAGAGCTGGCAGGAGAGCTTGCCGTCGGCGACGTAGAACTGGAAGAAGGCGTGGCAGGGGGGGAGGGCCATGTTGTCGATTTCGCCCACGTTCCAGGCGGAGACGATGAGGCGGCGGGAATCGGGGGTGCACTTGATCTGCTCCACCACCTGGGAAATTTGATCGATATGGCGGCCGTCGGCGGCAGGCCAGGAGCGCCACTGGTAGCCGTAGACGGGGCCCAGGTCGCCGTTTTCGTCGGCCCATTCGTCCCAGATGGTGACGCCGTTGTCCTTGAGGTACTGGATGTTGGTGTCGCCCTTCAGGAACCACAGCAGTTCGTGGATGATGGAGCGCAGGTGGGCCTTCTTGGTGGTGACGAGGGGAAAGCCGTCGGCCAGGTTGAAGCGCATCTGGTAGCCGAACACGCTGGTGGTGCCGGTGCCGGTGCGGTCGCTTTTCTTATGGCCGTGCTCCAGCACGTGGCGCATCAGGTCGAGGTATTGGCGCATGGTTGGGGTCTCGCGGGATGGGTTCGGGGGGATTCTATCAGCTTGTTTCGAGCCGCTGCCAGGTGCCGTTCACCAGGCCCTGGAGGGGGCGGTAGTTGGTCTTGTAGGACATCTTGCGGGTTTCGGCGATCCAGTAGCCGAGGTAGAGGTAGGGCAGTTCCAGTTCCCGGCACAGGGCGATTTGCCACAGGACGTTGTAGACGCCGTAGCCGGCCTTGGGCTGGCGGGGGTCGAAGAAGGTGTAGACGGCGGAGAGGCCCTGGCGCACCCGGTCCACCAGGCTCACCATGCGCAGCTCTCCGTCCGCGCGGAATTCGGCGAGGAAGCTGTCCACGCTGCTTTGCAGCAGGAACTGGCCGTATTGCTCCCGGTCGTCCTGGTCCATGCCGCCCCCGGCGTGGCGGGAGGTTTGGTAGCGGCGGTAGAGGTCGTAGTGTTCGTCGTTGAATCCCAGTTCCAGGATGTCCGTCGCCAGGTGCCGGTTGCGCTCCCAGGTGCGGCGCTGGGAGCGGTTGGGGGCGAATTCGTCCACCGGGATGCGCACCGGCACGCAGGCTTTGCAGGCGTCGCAGTGGGGGCGGTAGGTGTGGTAGCCGCTGCGGCGGAATCCCATGTTGATGAGCTCGCTGTAGACGGCGCCGTCGATGGCTTCGGTGGGGGCCGCCACCAGGGAACGGGCCTGCCGCTCCGTCAGGTAGCTGCACGGGTAGGGCGGCGTGAGGAAAAATTGGATGCGGCCCAGGGGCAGGTCACGCAAGGAGGTCATGGTCGAGGGTCCAGGCGCCGGGGGATGAGGGATAGTTTACCAATTCCGCGAGGCGGGCGAGAAATTCGGCGCGGGGAATTTCCCGGGCGCCGAGGGAGGCCAGATGGGCGGTTTTTATCTGGCAGTCGATCAGGCCGAAGCCCTGGCGCTCCAGTTGCCGCACCAGGTGGACGAAGGCGATCTTGGAGGCGTCGCTGACGCGGGTGAACATGGATTCGCCGTAGAACATCCGCCCCAGGGCCACGCCGTAGAGCCCCCCAGCCAGCTCGCCGTCGATCCAGGTTTCCGCCGAGTGGGCCAGGCCCAGGTCGTGGAGGCGGCAGTAGGCGTCGATGATGGCGGGGACGATCCAGGTGCCGGGCTGGCCGTCCCGGGGCTCGGCGCAGGCCTCCATGACCCGGCGGAAGGCGGTGTCCAGGCGCACTTCGTAGCCGCCCTTCTTCAGGGTCTTGCCCAGGGAGCGGGAAATCTTCAGCTCCGCCGGGAACAGCACCATGCGCGGGTCGGGGCTCCACCACAGGATGGGCTCGTCGTCGCCGAACCAGGGAAAGATGCCGCGGGAGTAGGCGTCCACCAGCCGCCCCGGCGAGAGGTCGCCGCCGGCGGCGAGGAGGCCGTTGGGTTCTTCCAGGGCCTGTTCCACGGGGGGAAAGGGCGTGTCGTGGGCGAGCCAGGTGAGCATGGCGTCAGGATAGCCGAAGGGGCGGAGAAGGTTAATCCCTTTTCTTTTTGTTGCCGCCAGCTATGCTGGAAAAATCGCGAAAAGAGGGCACCTCGAAAAATCTGCTGCGCGACCCAATTGCTGCGTTGGGCGGTGCTCGCTCCCTCGCCTATCTATTTGATATGTCTCGGTCGCTGTGCTCCGTCCGCCTTGCACTCGGGCCGCTCGCGACGGTTTTTCGAGGTGCCCAAGAATAATTTGAATTCCGGCGCCGTCAGGAACGAACACGGATTCCCATGATCAAGAAAATCGGCCTTCACCAGCTCAAGCCGGGCATGTTCGTCCACGACCTGAACTGCAGCACGGTCATCCATCCCCTTTTTCTTCACCGCTTCAAGGTCAATGGCGAGGCGACCATCGACAAGATCGCCGAGCTGGGGGTGCGGGAGCTCTACATCGACACCACCCGTGGCGGCGATGTCCCCGACTCGCCCGGCCTGGAGGAGGTCCAGGCCCAGCTGGAGGGGGAGCTGCTCGGCCTGGCCGGGGAAAGCCATTATGCGCCCGCCGCCCGCGAGCCTTCGGCGGAGGAGGTGGCCGGCGCCCTGGAGACGTTTCGCGAGGCCAACGGCTTCGTCCAGCGGGTGATGGGGGAGGTGCGCCTGGGGCGGCAGCGGGAGCTGGATGCCCTGGAGGAGGCGGTGGGGGAGCTGGCCGACACGCTGCTGAGCCATGCCCCCACCCTGGGACACTTGTCGCGCCTGAAGTTCCAGGACGATTACACCTTCCGCCATTCCGTCGGCGTGGGCGTGCAGATGGCTGGTTTTTGCCGTTTCCTCCGGCTTGGCCATGAGTTGTCCCACCAGGCGGCCATCGGTGCCCTGCTCCACGACGTGGGCAAGATGCGCATTCCCCTGGAGGTGCTCAACAAGCCCGGCCGCCTGACGGAGGCGGAGTTCGACGAAATGAAGAACCATGTCCACTACGGCGAGGAACTGCTGGCGGATGTCGCCTGGGTGCCGCCCATCGCTCGGCAGGTGTTGGCGCAGCACCACGAGCGTTACGACGGTTCCGGCTACCCCAGGCGCCTGAGGGGGGAGGGGATTTCCCAGTTCGGCCAGATGGCGGCCATCATCGACGTTTACGACGCCATCACCTCGGCCCGGGTGTACCACGACCCCCTGCAGCCCGCCGAGGCCATCCGCAAGCTGCAGGAGTGGGGCAAGTTCCATTTCAACGAGGAGCTGGTGAGGCACTTCATCCGCATGGTGGGCATTTACCCCGACGGCACCCTGGTGCGGCTGGAGAGCGGCCGGCTGGGAGTCGTCGTGGCGCAGAACCCGAAGAACATGCTGCTTCCCCGGGTGCGGGTGGTTTACGACAGCCGCCGGGGGCATGCCGTGGAGCCCTACGAGGTGGACCTCGCCGCGCCCATGGGGAGCGGCGGCGCGGACGCCCTGGTGGGCTGGGAATCCCCCGAGGCATGGGGGATAGCGCTGGAGTCCTACCTGCCGTCCCCTGCTGAAGGCTGAGGGGCGCTCAAGCGTTGCAGTCGAGCAGCAGGAGGGTCATGTCGTCGAAGGCATGGCGGCTGCCGAGATGTCCCCTCACGGCGGTCTGGACGGCCTCCAGGCGCTCGGCGGGAGGAGCGCCGCGAAGGGTGGCGACGAGCCGCTCCGCGCCGAAGCTTTCCCCCTGTTCGTTTTCCGCTTCCGCCAAGCCGTCGGAATAGACCATGAACTGTCCTCCCTCCTCCTGCCACTGATAAATCTCGGTCCGGGCGGCGAGGGTCCGGTCCAGGATGCCCAGGGGCAGGTTGACCGACTTGAAGGTATGGATTACCTCCCCCTTGCGGCCGATCAGCAGGGCGGGCGGAATGCCGCCGTTCCAGATTTCGATCACGCGGTTGTGGGGGTCGATGGCGGCCAGCAGGGCGGCCACGTAGCGGTCGGCGGGGGACTGCTCCTTCACCGCCCAGTTCATTTCCTCCACGATCAGGGAGATGGGCAGGCCCTTGCCGGCCATGCTGTAGAAAATGTGGTTGATGGGCAGCAGGTTGAGGGCCGCCGGCAGGCCGTGGCCGGTGGAGTCGGCGAGCATGAGGTAGAAGCGGTCGTTGCGGGCTCGGTAGGTGGCCACCAGGTCGCCGCTGACCACCTCGGTGGGCTGCAGCCAGTAGTGGAGATGGGGGTCCTTGAGGTTCTCCGGCCGCATCATGCGCCCCATCAGTTCCGCCACCAGGTAGCGCTCCTCCTCTGCCGCCTCGTGGTAGGCCTCCAGCATGGCCTTGTTGGCGGCGAGCTGGCGGGACTGGAGCAGCGGCTCGGCGCCCTTGACCAGGGCTTCGGAGAGCTTCTCCAGGTCGATGGGCTTGAGGACGTAGCCGTCGATGCCGAGGTTGATGGCCTGGTGCAGGTACTGGGTGTCGTTGAAGGCGGTGGTGAAGATCACCGGCACGGACCGGTTCTTTTCCTTGATTTCCGACGCCAGCTTCAGGCCGTCCTTCACCGGCATCATGATGTCGCTGACCACGAGGTCCGGGCGGTGGGCAGTGAACAGTTCCCAGGCTTCCTGGCCGTTCTGGGCCACCAGCAGCGTGCCGACCCGGGGGGTGAGGAAATGGACCAGCTCCTCGCGGATGCTGGCGTCGTCCTCGGCGTACAGCAGGGTCAGCTGTTTCAGGTGTTCGTTGTGCATGGCGGGCTGCTCCCAGGCGAGGCGGGTTCGTGCTGAAGGGGGAGGGTGATCTGGAACGCCGTCCCGTCGGCGGTATTGGCGAAACTGATCCGGCCGCCCATGTGCTGTTCCAGGATGGTCTTCACCATGTAGAGGCCGATGCCGGTGCCGCTGGCCTTGGTGGTGAAATAGGGGTCGAAAATCCTTTCCTGAATCTCCGATGGGATGCCGCCGGCGTTGTCCTCCACGGTGATGACGGCTTCCTTGTCCGTGGCGCTGACGCGGATGGCGATGCGGCCGTAGAGGGTGTTCTTTTCCAGCAGGGCATCCTTGGCGTTGCTGACCAGGTTGAGAATGATCTGGGCGAATTCGTTGGCGTGGCCCAGGACGACGACTTCTTCCGGCCCCTCGAGGGTGGCGGTGATGTTGTGGTTGCGGAAGCTGGCTTCCATCAGACTCAGGGCCTCGCGGATGGACTGCACCAGGTTGTAGCGGTTGACGGTGCGGCTGGGACGGAAGAAGTTGCGGAAGTCGTCGATGGTGGTGGACATCTGCTGGATCATGGCCCGGGCCTTGGTGATGTAGCCTTGCATGATCTGGGCGTCGAGGGTGCCTTCCTGGTAGTCCAGCAGCATGTTCTGCACCACCAGGCCGAGGGCGTTGAGGGGCTGGCGCCACTGGTGGGCGATGTTGCCGATCATCTCGCCCATGGCGGCCCGGCGGCTTTGCTGGATGAGTAGGCGCTCCTGTTCCAGGCTCTTGTCGGTCTGTTCCCGGACGCGCTGCTCGAGGGTCTCGTTGAGCCGGCGCAGTTCGTCCTCGGCGTGCTTGAGGCGATCGATGTCGAGGAGAATCCAGATGCTGCCCTTGTCCAGCGCGCCGGGGTCGAGGAACGAGCCCCGCAGGTGGCACCAGAAGGCGCTGCCGTCCCGCCGCCGCAGCCGCAGCTCGTGCTCATGGACGTTGCCGTCGAGGGGGGTGAAGGGGCTGCCGTCGTCGGCGGGATCGAAGAGGCGGGCCGGCTGCTCCTGGATTTCCTCCAGGGAATAGCCGAACATGGCCAGGAGGGGCCTGTTGGCCCAGACGACGCGGCGGTCTCGAACCAGGGTGATGCCCACCTGGGCGTTGTCGAGAACGGTCTGCAGCTCGTTGAGGGTGTCGTGGAGCTGCTCCCGGGTCCGTTTGGTTTCGGTGATGTCGCTGTAGGAGCCGAGAATGCCGATGACCTCGCCGTTCGCATTGCGGATCGGCAGCTTGTTGGTCAGGACGTGGCGCTGTCCCAGGCCGGCGACCTCGGTGTGCTCCTCGTAGTCCAGCTTGGCGGTTTCGCTGGCCATCACGGCCTGGTCGTCGGCGCGGTAGGCGCCGGCCAGCTCGGCGGGATAAAAATCGAAGTCGTTTTTGCCTGCCAGGGCGGAACCGTCGTTCAGTCCGAGGTCCTCCAGGAAAGCCCGGTTGCCGCCCTGGTAGACCGAATCGCGGTCTTTCCAGAAGACGCGCTGGGGTACGTGGTCCAGCACCAGCTGCAGCATTTGCTGGGTGTCGAAGAGGCGGGCGACGGCGAGCTTCTGCTCGGTGATGTCGCGCACGCTGGAGCGGTGGCCGAGATGGTGCCCCGCCGAATCGTAGATGTTCTGCCACGCCACCGCGCCCCAGCGTACCGCGCCGTCCTTGCGGACGAAGCGGAATTCCAGCGGGACATCCTCGTGCTCGCCGGTCACGGTGCGGTGGAAGTGATCCAGGGCGATATCCCGGTCCTCCGGGTGAATCAGCTCCAGGGGGAAATGGTCCATGGCGTAGCATTCTTCCGGCGTGTAGCCGGTGATGCGCTCCACCGCGGGATTGACCCAGCGCAGCCGGCCCTGGGGGTCGACCCAGTTTTCCCAGTTGTAGGTGTAGTTGGCGATGGCGCGGAATCGCTCCTCGCTTTCGTGGAGGGATTTTTCCGCCACCCGCCGCTGGCGCTGCTGGTCGAGGGTGTCCAGGGCGAAGGACAGGTGCTGGCCGATCTGGTTCAGCCATGCCTGATGCTCGGTGTCGAAGAGGCCCGTTTCTCCCGCGTAGATCGCCAGGACGGCGACGATGCGGCCATCGCGGCGCAGGGGGACAACGGCGATGGACAGCAGGCCTGATTTGAGGGTTTCCTCCAGGGATTGAGCGGTGCAGGGCAGGGCCGAAAGGTCGTTACACACTTGTAGGTCGTTCGCGGCGACGGCCTTGGCGACGGGGTCGTGTTCCGGGTCGCAGGGCGAATAGGGGGTCAAGTGCAGGCGCTTGACCGGCCCCCAGTGGGCCAACTCCCGGATGTCGCCGTGGGGGGCCAGCATGCCCACCCAGGCGGCCTTGAAGTGGCCCACCTCCACCAGGCTGCGGCACAGGTCGTGGAACAGTTCCTTTTCGCTGTCGCAATAGGCGATGAGCTGGTTCACCCGGCTCAGGGTGGCGTGGCGGCGGGACAGGCGGGCAAGGTTCTGCTCCAGGGCCCGGCGCTGGGTGATGTCCCGCAGGGTGACGACCCGTGCCGGCTTGCCTTCATAGGTGATGGATTTGCCAAAGACTTCGGCGGTGAATTCGGACCCGTCCTTGCGCCGGCAGAAGATTTCGTAGGGCGTGCCGCGTTTCTGGCGGATGGCGTTGCGCACCCGGGCTTGGTGGGCGGGCGCGACCAAGGCCAGGAGAGGAAGTGCCGCCATCTCTTCGCGGCTATAGCCGAAGAGCCGAGTCAGGGCGGGGTTGGTGTCGAGGAGACGCTTGCCGTCGTGGATGAGGATGCCCTCCTCCGAGACGTCCACCAGGCGGTGGAAGCGTTCCTCGCTTTCCCTCAGGGCGAGCTCCGCCTGCTTCCGCTCGGTGATGTCGATCATCAGGCCGCGTATGCGGCACGGCGTGCCGTCGTCGCCGCGGATGATGCGAACGGGATCGTCGAACCACACTTCATGGCCGTCCTGGGCGATCATGCGGTATTCGAAGCGGTGGTCCCGGCCCGCAAGGGTGGCGGTCATGCAGAAGTTCACCGCTTCGGCCCGGTCGTCGGGATGCAGGTGGTCGGCCCAGAATTTGTCCCGGTACCACTCCTCCAGGGGGAAGCCCAGAATGGCCTCCGCCTGGGGCGAAACGTAAGTGAAGCGGAAGGTGGCGGGGTCGGCCTCGTAGGCGATGAGTTGGGCGTCCTCCACCAGGGAGCGGAATTTTTCCTCGCTTTCCCGCAGGGAGGCCTCGATCCGCTTCTGCTCGCTGATGTCGTCCTCGATGGCGATGAAATGGGTGATCTGGTTTTTCTCGTCCAGCAGGGGGGACAAGGTGGCCACCTGCCAGACCAGGGAGCCGTCCTTGCGCCGGTTGAGGAATTCGCCGTGCCAGCTGTGGCCGGACCAGAGCGCCTCCCACAGGGCACGATAGGTTTCCGCCGAGGTGTGGCCGGACTTGAGCAGGCCGGGGTTGCGCCCGATCACTTCCTCGGCGGAATAGCCGTATACCTTGCTGAACTGCGGGCTGACGTAGGTGATGGCGCCGTGGGCATCGGTGATGAGGATGGTGTTGGAGCTTTGCTCCACCGCCTGCTTGAACTGGCGCAGGCTGATCTCCGCCTGCTTCTTCGCGGTGACGTCCTGATAGCTGATGAGCAGTCCCCGCACGCGGCCATCGGGGTCGAAGAGCGGCACCTTGGTGAGGTCGAGCCAGGCGCTTTCGCCGTTTGCGGCGGCGGGGACGGTCTCGTGCACGCGGGGGATTCCGCTGCGCAGGACCGCCATGTCCTGGTGGTGCAGCAGGTTGGCGACGGCCGCGTCCGGGTAGAGGTCGAAATCCGTCTTGCCGACGATTTCCCGCGGGTGGGCCAGGCCCAGGGCGGCGGCGCCGGCGCGGTTGCAGCCCTGGAATACCCCGTTCGCGTCCTTCCAGAACAGGTGTTGCGGAAGCTGGTCCAGCAATTCCTGGGCGATGGGCTCCCTGATGCGTAGGGGGGAGCCGGCGTCGGGCCGCTGGCTACCGTCTTGGCGCAGGGGGGTGATGTCCTGCCAGTAGCCGGCGAGGAAGGGGTCATCGTCCGCCTCGGCGCGGCGGTCGGGCTCGTCACGAATCCAGCGGTAGTTTCCCTGCCCGTCCCGCAGCCGATATTCCACGGCGGCGCGGCCGACGCTTTGCAAGGGGGAAGGCTGGTCCAGAAGGTGAAAACGGTCGTCGGGATGGAGGCAGGCGGCCCAGAAATCCTCCTTCGCCTCGAAGTTTTCCCTGGCATGGCCGAGAAGAGCCAGCACGTTCGGGCTGACGTAGGCGAAGGGGAGCCCTCCTTCCTTGCGGCGCAGGTAGAACACCAGGGGAGCGCCGCCGAAGCAGGCGTCCAGGGTCTTCCGCGGGGGGCGTTGATGTCCGTTCTTTTTTTGCATGCCGACCGATCTGCACTCGACAAGGGGGGAAAAGACCGCGAGCCCCGCCGAGGAGCCCGCTCTCCATCTTTTATAGATGGGCGCGGCGGTTTGCGCCAGGAGATCAAGCCGGGGGCGGGAAGCGGATTTCCACCAGCAGCCCCTGGCCCGAGGAGGCCGTGTCGAGGAACAGTTCGGCGTCGTGGCCCTGGGCGATTTCCTTGACGATGGCGAGTCCCAGGCCGCAGCCATCGTCGGCGCCCTCGCCGAGGCGGTAGAAGCGTTCCAGGACGTTGCTCCGCTCTTCCTCGGGAATGCCGGGGCCGTTGTCTTCCACCTGGAGCACGGACAGCTTGCCGCGGACGAAGGTGTGGACGGTGACCTGGCTGCCGCGAGGGGTATAGAGGAGGGCGTTGTCCAGCAGGTTGGCCAGCAGCTCCCGCAGCAGGAGCGCGTCGCCGAGGACGGGGGCGTCCTGCAGTTCGAAGCCGAGGTCGATGTCGCGCTTGATGGCCCGGTTGACCCATTCTTCCGCCAACGCCCTGGCTTCGTCCGCCAGGTTGAGGGGGCGATGGGTGTCCGGGCGCAATCCGCTGGGTTCGGCCTTGGCCAGGGCCAGCAGCTGCTGGGTGAGGTGGGAGGCGCGGACGGCGGCGGTGTGCAGTTGTTCCAGGGTATGGCGCAGCTCCGGCGAGGCGGGCTGCTGCAAGGCCAGTTCCGCCTGGGACTGCAGGCCCGCGAGGGGAGTGCGCAGCTGGTGGGCGGCGTTGGCGATGAAGCGCTTCTGGGCGTTCATCGCCTGCCGCAGGTGCTCCAGCAGGTTGTTGAGGGCATGCACCACCGGGCGGACTTCGGTGGGGGTTTCCTCCTCCGGCAGGGCGTAGAGCCGCTGGTGGGAACGGCGGGCGATTTCCTCCCGCAGACGCTCCAGGGGAGCCAGGCCCCGCGCCACGCCAAGCCAGACCAGCCCCACCGCGGCCAGGGCCAGGAGGACCTCGGGGATCACCATGCCGAGCAGGATCTCGCGCATCATGTTGTTGCGCTTCACCAGGGTTTCCGCCACTTCCACCAGGATGGTCCCCTGGACGGTGGGGAGACGGACGGCGGCGACCCGAATCGGCGTGCCCTGGTAATCGCTGTCGAAGGTGAGGCGGCCTTCCCTCTCCTTCAGGTTTTCCGGCGGCAGCGGCAGGCCCCGGTGGCCGGCGATATATTCCCCCACCGGGCCGAGGACCAGGTAATAGACCCGGTCGTACTTGTCGGTGAGCAGGATGCGCTGAGCGTCGGGGGGCAGGCTGAGGGTGAGGATGCCCCGGTCGATGACGATCTGGTTGGCCAGGGCCAGGGTGGAGTTTTGCAGGGCCCGGTCGTAGGCCGTGTCGGCGGCGTCGAGGGCGATGAAGTGAGCGGTGAGGGCACCGCCCAGCAGCATCACCAGCAGCGTGGGGGCCAGCCAGGAAAGCAGCAGCCGGCGCAGGCTGCGGTCAGGACTCATCCGCTTTTTCGAGCAGGTAGCCGAGGCCGCGCACGGTGCGGATGGCGATGCCCGCCGGTTCCAATTTGGCCCGCAGACGGTGGACGTACACTTCCACCGCGTTGAGGGTGATTTCCTTCTCCCAGCCGCACAGGGCCTGGAGAATCTGTTCCTTGCTGACGATGCGGCCACTGCGCAGGAGCAGCAGTTCCAGCAGGTTGAATTCCCGTGCCGGCAACTCCAGGGGACGGCCGAGAAGGGTGACGCGGCGTCCGGCGGTGTCCAGCTCCAGGGGGCCGTGGCTCAGGGTCGAGCTCATGCCCGACTGGCCGCGCCGGATCAGGGCGCGGATGCGGGCTTCCAGTTCGGGAAAGGCGAAAGGCTTGACCAGGTAGTCGTCCGCCCCCAGGTCCAGGCCCTTGACCCGGTCCTCCAGGGCGTCCCGGGCGGTGAGGATCAGCACCGGCACGGTCTGGCCTCGCTTGCGCAGGCGGTTCAACACCTCGATGCCGTCGATGCCCGGCAGGCCGATATCCAGCACGGCCAGGTCGTAATTTTCCCGGGACAGGGAGGCGTCCGCGTCGGTGCCTTTGGCCACGCGGTCCACGGCGTAGCCGGAACGGCGCAGGGAGCGGCTGAGCCCGTCGGCGAGCACGTCGTCGTCTTCGGCGATTAGAATGCGCATGGGTTTGTAAGCATGTCGTAAGATGGCGGCTATAGAATTACCGGCCTTTTTCTGGATTCACCGACGTTTCATGATCAAAACTTTCCGCGCCGGCACTTGGTTCGTCGCGACAACTATAGCGGCAATTCTCCTCCTTTGCGAGCCTGCACGGGCCGACGCCGACCTTTCCCACCTTTCCCTGACGCAGGCCGAGGAGCTGTGGCTGGAGCATAGCCGTGAGGTCCGATTGGCGCGCACCGCCGTGGAAGGCGCGGAGGCGGACGCGGTGAGCGCCGCCCAGCGGCCCAACCCCCAGCTTTCCATCAACGTCTCCTCCCTCAGCCGGCAGCCAGGCCTGGGCACGGGCGGCTTGCGGGACAAGATGATGGATACCGTCATCGGTCTGTCGCAAACCTTCGAGCGGGGCGACAAGCGCGAGCACCGCACGCGCAGCGCCCAGTGGCGCCTGGATGCGGCGAAGCAGGATTATTCGGACGCCCTGCGCAGCCAGCGCATGGTCTTGCGCCAGGCCTACTACGACCTTGTTCTGGCTCAGGAAAAAAGCCGCATCGCCGAGGAGAGCGCGGCTCTGTACCGCAAATCCATGGCGGCGGGGGAGCTGCGGCTCAAGGCGGGCGATATCGCCGGAGCGGAGCTGGCGCGCATCCGGGTGGAAGCCCTGCGGGCCGAGAACGACGCCCGCCAGGCGGCCAACGACCTGGCCCGGGCGCGCCTGGTCCTGGCCTATCTGCTGGGCAAGGAAAACAGCGCGGCGAAAATCGTCGCCGCCGATGGTTGGCCGGCGGTGACGGCGGAACCGCCCGCCACCGAGGTGGAAATCGACCATCGCCCCGACGTGCGGGCGGCCCTCAACCGCGTCCACGCCGCCGAAGCCGCCCGGGAGCTGGCCCGTTCCCTGAAGACGCGGGACGTCAACGTGGGCGTCCAGTTCGAGCACAACCCCACCGGCAGCGGTTATGCGGCCAATTCCTACGGCGTGGCGGTGAGCGTCCCCCTCTTCCTCAACTACAGCTACGAGGGGGAAATCCGCCGGGCCGAGGCAGACCTGGAGACGGCGCGGGAGCAGCTGGATCAGGTGCGCGCCCAGGCCGTGGCCGATACGGAGGGCGCGCGGGGGGACCTGGACAGCGCCGCCAAGCGTGCGCGGCAGTACGACGACGGCCTGCTGGCCGAGGCGGAGCGGGCCGCGAAGGCGGCGGAATTCGCATACAAGAACGGCGCCATGGGGTTGATGGACCTCCTCGACGCGCGCCGGACCTACAAGGCTACCCAGATTGACGCAGCCACCGCCCGGGCGGATTACGCCAAGGCCCTCGCGGCCTGGAAGGCGGCGGTGGCGGGAGAAGGAAAGACGGAATGAAACTGAAGAAGGAATTTCTCGTACGGGGCGCGCTGGCGGCCCTGCTGGTGGGGGCGGCCTACGGCGCCTGGAAGCACTGGGGCGAGAAGACCGAGGAGATGCCGCCCGCGCCGGTGAAGGCCGGCAACCAGGTGCTGCGCTATCCCCCCGGCGCTCCCCAGCTCTCCTTCCTCCGCATCGAGCCCGTGGACGCCCTGCCTGTTCCGATGCTGGAAGGCCTCCACGGACGCATCGCCTACGACGACGATGTCACGGCGAAAATTTTCTCCCCGGTCAACGGCCGGGTGACCCGCATCGTCGCCCAGACCGGTGAGACGGTGAAGGCGGGCCAGCCCCTGGTGTGGCTGGATTCCCCGGATTACGCCCAGGCGGTGGCCGACCGCCTGAAGGCCGAGGCGGACCGCCGGGCCAAGGCCCAGGCCCTGGCCCGGTCGAAAATGCTGTACGAGGGGGAAGTGCTGGCCAAGAAGGACCTGGAGGCGGCGGAGGACGATGCCGCCCAGGCCGAGGCCGAGGCCGTCCGCGCCCGCGCCCGGCTGCACAACCTGAATTTCACCGATGCCCTGGGCAAGGACGGCTTCGCCCTGCGCACGCCCCTGGCGGGCGTGGTGACCGAACGCCAGGTGAACGCCGGCACGGAGGTGCGCGCCGACGCCCAGAATCCCCTCTACGTGGTGACGGACCCGACCCGCCTGTGGGTGGTGGCGGAAATGGCCGAAAAGGACTTGGGCAAGGTGCGCGTGGGCCAGACGGTGAGCGTGATGGTGGACGCCTATCCCCGGGAGCATTTCATCGGCAAGGTGGCAGCGGTGGGGGACGTGCTGGACCCCGCCACCCGGCGGGTGACGGTGCGCTGCGACCTGGACAACAAGGACCATCGCCTGAAGCCCGAAATGTACGCCCGCATCATGCCGGTGGCGGAGGGCCAGCGTCTGCCGCGGCTGCCGAATTCCGCCCTGGTGACGGAAGGGCTCTACACCTACATCTTCGTCGAAACCCGGCCGGGGACCCTGGAGAAGCGCCGGGTGGAAATGGCGTTCCGCGGCACGGAGGACAGCTATGTGAAAACCGGCCTCAAGGAAGGGGAGCGGGTGGTGACGGCGGGGGCGCTGTTGCTCAATTCCGAACTGGCCGGGAACTGAGATGCTGGAAAAACTCGTCACCTTCGCCCTCCAGCAGCGCATCTTCGTCCTCGCCGCCACGGTGGCCCTGATCATCGCCGGCTGGTACGCGGTGAACAACGTGCCGGTGGAGGCCTTCCCCGACGTCCAGGACGTCCAGGTCCAGATCATCACCCAGGCCACGGGCCTGGCCCCGGAAGAGGTGGAGCGCGCCATCAGCCTGCCCATCGAGCGGGCCATGAGCGGCGTGCCGCGCATGACCCAGCTGCGCTCGGTGTCGATCATGGGCCTGTCGGTGGTGACCCTGACCTTCGCCGACAATACCGACGATTACTTCGCCCGTCAGCAGGTGATGGAGAAACTGTCGCTGGCGACCCTGCCCCCCAACGTCCAGCCCCAGCTGGCGCCACTTTCCACCGCCGTGGGGGAGGTTTTCCGCTACGTGGTGGATGCCCCCAAGGACATGCCGTCCTATGAGGTGCGGGCCATCCAGGACTGGGTCATCCAGCCCGCCCTGCGGCGGGTGATGGGGGTGGCGGACGTGGTGAGCTTCGGCGGCCGGGTGAAGGAATACCAGGTGCGGGTGAATCCCTTCCTGCTGCGCAAATTCAACGTCACCATCGACCAGGTGGCCCAGGCCCTCAGCGCCAACAGCGTCAACACCGGTGGCGGGGTGATGCGGCGGGGGGACGAGGCCCTGGTGGTGCGCTCCCTCGGCCTGTTCAAGTCCCTCGACGACATCCGCCGCGTCACCGTGGTGACGCGGGACGGCAACAAGCCGATTTTCGTCAGCGACGTGGCGGAGGTGGAAGTCGGCGGCCGCACCCGTTCCGGGGTGGTGGCCTTCAACCGGGAGGATGACGTGGTCCAGGGCATCGTGCTGATGACCAAGGGACAGAACCCCTCCAAGGTGGTGGCCGCCCTGCGGGAGGAAGTGGCGAAAGTGGCCGCCAAGCTGCCCCCCGGCGTGCGCATCGTGCCGACCTACGACCGCACCAAGCTGGTGAACCACACCGTCCACACGGTGAGCGAGAACCTGGTGGTGGGGGCGGCCCTGGTGGTGGGCATCCTGCTGATCTTCCTCCGTTCTTCCCACGCCGCCATCGCCGTGGCCCTGGTGATTCCCCTGTCCCTGCTGTTCGCCTTCTTCATGCTGCACCTGCGCGGCATGTCGGCCAACCTGATTTCCCTCGGCGCGGTGGACTTCGGCATCATCATCGACGGCGCCGTGGTGCTGGTGGAGGCGCTGATGGTGCGCCTCGCCCTCGGCCAGCTGGGGGACAATCCCCAGCACGCCAGTTTCAGCTGGCGCATGCACACCCTGAAGAACACCGCCGTGGAGATGGGGCATCCGATTCTCTTCTCCAAGGTCATCATCATCCTCGCCTTCCTGCCCATCTTCACCTTCCAGCGGGTGGAGGGGAAGATTTTCTCCCCCATGGCCTTCACCCTGTCCTTCGCCATCCTGGGGGCGATTCTCCTCACCCTTACCCTGGTTCCGGCGCTGCTGTCCTTCTCCCTGAAAAAGCACGACCTGGCGGAAAAGCACACCGAGTGGATGCACCGCCTGCAGGAGCGCTACCGCCATTTTCTCGACTGGGCCGGCCTCTATCGGCGCAAGCTGGTGATGGGCTCCGTGGGGCTGCTGGCCCTGTGCCTGGTCCTGGCGCCGCAGCTGGGGAGCGAATTCCTGCCCAAGCTGGACGAGGGCAACATCTGGCTTACCATCACGCTGCCCCCCGCCACCAACCTGGACAAGACCAAGGAGGTGGAGCGGCAGGTGCGGGCGATTCTCCTCTCCTATCCCGAGGTGAAGATGATCATCACCCAGGTGGGGCGGCCCGACGACGGCACCGACCCGAAGGGCCCCAACAACCTGGAAATCCTGGCCGATCTGAAGTCCCACGACGAATGGCGTTTCCCCGACAAGGAGGCGATGATCGCCGACATGACGCGGAAGATTCGCGCCATTCCCGGCGTGCCCACCAACTTCTCCCAGGTGATCGAGGACAACGTCGAAGAGTCCATCAGCGGCGTCAAGGGCGAAATCGCGGTGAAGGTCTTCGGCTCGGACCTGGATATCCTGGAGGACAAGGCGGAACAGGTGGCCGCGATTCTGGCGGGAATCCGCGGCTCGGCGGACGTGGCGGCGATCAAGGTGGGCGGCCAGACCGAGCTGGACATCCGCCTCGACCGGGGGCGGATGGCCCACTACGGCCTCAACGTGGGCGACGTGAACGCCACCGTGCAGACCGCCTTCGGCGGCATGACGGCCAATACCTTTTACGACCACGACCGCAGCTTCGACGTCACCGTGCGCCTGCAGCAGGAGTACCGGGACGCGGTGGACGACGTGATCAGCCTGCCGGTGGCCCTGCCCGGCGGGGGCGGCACCATACCCCTGGGCGAGATCGCCGACGTGGAGGTGCGCCAGGGCCCCGCCCGCATCAGCCGCGAGGCGGGCGGACGCTACGTGGCGGTGAAGGCCAACCTCCTCGGCCGTGACCAGGGCAGTTTCGTGGCCGAGGCCATGGACAAGGTGAAGGCCCAGGTCCATTTGCCGGCGGGCTACAGCATCACCTGGGGCGGCCAGTTCGAGAACCAGCAGCGGGCCATGAAGCGCCTGGCGATCATCGTCCCCCTGTCGATCTTCGGTATTTTCGTCCTGCTGTTCTGGGCCTTCCGCTCCATGCGCTTCGCCCTGCTGATCCTGGCCATGGTGCCCTTCACCTGGATCGGCGGCCTGGCGGGACTGGCCCTGTCCGGGCTGCACCTGTCCGTTTCGGCGGCGGTGGGCTTCATTGCCGTGGCGGGGATTTCGGTGCAGAACGGGGTGATCATGGTGGAGCAGTTCCTGGAAATCATGCGCAACGGCAAGAGCGTCGCCGAAGCAGTGATGGAGGGGGCGGTGAGCCGTCTGCGGCCCATCCTGATGACCGCCCTGATGGCCGGGTTGGGCCTCCTGCCGGCTGCCCTGTCCCACGGCATCGGCTCCGAGACCCAGCGGCCCTTCGCGGCCGTGATCGTCGGCGGCATCGTTTCCGCCACGGTGTTCACCCTGATGCTGCTGCCCCTGCTGTTCCCGGTGTTTTGCGGCGTCACCCCCGGCGGCCGCGATTCCGTGGCGGAAACGGAATAATGAAGGCCCTGCGGGCGGAATGGGCTAAAATTAGCACTTTCACTAATAGAAAAAATTCTGGGAGGACGCGACGCATGGGGATGTTCCGCACCAAGACTACTGCCCCTGACGAACTGCACGAATCGGGCCTCAAGCGCTGTCTGTCGGCCTTCGATCTGACTCTGTTGGGCATCGGCGCCATCATCGGCACCGGCATTTTCGTCCTCACCGGCATCGCCGCCGCCACCCAGTCCGGCCCGGCGGTGGTCCTGTCCTTCGTGGTGGCGGGCTTCGCCTGCGCCTTCGCCGCCCTGGCCTATGCCGAGCTGGCTTCCGCCGTGGGAGGGTGCGGCAGCGCCTACGGCTACAGCTACGTGGCCTTCGGTGAAATCGTTGCCTGGATCATCGGTTGGGACCTGATTCTCGAATATGCCGTGTCGGTGGCGGCGGTGGCCAACGGCTGGGCGGGCTACTTCGACAACGCCATGAAAGCCATGGGTTTCCAACTGCCGGACTTGCTGACCAAGGCGCCGGAGGCGGGAGGGCTGATCAACCTGCCCGCCGCCGCCATCATCCTGGTGCTGATGGGGCTCCTCATCCTCGGCGTGCGGGAATCGGCCCGCACCAACACCGCCATGGTCTTGGTCAAATTGCTGACCATCGCGGTTTTCGTCGGCGTGGCGATGTTCAACGTCAACCCCGAGCACTGGCAGCCCTTCATGCCCTTCGGCTGGTTCGATCATGCCCCGGACGGCAAGCCGGTGGGGGTTCTGGCGGGGGCGTCCATCGTGTTTTTCGCCTACGTGGGCTTCGACGCCGTCTCCACCGCCACCGAGGAGGCGAAAAACCCCCAGCGGGACGTGCCCATCGGCATCATCGCCTCCCTGGTGTTCTGCACCCTCGTCTATATCCTGGTGTCCGGACTGCTCACCGGCATCGTGCCCTACACCGAACTGAACGTGGCCTCTCCCGTGGCCCACGCCCTGCAGCTGCTGGGCTACAACTGGGCTTCCGCCCTGGTCGCCACGGGGGTCATCGCCGGGCTCACCACGGTGATGCTGGTGCTCTACTACGGCCTGACCCGCATCATTTTCGCCATGTCCCGGGACGGGCTGCTGTCGCCCCTGTTTTCCAAGGTCAGCCACAAGACCCACACGCCGGTGCGGGTGATCGTGGTGTGCGGCGTGCTGATGTCCCTGGTGGCGGGGCTGATTCCCCTCGGCGAGCTGGCGGAGCTGGTGAACATCGGCACGCTGGCGGCCTTCGTCCTGGTGTGCTTCGGCGTCATCGTGCTGCGCATCCGCCAGCCCCAGCTGCACCGTCCGTTCAAGAACCCCCTCAATCCGGTGTTTCCGATTCTCGGCATGCTGTCCTGTGGCGCGCTGATGGCTTTCCTGCCGGCCATCACCTGGCTGCGTTTCGTGGTCTGGCTGCTGATCGGGATCATCATCTATTTCGCCTACTCCTACCGCCACAGCAAGCTGGCGGGGAAGGCCGCCTGAGAAGGGGCTGAACACCCCAAGGAGCGCCCATGGCATTCGTGGCTAACTTCCGTCAGATTCTGCTGGGCAAGCCCCGGGACCCCCTCAGCCCGGACATTCACCACCACATTGCCATGGTGGCCTTCCTCGCCTGGGTGGGGCTGGGGGCGGACGGTTTGTCCTCCTCCTGCTACGGTCCGGAAGAGGCCTTCCTCGCCCTCGGCAGCCACAACCACCTGGGCCTGTACCTGGCCGTTGCGACGGCGTTTACGGTGTTCGTCATCGCCCTGGCCTACAACCAGGTGATCGAGCTGTTCCCGTCCGGGGGAGGCGGCTACAAGGTGGCGACCCAGTTGCTGGGACCCCATGCCGGCCTGGTTTCCGGCGCGGCGTTGATCGTGGACTACACCCTGACCATCGCCATTTCCGTGGCCAGCGGCACCGACGCCTTTTTCAGCCTCTTGCCCAAGCACTTTCTCGTCTACAAGCTGGAAACCGAGATCGCCCTGGTCGTGTTGCTGCTCTACCTCAACATGCGGGGCATGAAGGAATCGATTAAAGTGCTGCTGCCGATTTTTCTCGGCTTCGCCTTCACCCATGCTTTTCTGATCGTTTACGGCATCCTGGCCCACGGGGAGCGCCTGCCCGGCATGGTGATGGATACCGTGACGGAGACGGTGAATTTCACCCACCAGATGGGATGGGTGTTCGTCGCCGCCTTGTTCCTCAAGGCCTACTCCCTGGGGGGCGGCACCTATACGGGTATCGAGGCGGTGTCCAACAACGTCCAGACCCTGGCGGAGCCGCGGGTGAAAACCGGCAAATGGACCATGTTCTACATGGCCCTGTCCCTGTCCTTCACCGCCGGCGGCATCATCCTGCTTTACCTGCTATGGGACGCGCGCCCCGTGGACGGGCAGACCCTCAACGCGGTGGTGTTCTCCAACATCATGCACGACTGGAACAACCGCCACAGCATGCTGGTGCTGACCCTGGCCTTCGAGGCGGGCTTGCTGCTGGTGGCCGCCAACACGGGCTTCCTCGGCGGGCCGTCGGTGCTGGCCAACATGGCGGTGGACAGCTGGATGCCCAACCGCTTCCGCCATTTGTCCAGCCGCCTGGTGACCCAGAACGGCATTCTGCTCTTCGGCCTGGCGGCGATGCTGATCCTGCTCTGGAGCCGGGGCGACGTTTCCCTCCTGGTGGTGCTGTACAGCATCAACGTGTTCCTGACGTTCTCCCTGGCCATGCTGGGGTTGTGCAAGCACTGGTGGCGGAACCGGAAGATCGAGTCCCAGTGGTGGTGGCGCCTGCTGCTGTCCTCCTGGGGCCTGGCCATTACCGCGGGCATCCTGGCGGTGACGGTGGTGGAGAAATTCACCGAGGGCGGCTGGATGACCCTTCTCATCACCAGCCTGGTGGTGGGCGTCTGCCTGGTGATACGGCGCCATTACGACAACGTGTCGCGGCAGTTGAAGGCGGTGGACCAGTTGTTCGCCATGCCGACCGTGGGCCAGATCAAGGCCGTGTCCCACCTCGACCCGACCCAGCCGACGGCGGTGTTTGTCGTGGGCCGTAGCCGCGGCGTGGGCATGCACGCCCTGCTGTGGGTGATGCGCCTCTTTCCCGGCCATTTCAAGAATTTCGTCTTCATTTCGGTGGGGGTGGTGGATGCCCGCAACTTCGGTGGCGACGGTTCCATCAAAACCATGCAGCACAGCGTGGACGAGACCCTGACCTACTTCCTCAATTACTGTCATCACCACGGTCTGGCGGCCACCTGCTTCTACGATTACGGCACCGACCCGGTGGAGAAATTGCAGGAGGTCGCCGAGAAAGTCGCGGCGCAGTTTCCCAACAGCATCTTTTTCTCCAGCAAGCTGATTTTCGTCCACGACAACTGGCTCTCCCGCCTGCTGCACAACGATACCGCCCTGGCCCTGCAGCGCCGCCTGCATCTGATGGGGATGCAGATGGTGATTTTGCCGATGAAGCTGTAGCGGGGATAGGGAGCTTCCTTGCGCATTCCTCGCGGGCATACGCCTCTTGCCTACCTGATGGCCCTGGGGGCCTGTCTGCTGACCATGGGGGTGGCGCTTCCCTTGCGTCACTGGCTGGACCTGGCCAACATCGTGATGCTGTTCCTGTTCTGCGTCTTTCTGGTGGCGGTCCGGCTCGGCCGGGGGCCGGCGGTCGTGGCGGCGGTGGTGAGCGTGTTCCTGTTCGACTATGTGTTCGTTCCCCCTCATCTGGAACTGATTCCCGCCGACGGCCAGCATCTGCTGACCTTGATGGTGATGCTGGTGGTTGCTCTGGTGACGGCGCAGCTGACCACCGGTTTGCGGCAGCAGGCCTCCCTGGCGCAAAGCCGCGAGCTGGGGGCGAGGCGCCTCTACCAGTTGGCGCGGGACTTGGCCGGGGTGGTGTCCCGCTGGGGGGTCCAGGAGGCCCTGGATGCTTTTCTGGCGGAGACCGGCCATCGGGCGGTGCTGTACTTGGTGGACGAGGAGGGAGAGGTGCCGCTTTCCGGCAGGGAGGCCCTGGATGACCTGATTCGTGAAGCGGTCCGGCGGGGCGAGCCGGTGGAAGGCGAACCCTTCGGTCCGGCCCTGTTCCTTCCCCTGAAGGCCGCGGCGCGGACGGGGGGGGTGATGGTGGTGACGGCGGCCGGCGAGGGGGCCGATCCGCGAAAGGAAAAAGAGCTTTTCATGACCGTGGCCTCCCTCACGGCCATCGCCGTCGAGCGTCTGCACTACGGCGAGATAGTGCGGAAGAGCCAGGTCCAGGTGGAGTCGGAGAAGCTGCGTTCTTCCCTCCTTTCCGCCCTGTCCCACGACCTGAGGACCCCCCTGACGGCCCTGGTGGGGTTGGCCGATTCCCTGTCCCTGGCCGACGAACCGACGGGCGCCGCCACCCATGAGGCCGCCCTGGCCATCCGCAACCAGGCCAGGGCGATGAACAACCAGTTGAGCAATCTGCTCGACATGGCCCGCCTGCAGTCGGGCAAGGTGGTCCTCCACAAGGAGTGGCAGCTGTTCGACGACGTGATCAGCTCCAGTCTGCGCCTCCTCAAGCTCAGCCAGTCGCGCCACCCGGTGCGGGTGCGGCTGGACGAGGAGCTGCCCCTGGTGGAGTTCGATGCCGTGCTGATGGAGCGGGTGGTGTGGAATCTGCTGGAGAATGCGGACAAATACTCGCCGGAGGGCACGCCCATCGAGGTGAGCGCCTACGTGGACGGCGACTGGGCCTGCCTCCTGGTGTGCGACCGGGGCCCCGGCTTTCCACCGGGCCGGAGCGACGAGGTGTTCGGCCTCTTCGTCCGGGGCAGCGCCGAGTCCGCCAAGCCCGGCGTGGGGCTCGGGTTGTCCATATGCCGCACCATCGTCGAGGCCCATGGCGGGACCATTCGCGCCGAGAACCGGCCCGAGGGCGGCGCCTGCGTCATGGTCCGCCTGCCCCTCGGTTCGCCGCCGATGATCGAAGAGGAAGAGGACCCTGACGGAGGTAGCCTGTGAACGCGGAAATCACGGTATTGCTGATCGAGGACGAGCCCCAGATTCGCCGGGTGGTGCGCGCCGTCCTGGAAGGGGAGGGGTATCGCGTGTTCGAGGCCGAGTCGGGGCAGCGGGGCCTGATCGAGGCCGGTACCCGCAAGCCCGACCTGCTCATCGTGGACCTGGGCCTGCCGGACATGGAGGGGGTGGAACTGGTGCGGGAGCTGCGCAGCTGGTCGGAGGCGCCGATCCTCATCCTCTCCGCCCGGGTGGAGGAGGAGGACAAAATCGTCGCCCTCGACAGCGGCGCCGACGACTACCTCACCAAGCCCTTCGGGGTGGGGGAACTGCTGGCCCGGGCCCGGGCCCTGACGCGCCGCCGCCTGCGGACCCAGGAGAACAGCCACCGCGTCGCTTTCGGCGAGGTGGAGATCGATTTTTCCCGCCGCAGCGTCAGCCGCAACGGCGAGCCGGTCCACCTCACCACCCTCGAATACCGTCTCCTGTGCGTCCTGGCCGCCAATCCCGGCAAGGTCATGACCCACCGCCACCTGATGCGGGAGGTGTGGGGGCCGGCCTATTCCGAGAGCAGCCATTACCTGCGCATCTACGTCAGCCGCCTGCGCCAGAAACTGGAACGGAACCCCGCCGAGCCCGAGCATTTCATCACCGAGACCGGCGTGGGCTACCGCTTCGAGGCCTGAGCGACGCCTGTTTACACTTTTTTTACGGCCGCGCCGTTCATCTTTACGCCCTTTTTTCAGCCTTTTCCCTAAGCTGGCACACATTCCATTAACCCTACAGGAGTGAGTGCCATGCCGATGAAAATCGACGATACCCAATGCACCAACTGCGCCATGTGCGAGCCCGTTTGCCCCACCGAGGCGGTCAAGGAGAAGGGCGGCGTGTTCTTCATCGATGCCGAGACCTGCACCGAATGCGTGGGCGAGGCTGACGGTCCCCAGTGCGTCGATTCCTGTCCGGTGGACGACTGCATCGTTCTCAAGTAAAGGAATCACGCCATGCACAGCGTCGTTTGCATCAAGCAAGTGCCGGACAGCGCCCAGATCCGGGTGCACCCGGTGACCAACACCATCATGCGCCAGGGGGTGCCGGCCATCATCAACCCCTACGACCTGTTCGCCCTGGAGGAAGCCCTGCGCCTCAAGGACCGCTTCGGCGGCAAGGTGACGGTGATCACCATGGGGCCGCCCCAGGCCGAGACGGCGTTGCGCAAGGCCCTCTCCTTCGGCGCCGATGACGCCATCCTGGTGACCGACAAATCCTTCGCCGGCGCCGATACCCTGGCCACCAGCTACGCCCTGGCCGCCACCATTCGCCAGATCGCCAAGGAAACGCCGGTGGACATGGTGTTCACCGGCAAGCAAACCATCGACGGCGACACCGCCCAGGTGGGACCCGGCATCGCCAAGCGCATGGACCTGCAGCTGCTGACCTACGTCTCCCGCATCGTGTCGGTGGATCAGGAAAAGCGGGAAATCGTGGTGGAACGCCGTGCCGAGGGCGGCGTGCAGGTGCTGAAGACCAGTCTGCCCTGCCTCATCACCATGCTGGAGGGTTCCAACCAGATGCGCTTCGGCACCATGCCCGACATGTTCCGCGCCGCCCGCTACGAAATGAAATTCTGGGACAAGACCGCCGCCGGTATCGAGGACGTGACCAAGATCGGCCTCAAGGGCTCCCCGACTGTGGTGAACAAGGTGTTCACTCCCAGCCCCCGTGCCGAGAAGGCGGAAATGATCGCCGTCGAGGGCGGCTCCCCCGCCGACGTGGCGGTGGCGCTGCTGGCGAAGATGGCGGCGCGTTTTCCCCTGGTTGAAAAAGAACTCGCCAAGCGCGCCTAGGAGAAAGCCATGAGCGAAGAAACCCAAGTCAAGAAAAAGCGCAAGATCGTCCTCGACGAGCGCCTGCTGGCCTACAAGGGCGTGTGGGTGTTCATCGAACACGAACGGGGCCAGGTGCATCCCGTCTCCTGGGAACTGCTGGGCGAAGGCCGCAAGCTGGCCGACATGCTCGGCGTGGAACTGGCCGGCGTGGTCCTGGCAGCTCCCGGCGAGGAAGCCAAGCGTTTCTGCGAGGAGGCCTACCAATACGGCGCCGACCTCTGCTACCTGATGCAGAGCGAAGTGCTGGCGGACTACCGCAACGACCCCTTCACCCAGGGCCTGACCGAACTGGTCAACACCTATCAGCCGGAAATCCTGCTGCTGGGGGCCACCACCCAGGGCCGCGACCTGGCGGGCAGCGTCGCCACCACCCTGCAGACCGGCCTCACCGCCGACTGCACCGGCCTGACCATCGACCCGGACAACCGCAGCCTACTCTCCACCCGCCCGACCTTCGGCGGCAGCCTGCTGTGCACCATCGTCACCCTCAACTACCGTCCCCAGATGGCCACCGTGCGCCCCCGGGTGATGGCCATGCCGGAGAAGACGCCCGGCCGCAGCGGCCGCATCGTCGAGCATCCCCTGGTGATGGCCGAGGACGACATCGTCACCAAGGTGCTGGAATTCATCGCCGACGACAGCCGCGACAAGCCGCAGCTGCCCTTCGCCGACATCATCGTCGCCGGCGGCCGGGGCCTGGGCAAACCGGAGAATTTCCAGCTGGTGTGGGACCTGGCCGAGGTGCTGGGCGCCGAAGTGGGCGCCTCCCGCCCCGTGGTCCAGGCCGGCTGGGTGGAACTGGACCGCCAGGTGGGCCAGTCCGGCAAGACGGTGCGTCCCAAGCTCTACATCGCCGCCGGCATCTCCGGCGCCATCCAGCACCGGGTGGGCATGGAGGGGGCGGACTGCATCATCGCCATCAACAACGACCCCAACGCGCCGATTTTCGACTTCGCCCACTACGGCATCGTCGGCGACGCCATGACCATCCTGCCGGCCCTCACCGAGGCCTTCCGGCAGAAGCTGGCGACCCTGAAACAAGCAGGCTGAGGGAGATAAGCAATGTCTGAGAAATTTGACGTCATCGTCGTCGGCGCCGGCCCTTCCGGCAACGCCGCCGCCTACACCCTGGCCAAGGCCGGCCTGTCCGTGCTGCAGCTCGAGCGCGGCGAGGCGGCCGGCTCCAAGAACGTGCAGGGGGCGATTCTCTATTCCGACGCCCTGGAAAAGGTAATCCCTAATTTCCGCGACGACGCTCCCCTGGAGCGCCACATCATCGAGCAGCGGATGTGGGTGCTGGACGACGAGTCCTGCATCGGTACCCACATCCG